>JBMOKE010000221.1:0-3577 GCA_049315425.1 Mycobacterium sp. | reverse complement strand
TGGCGGTGAAGTCGCGCCGCACCAGGTCGTCCTCGAGGCGATCCCCGAAGCGCACCTCCGGGTTCCGGGAAATCTGGTCATAGCTATCCGCCCGAAACGTGGTGATCTCCAGACGCTGATCCGCCTTACCCACGCCGACGGTGCCGTAGGCGATCCCGGTATCCCACATCGCGTCGGCCCAGGGGCGCACGATCTCCTGCACCGTCTCTGGCCGGGCATCGGTGGTGAAGTCGAGGTCCGTGGTCAGCCGGCCGAGGACCGCGTCCCGAACGCTGCCGCCCACCAGATACAGCTGGTGGCCCGCCGCCGCGAACAGGCGACCGATGTCGGCGAGCAGCGGACCCTGCCGCTGGAGTTCGACGGCTGCCCGTCTGAGCAGCTCATCCTGGGGTGTAGCTTCGGGCACGTCCGGTGAGCCTAATGCTCGCCTCGCAGGCCACGACCGGCGAGTGCGGCCAGGCGTGCTTATGCGTGCCAGCTACTATCGCATGGGTGTCGGAGGGCGAGCGGGCCAAACCACGACGGCGGCGAGGTCGGGGTCGCGGCCGCCGGCCAAGCGGTCCGCCAGAGCAGTTAGCCGGCCAGCACGGCGGCGCCGACTCCGGTCCAGCGCTGAGCACCGATCCGCCCATCGCAGCAGACCCCACCACCACACCCGCGGCACCCGCGCCGAGCGCTTCTCGCCCGCGTCGCCGCCAAGGTTCCCGGCTGCGCACCGTGCACGAAATCTCCGCCGGCGGACTCGTCATCGACGGCCTCGACAGACCGCGCGAAGAGCAATTGGCCGCGCTGATCGGCCGCATGGACCGCCGCGGACGGATGATCTGGTCGTTGCCCAAGGGACATATCGAGCAGGGCGAGACCGCCGAACAGACCGCCATCCGGGAGGTCGCCGAAGAGACCGGAATTCACGGGCATGTGCTGGCGGCACTGGGCAGCATCGACTACTGGTTCGTCACCGAGGGACGCCGGGTTCACAAGACCGTGCACCACTACCTGCTGCGGTTCTCCGGCGGAGAGTTGTGCGACGAGGACGTCGAGGTCGCCGAAGTGGCCTGGGTGCCCGTCACTGAACTTCCGAGACGGCTGGCCTACGCCGATGAGCGACGCCTGGCCAAGGTCGCCCACGAGCTCATCGCCCTCCTGCAATCGGACGGCCCCGCGGCTCTGCCTCCTTTGCCACCAACCACGCCTCAACTGCGTCCCCAAACCCATTCGGCCACCCGCACCCGCAAGCGTCCTTCCCCCGACGAGGCGTCGGGCGAGCCTCGGACGAACGGCCGCGGTTCGGGCGCGTGACCGTGCTGCTGCGGGTCACGGTCGCACCCCGGATCATCGTTGTCGTTCTTGGTCTGTTGGCGCTGCTGTTACTGCCGTCCTTACCCCCGACCGCAGCGGGAGAGCCCGGCTCGGAATTCCTCAAGCTGCGCCTCGACAGTGTCACTCCGGATGTGGTCACCACCTCCAGCGACCCGGCCGTGACCGTGACCGCAACCGTGACCAACGTCGGCGATCGACCAGTCCGCGACGTGGTGGCACGTTTGGAGCACGGCGCGGCGGTGACCTCGTCTTCGGAACTCAGAACCAGTCTCGACAGCACCGGTGAACAATACGAGGCAGTGGGTGAATTCGTCACCGTGGCAACCGAACTCGGTCGCGGGCAAGCTGTTGGATTCACCTTGTCGGTACCGATCAGACAGAGCCCGCAGCCGTCATTGGGCATCGCGGTACCCGGGGTATACCCGCTCCTGGTCAATGTCAACGGCACCCCGGACTACGGTGCACCGGCCCGGCTCGACGCGGCTCGGTTTCTGTTGCCGGTGACCGGAGTCCCCGCCGATCCCGCCAGCGGCAACCCGTTGACGGATGCAGTGGCCCCGGATACCACCAAACCCGTGGCGATCACCATGCTGTGGCCATTGGCCGACAGGCCGCGGCTGGCGCCGGGGGTTCCCGGAGGTACCACCCCGGTCAGGCTGATGAATGACGACCTCGCCGTATCCCTGGCCCCGGGCGGGCGCCTCGAGACACTGCTGGCGGCAGCCGAGTTCGCGATCAGTCCGGGAGCGATCGACCCGGACAGCCGCCTCGCCGACGCGCTCTGCCTGGCTGTCGACCCCGACCTCTTGGTCACCGTGAACGCTATGACAGCCGGCTATGTCGTGTCGGACGCCCCCGGCGGGGCCGGCGCCGCCACCCAACCCGGCAGCGGCGAGGCCGCCGCGGCGGGCTGGCTGGACCGGTTGCGGGGTCTGTCCGGCCGGATGTGTGTGACCGCCACGCCCTATGCCCAGGCTGACCTCGGCGCCCTGCACCGGGTCGGCGACCCACGGCTCAGTGCGGCCGCAACCGTCGCCTCGGCCGACATCGTCGACCGGATCCTCGGTGTCACGTCCGTCCGTGGGGTCACCATCCTCGGTGACGGCCCGCTGAGCGCGCCCGCACTCGATCTGCTCAATTCCCAGGCGCCCACGGTCGCGATCGCTGCGGACCCGTCGGCGGACGCGTCAGACGGGGCGCCATTCACCGCCGACCTGACGCCGCGGCGGCTTTCCCCCGAGGTCGTGGAAGCACCCTTCGACCCCGCCGTGGGGGCCGCACTGGCCGGCGTCGGCACGGACCCGGGCCTGCCGACCTACCTCGGCCCCGCACTCAGCGTGCCGGTCGAGCAACACTCGCCGGTAGCTCGCCGCCAGGATGCCGTGGCGGCCATGCTGTGGCGGGCCCTGCAACCGGGGATTGAACCGCGCGGTCAGATCCTGCTGCCGCCGCTCAAGTGGAGCCCCCAGCCCGACGATGCCCGCGCGATGCTGACGGCCCTGGCCAATGCGGTTCGGGCGGGCCTGGCCAGTCCACGCCCGTTGGTGGCGGTGATCAGCGACGCCGCCGCCGCCCAACCGGCGACCCCGGATCTGCCGAGCGAGGTTCCGGGTGGCTTCGATGAGGATGTGGTGGCGACGATCGGCAACCAGGTGAGCCGACTGTGGGGACTCAATGCGGCCCTGGCCACCGACGCCCGCACCGGTCTGACCGGGCTGGGGTACACCGCTCCGCTGCGCGAAGACATGCTGCGGGCGTTGAGCCAGATCGAGCCGCCGGACAGCCGCAACGACATCGCCCGTCAACGACTGGCCGTTGTCGGCTCGACCATCGAGGATCTGTTCCGCGCGGTGACGATCGTCAACCCCGGCGACTCCTACACACTGGCCACCGAAAGCAGCGCGCTGCCACTGGCGCTGCGCAATGACCTCGCGGTCCCGATCCGGGTGCGCCTGGAGGTAGACGCCCCGCCGGGCATGTCGGTGACGGATATCGGCGAGCAGGAATTGCCCCCGGGCTACCTTCCGCTTCGGGTGCCTGTCGAAGTCCGCGTCACCCAGCGCGTCGCCGTTGACATCACCCTGCGAACCCCAGACGGGGTGCAACTGGGCGAACCGGTGCGGCTATCGGTCCACGCCAACGCCTACGGAAAGCTGCTCACCGCGATCACCGTGATCGGCGGGTTGATCCTGGCGACTCTGGTAGGCCGCCGCCTCTACCATCGCTTCCGCGGTCAACCCGACCGGGCCGATGCAGA
>JBMOKE010000049.1:0-16032 GCA_049315425.1 Mycobacterium sp. | reverse complement strand
GCCGCGGCCGATCAGTTGCAGAGCTGGGCCGCGCGAGTCGGCGCGGAGGTGGTGCGCGGTGCTGAGGGCGCCGATCCGGCTTCGGTCGCCTTCGACGCCGTAGATAGGGGTATCGCCGTCGGTGCCGACGTCGTCGTCATCGATACCGCGGGCCGGTTGCATACCAAGACTGGTCTGATGGACGAACTCGGCAAGGTCAAACGGGTCGTGGAAAAGCGCGCCGCCGTCGACGAGGTGCTGCTGGTTCTGGATGCCACCATCGGACAGAACGGACTGGCACAGGCCCGGGTGTTCGCCGACGTCGTCGACATCACCGGGGTCGTGTTGACCAAACTTGACGGAACTGCCAAGGGCGGCATTGTGTTCCGCGTTCAACAGGAACTCGGTGTGGCGGTGAAGCTGGTCGGCCTCGGCGAGGGTCCCGACGATCTGGCGCCCTTCGAGCCCGCCGCGTTCGTCGATGCGCTGCTGGGTTGACGCACACGGGGATCCTGCCGAGGCGAATCCCAGCATGTAACAACAGCGAAACCTAGTCCGGCCATCCGTTCACCTGTACGAAACACCAGAGCGTCTTTCCGGAAACAACACCTGCGCACTGTTCTACCTAAGTCGTCGGTGCTCGACCGCGACTCCGAAGGAGGGAACTGCGAGTGGACCAATTCCCGGTCTTGGGTGTGCCGGACACCGGTGACACGGCGTGGATGCTGGCGAGTTCGGCGCTGGTATTGCTGATGACACCAGGTCTGGCTTTCTTCTACGGCGGCATGGTTCGCGCCAAGGGCGTGCTCAACATGATCATGATGAGCATCGCTTCCATGGGCGTCGTGACGGTGCTCTGGGTGCTGTACGGCTATTCGCTGGCCTTCGGCAATGACGTCAACAACCTCTTCGGTGATCCGAGCCAGTACTTCGGACTCAAAGGCCTCATCGGAGGCAATGCCGTCATCGAGGTGATCGCCGATCCGAGCGCGGGCATCGAAGCGGTTGAAGCGGTCGGCATCCCATTGGCCGGAACGATTCCACAGACGGTGTTCGTGGCGTTTCAGCTGATGTTCGCGATCATCACCGTCGCACTGATCTCCGGTGCGGTGGCCGACCGGCTGAAGTTCGGCGGCTGGCTGGTATTCGCGGGCCTGTGGGCCACGTTCGTGTACTTCCCGGTCGCGCACTGGGTGTTCGCGTTCGACGGCGTCACCGCCGAGACCGGAGGCTGGATCGCTACCAAACTCAAGGCGATCGACTTCGCAGGCGGAACCGCGGTGCACATCAATGCCGGTGTCGCCGGACTGGTGCTGGCTATCGTCCTCGGCAAGCGGTATGGCTGGCCGGGAACACCGATGCGTCCGCACAACCTGCCCTTCGTGATGCTGGGCGCGGGTCTGCTGTGGTTCGGGTGGTACGGGTTCAACGCGGGTTCTGCGGTCTCCTCCGGGGGTATTGCCGGCACCACATTCATCACCACCACCATCGCCACCGCCGCGGCCATGCTGTGCTGGCTGCTCACCGAGCGAATCCGGGACGGCCATGCCACCACCCTGGGTGCGGCCTCGGGCGTGGTGGCCGGATTGGTCGCCATCACCCCGGCGTGCTCATCGGTGAATGTGGTGGGCGCTCTGGTGATCGGCGCCGGGGCGGGGATCCTCTGCGCCCTGGCAGTCGGACTGAAATTCAAATTCGGCTTCGACGATTCGCTCGACGTCGTCAGTGTGCACCTGGTCGGCGGGTTGTTCGGGACCCTCATGATTGGTCTGGTCGCCGCGCCCGAGGCGCCAGCGGCCGTCGCCGGCCTGTTCTACGGCGGCGGAACCGACCAGTTGTGGCGTCAGGCCGTGGGTGCGTTCGCGGTTCTGGGGTACTCGGCCGTCGTCACGGCTATCTTGGCCTTGCTCTTGAAATACACCATCGGACTGCGGCTTGACCGCGAGGCCGAGGCGGCCGGTATCGACGAAGCCGAACACGCGGAGACCGCGTACGACTTCGCGATGTCCGGTGGCGGCTCGGCTCTTTCTCGGCACGGCGCGGAGGTATGAGGGATATGAAGCTGATAACTGCGATCATCAAGCCGTTCACACTCGAGGACGTCAAGACCGGTCTGGAGGAGTTGGGCGTTCACGGTATGACGGTCAGCGAAGTCCAGGGCTACGGGCGACAGAAGGGCCATACCGAGGTCTACCGCGGAGCCGAGTATGCCGTCGACTTCGTGCCCAAGGTCAGAGTCGAGGTGGTCGTCGATGACGCCGCCGCCGACAAGGTGGTTGACACCATCGTGGCTGCTGCCCGCACCGGCAAGATCGGTGACGGCAAGGTCTGGGTCAGCCCGGTGGAGACCATAGTCCGGGTTCGCACCGGCGAGCGGGGAACCGACGCTCTATAAACACCGTGCCCGGAGGGCAACGGTGATGGGAGTCGGGGACACCAGATGACGAAGCGGGCAAGCGACGCCGCCGCCGGTCGGTGGACACCACCGGCGACGGCGTCGCCTCAGCCGGCAACAGATCTCGCAGCCGCGAGTCGGCAACTTCTCGACGGCGGCCAACGACGGCTGGATGCTGCGACTGTGCGCGAGGCTCTTCTGGATTTGCATGAACTGTGGCTGACCACCAAAGCCGCTGAAATCGGCATCACGGCCAACAGTGGGTTCGCCATAGTCGCAACCGGTGGACTGGGTCGGCGCGAACTAGCTCCCTATTCAGACCTCGATCTCATGCTGTTGCACGACAATATGCCCACCGATGTGGTGACCCAGGTCGCTGAACTGTTGTGGTATCCGCTGTGGGACGCCAATATCCGGCTCGACCACAGCGTGCGAACTCCTGCGGAGGCACTGCAGGTGGCCGGTGGTGAGATGTCGGCCGGGCTGGCGATGCTCGAGGCCCGGCATATCGCCGGTGACGAGGATTTGTCGTCGTCGCTGATCGGTGGAGCACGCCGGCAGTGGCGTGCCGGCATCTCGTCACGTTTCGACGAACTCGTAGAACAGGCCAGTGCGCGCTGGCAACGCAGTGGCCAGATTGCCCACCGGGCCGAACCCGATCTCAAGAGTGGTATGGGCGGCCTGCGCGACGTCCAATTGCTCAACTCACTGGCGATCGCACAACTGGCCGACGTCCACCCGGTCCGTGCCCCGGACTCGCCGGCCGGCTCGCTGGCGTCGGCGCACCTGGCGCTACTCAACGTCCGTACCGAACTGCACCGGGTATCCAAACGCAGCCGCGACCAGCTGCTGGCCCAGTATGCCGATGAGACCGGCGCCGCGCTGGGCGTCGGTGACCGGTTCGAACTGGCCCGGGTACTCTCCGACGCCGCCCGCACCGTGAGCTACTACGTTGACGCCGGCCTGCGAACCGCCGCCAACTCGCTTCCGCGCCGGGGTCTTTCGGCGCTTCGCCGTCCGGCCCGCAGGCCCTTGGATGAGGGTGTGGTCGAGTTCGGCGGTGAGGTGGTCCTGGCCCGCAACGCCAAGCCGCAACGCGATCCCGGTCTGGTGCTGCGGGTCGCCGCGGCGTCGGCGACGACTGGTATTCCGATCGCGGCATCCACCCTGGGTCGGCTGGCCGAGACAGCACCGGAGCTGCGCACGCCCTGGCCGCGGGATGCACTCGATGACCTGCTGGTTCTGCTGACAGCCGGGCCGACGACGGTGACCACGATCGAGGCGCTGGATCGGACGGGTCTGTGGGGGAGGCTTTTCCCGGAGTGGGGTGCAGTACGAGATCTTCCGCCGCGTGATCCGATCCACATCTGGACGGTAGACCGTCACTTGGTCGAAACTGTTTCGCGCGCAAGCAGATTCACGACCCAGGTGTCGCGCCCGGATCTTCTGGCGTTGGGTGCCCTCCTCCACGATATCGGCAAGGGCCGGGGTGGCGATCACAGCGTGGTCGGCGCAGAACTGGCCGTCCGAGTGGGAAATCGGCTGGGGTTGTGGCCTTCTGACGTCCAGCTGCTATCGGATATGGTCCGCCATCACCTCCTGCTGCCATCAACGGCCACCCATCGCGATCTCGCCGACCCGGCGACCGCCGCCAGTGTTGTGGAGGCAATCGATCGCGATCCGGTGTTGCTCGAATTGCTGGCTGTCCTTTCCGAGGCTGACTCGTTGGCCACCGGGCCAGGAGTGTGGGGTGACTGGAAGGCCACGCTGATCGGCGACCTGGTGCGCCGCTGTCGTGTACTGCTTGCCGGTGATGAAGAACCGCATCCAGAACCCATTCCGGCCGAACATCTTCTGATCGCCCGTGATGGTGCGGTGCATGTCGACATGGTGCCGGGGGATTCGCCGCACACCTTCGCAGTGACGATGATCGCCCCGGATCGACGCGGTCTGCTGTCCAAGGCCGCCGGGGTGCTGGCGCTCAACTCACTGAGCGTGCATTCGGCGACGGTCAACAGCGCGGACGGATCAGCCATCAACACCTTCGTGGTGTCCCCGCTGTTCGGCTCTCCTCCGGCACCTGAACTGGTGCGGCAGCAGTTCATCCTTGCCCTCGACGGTGAACTCGACGCAATCGACTCGCTACAGAAGCGCGACCACGAAACATCCCGGTACGGCAGTGAACCGGCGGGTGCACCCAAGCCCGCTGTGCCTGCGGCGGCGCCGGCCCCGCCGAAGATTCTCTGGCACGACGGCGGTCAGCCAGATCGCAAGCTGGTGGAGATCCGTGCGTCGGACCGGACCGGATTGCTTGCTGTGCTGACGGCGGTGTTTGAACGCGCCGGCGTGGACATCACCTGGGCCAAGATCACCACACTGGGCTCCTCGGTGATCGACGTGTTCGCGATCTCGGCACCGGCCTCCGCCGCCGCGACCGAAGCGCTGGAGCGCGACCTGTACTCGGCGCTGCCTGCCCCGGCGCCGAAGCCTGGGGTCGAAGCCGGCTGAACCCAGGAAGGCTCTGCGCAGCACCCGAACACAGCGTGAACAGCATTTGAATTTCAAGAATTGGGAATCAAGTTCTAGCTCAGTGGCTGCCGAGTGCGGCCCGGCGGATCTCCCATTTCGTCTGAACGTTCAGTCGAAGCGGGGTAGGGTCAGGGCGCGGATGTGACGCGACGAGCAGTGAGACCCTAATGCCCCCAGACACCAACGTATTTGAGCGTGCAGGTGAATGGCTGCGTTGTGCACTGCATACCCACTCCACGGTGAGTGACGGTGACCTGCCTCCAAAAGCGGTTGCGCGTCAGTATGCGACCGCTGGTTTCGACGTGCTCGCCCTCACTGACCACTGGCGACTCGCGACGGTTGACGACGTGCCCGAGATCATGATGGTGCCGGCGGCGGAACTGACCGTGGACCTCGGCCCCGTCGGTTGGACTGCCGATCTGCTGGTTTACGGAATCCACGACATCCCGGAGGATCCGGGCGGTGATCGTCGAAACTGGATGATCAACGTCGAAGAACATTGGGAACAGCGGACCTTTCCGTCTGTTGAGGCCGGAGCGCTGTGGGCGCACGATCAGGGCGGTGTCGCATACCTGGCGCACCCCTACTGGACGGGTGCGGGCTCGTATGCCTTCGACAATGCGCCGCACCTGGCCGGCGTCGAGATGTACAACGGAAGCAGCGAATGCGAAGGCGGGCGAGGTGACTCGTCGTTGCTGTGGGATGAAGCACTGCAGCGCGGCCTGAAGTTGCACGGTATCGCCACCGATGACTCGCACATGCCGCTGTTCGATATCGGCCTGGCCTGGACGTGGGTCAAGGTGACTGAACGCACGCCGAACGCGGTGGTTCATGCCCTGCGGGTCGGCGATTCCTATGGATCGACTGGACCGCGAATTCTGGAGGTACATACCGATGACAAGGGAATTGAAATCCGCTGCACGCCCGCGAGGGCGGTTCACGTGACCACGAGTCGGGAGAACGGCGCGAGTATCACCGCCGGGCGTGGCGGACGCCGCTGTGGCCGGATACTTGAGACCGATGGTGCGGGGCTGATCACCCGGGCCTTCGTCGAGGTTCCGGCCGACGTTGATTACCGGCGGGTGCGCGTCGTGGGCGCCCTCGGCGACCAGGCGTGGACGAACGTCCTGTGAGCGCCCAGGTGGGACGCGTCGGACGTCGCGTTGCGGCAGTGTTTGCCGTTCTCGTGTTGGTGCTCGCCGGTTGCGCCAAGGGCGGCGGTGGCGGGAGTGGCGGCGGCGAGGGTGCCGACAATGTGTTGACAATCGGCACCACGTTTTATATCTCGTCGCTGAATCCGTTCGTCGGCATCGAAACCCAGGACAGCACCGCGTACTCCATGCTGTACCCGCAACTGGTTCAGTACGGGCCCGGGCTGAAGATCGAAGGTGACTGGGCCGAGAGCTGGGACGAGTCCCCCGATGGGCGCACCATCACCTTCAAGCTCCGTGAAGGCAAGTGGTCTGATGGTCAGCCACTCACCGCTGAGGATGCGGTGTGGACGATCGAGACCATCCTCAAATATGCCGACGGTTCTACGGCCTCGACGGCCAAAGTGCTGGCGGGCGTTGGCTCTGCCGAGGCTCCCGACCCACGCACTCTGGTGATCAACTACGTGCAGCCGATGGGCCCGGAGATCGCCAACCTGGAACAGATGTACATCCTGCCCAAACATATCTGGGCCTCGCACGACACCGGCGAAGGTGGTTCCGGTCTGACCGACTTCAAGCCTGAGCAACAATTGCCGGTGGTGTCCGGCGGTCCGTTCGCAATCACAAAATACGAGGACAAGGGCACCACGGTGTTCACGCCCAACCCGTTGTTCTACGGACCCAAACCGAACGCGTCGGCGGTGGCGCTGACCTACTACACCAACCCCACGGCCATGATCGCCGACCTCAAGGCCGGCCGACTCGGTTATGTCGAAACCGTCCCCTTCAAGGATGCCGCCCAGCTGAGGTCATTGCCCGGCGTTGAACTCACCAGTCAGCCCGGCAATGAGGTGACCAACTTCGGTTTCAACTCCAGTGATGCCAAGAAGCTGAATCGGGAACTGCTGGACCCCAAGCTCCGAGAAGCCTTCGAGTACGCACTGCCGCGGGAGCAGATCGTCGCCACGGTGTTCGGCGGAGAGGCCAAGCCGTGGGCCAACATCCTGTCGGGATGGTCAGGGGACTGGGTGAATCCTCAGGTGCAGCCGCTGCCCAACGATGTCGACAAGGCCAATCAGATCTTGGATGCACTGGGCTACGCCCGCGGCTCCGATGGGGTACGGCAGGTCCCGGCCACCACTGGCGAGCACGCCCAGGAGGCCCACCCCATGCGCTACACGGTGATCGTGCCGAACGACACCGACTACGACGGCCACCTTCAGTTCACGTTGCTGCAGAGCGCATTCGAAAAAGTTGGGGTTCAGTTGACCGAGCAGGCAGGCGGCGACGGCACGCAGGCCTACGAGTTGATCACCGCTCCGGATGGCAAGTACGAGGATGCCGATATGTTCACCTGGTACTGGCACCCGTACATCGATCCGGACTTCAACCTCGGCGTGGTCACCACCAGTGAACTCAACAACAACAGTGATACCGGCTGGAGCAATCCCGGTTACGACGCGCTCTACGAAAAACAGCGATTCACGCTGGACCCGGCTGCTCGTCGCGACCTGGTCTGGCAGGCACAGGCAGAGATTGCCAGCGCGCGGCCCTACATCCAGATCGTGGAGGCCAATCTGGTCACCGCGCACTCGACCAGTTGGACCGGATTCGATCCGGCATTGTTCACTTTGGGCAAGGCCTACTACACCAGTCCGAGGCGGGCTTGACTCCTGCGCTGAGCCGGATCTGGTTCGCGCTCGTCACCGTGTTCGTCGCGGCGACGATCAATTTCTTCCTGTTCCGCGTGATGCCAGGCAACGCGGTGTCGGCCCTGCGCTGCCGGGCCTGCACTCCGCAGCTGCGGGAGGCTCTGCTCAATCGCTACGGGCTCGACGCGCCGCTGCCGGAGCAGTTCGTCCGGTACCTCGGCCAATTGGCCCGTGGTGATCTGGGTATCAGCATCGCCAGCGGAAGGCCGGTGTGGCAGGAGATCACCGGGCCGCTGTTGAACACCCTGCCGATGCTGATCGCAGGCACCCTCATCGCTCTGGTGCTGGGAGTCATCAGCGGGGTGGTGTCATCGTGGCGCCGGGGAACCGCACTGGACGCCGCCTCACAGTGGACCAGCCTTGCCTGCTACGCGATGCCGACCCAATGGATCGGGCTGCTGGTCTTGTTCTACGTCGCTGCGGCGGTTGGTCTTCCGGCAGCTGGGATCCAGAGTGCGACACTCGGCGTGCTGGGTGATGCGTCGATGTGGGACGTGCTGGCGGATCGGACCGCACATCTGATCCTGCCTGCGCTCACGCTCGGCATTGGCAGCTACGGCCAGTACGCCATCATCATGCGCTCGGCGATGCTGGACACTCTCGGCGAGGACTACATCCTCACCGCGCGGGCCAAGGGCCTTCGCGACTGGGACATCCTGCGGTACCACGCGTTCGGAAACGCCATGCTGCCCATGGTAACCATGGTCGCGCTGTCGGCGGGGTCTATCGTCGCCGGGGCGATCGTGGTGGAGGACGTATTCAGTTACCCCGGAATCGGATTCGCCGCCGTCGACGCGATCGGAAAGCGCGATTACCCGGTCCTGCAGGGAATCTTCCTGCTACTCACGGTAGCGGTGGTCGTGGCTAATCTGATGGCCGATCTCATCTACGTTCGCATCGATCCGAGGATTCGCAGTGGTCGCGTCGCCGTCGGGTGAGCGTGCGGTCAGTGCCCCCACCAGAAGGGGAACCGCGCGTCGTCTCATCACCGGTAACCGTCAAACCGTAGCGGGATTGTGCGCACTGGGAGTCTTCGTCATGGTCGCCCTGCTGGCACCGGTGATCGCACCGACCCCGGTCAACACCGGGTTCTCCAATGGTTTCGCCGCCCCCACGGCAGCACACCCGCTGGGATTGGACGGCGGCGGTTTCGACGTGCTGACCCGTCTCGTGCACGGCGCACAGACATCGCTTCTGGTGGGAACGATTGCGGCACTGGTGGGCATGTTGATCGGTGGGTCCGTCGGTTTCGTCGCAGGGTATTTCGGTGGCCGCACCGATGGCGTGCTGATGAGGATCACCGACTACTTCCTGGTGATCCCCGATATTCCGCTGATGATCGTGGCTGCGGCGGTTTTCGGTCAGAGCCTGACCAACATCATGATCGTCATCGGATTGGTCTACTGGGCTTCGACGGCCCGGCTCATCCGAGCCCAGGTGATGTCGGTGCGGCAGCGCACGTTCGTGACACGGGTGGAAGCGATGGGTGCCTCTCCGCTGTTCGTTCTGACCCGTCATGTGGTGCCTCAGGTGACGCCACTGCTGGTCGCCAATACGGTGCTCATGGTGGCCAATGCGATCTTCGCTGAGACCTACATCAGCTTCCTGGGACTCGGGGATCCCTCAGTCGTCTCGTGGGGACGAATGATCCAGGATGCACTCGACCAGGGTGCGGTCGTGGCGGGAGCGTGGTGGGTGGTCCTGCCGCCGGGCCTCGCGGTCACCCTGGTGGTGCTGGCCGCAACCATCGCCGGACAGGGCATGGAGGACACCCTCAACCCCCGGCTCAAGGTGGGACATCTGGCAGCCCGACGTTTCCGGGTGCGTCCTCTGCATGGCGCACTGGATCGCCCATGACGATCCACGACGCATGGGATCGCCCATGACGATCCACGACGCATGGGATCGCCCATGACGACGCCTGCGGCGGCACCACTCCTCGAGGTCCGCGACTTGGGTGTGGACTTTGACATCGGACACGGGCAATTGCACGCCGTCCGTGGCGTCTCCTTCGCGCTACACGCGCGCGACCGGCTTGGGATCGTGGGCGAGTCGGGATGCGGCAAGTCCACCGTGGTGCTCGCGATGATGGGGTTGCTACCCCCGAACGCTGAAGTGTCCGGGCAGGTTCTGCTCAACGGAGTCGATATCCTCGCCGGCGGCGACAGCAGTATGCGCCCGCACCGCTGGCGTGATATCTCGATGGTTTTCCAGGGCGCGATGAACGCCTTCAACCCGGTGCGCACCATCGGCGATCAGATCGCTGAGCCGATCCGGATGCACCGTAAAGCCAGTCGCCGGAACGCCGATAATCGCGTTGCCGAACTGCTCGAGATGGTCGGCATTCCGGCTGCGCGGGCGGCGCGCTACCCGCATGAGTTCTCCGGCGGCATGCGTCAGCGAGCCGCTCTGGCCATGGCGCTGGCGTGTGGTCCCAAGGTGCTGCTGGCCGACGAGCCGACGACCGCGCTCGATGTGATCGTTCAAGCTGAGATCCTGCAGTTGCTACGACGCGTTTCCGACGATCTTGGCGTCGCCCTGGTGTTCATCAGCCATGATCTTCCCGCCGTCGCGCAGGTGACCGAACGGGTGGCCGTCATGTACGCCGGACGCGTGGTCGAGGAAGCCCCGGTGGCTCGTCTGGTCACCGCCCCACGCCACCCCTATACGGCCGCGTTGCTGGCGGCCATTCCCCGTCCGGGAGCAGCCGCGACGGTGCGCTCGATTCCCGGCGAACCACCCAGGCTTGACACCCCGGTCGTCGGCTGCGCATTCGCGCCTCGCTGCCCATCAGCCGCCGAATTGTGTCGAATTACCGAGCCCGCCAACACATTCGATGGCGACACGGTTGTCGCCTGCCATTTTGCGATGCCGGCAGGATTGCCTCGGTGAACGCCCCGCTGCTGCAGTTGTCAGAACTCACCGTGCGTTACCCGCTGGGCGGGGCGGGAATCTTCGGGCGTTCGGGGCATCGGGTCACCCATGCCGTCGAGGGGGTCTCGTTGACTGTGGAGGCCGGCCAGATCGTGGCTCTGGTGGGTGAATCCGGCTGTGGGAAAAGCACAGTGGCCCGCACGATCGTCGGGTTGCAACACGCCACCAGTGGTCGGGTGATCTTCGACGGCACCGATCTCACCGGGCTACGTGCCCGCGCACTGCGGCCCTACCGTCGCGCCATCCAGCTGGTGCATCAGGATCCGTACGACGCGCTGGATCCCCGAATGACGGTGCGCGCGATCGTCGAGGAGGGTCTGCGTATCCACCATGTCCCGCGTGCTGATCACGACGCGATCGTGCGCGGGGCACTCGAGCGGGTAGGTCTGACGCCCGCCGACTTGGTACTCGACCGCTTCCCGCATCAGCTGTCCGGTGGGCAGCGACAGCGGGTCGCCATCGCCGCGGCAATCGCGCTGACGCCCCGATTGCTGGTGGCCGACGAGCCGGTTTCCATGCTCGACGTCTCGGTGCGCGCGAGTGTGCTGGGACTCATCGAGGACCTTCGTCGCGATGGTTTGGCCGTTCTGCTCATCACCCACGACCTGGCCGGCGCGGTGATGCTGGCGGACCGGATCGCGGTGATGTACTTCGGTCGGATCGTCGAGGAGGGCCCGGTAGGTGAGGTGATGGACTTTCCCGCCCATCCCTATACCCGCGCACTGTTGTCGGCGATCCCGTCGCCGGACCCTGCGGTACGCACCGTGCCCGATGTGGTCGCCGGTGAACTGCCGGACGCGGTGCACCCGCCGCCGGGGTGCGCGTTCGCCTCTCGATGCCCGGTGGCCGAACCCCGCTGCGGCGAGCATGTTCCGCCATTGATTGAGGTCGGGTCCGGTCATCGCGCGGCGTGCATTCTTGCCGCGCGCGGGCTGATCCCCAACGCCCCTGCCCCTCGACCGCCGAGCTTCTGAAACTAGGCCGCTAGGCTTGGCGACGTGTTCGAATCCCTCTCCGACCGGTTGACCGGTGCGCTGGCCGGCCTGCGTAGCAAAGGCCGGCTGACCGACGCCGATCTCGACGCGACCACCCGTGAAATCCGACTGGCACTGCTGGAGGCCGACGTCTCGCTGCCGGTGGTGCGAGAGTTCGTTGGCCGGATCAAGGAACGGGCGCGCGGCGCCGAGGTGTCGGGTGCTCTCAACCCGGCCCAGCAGGTCGTCAAGATCGTCAACGAGGAACTGGTCGGGATTCTGGGCGGGCAGACCCGTCAGCTGGCGTTCGCCAAGACTCCGCCGACGGTGATCATGTTGGCCGGTCTCCAGGGTGCCGGCAAGACCACCCTGGCGGGCAAGCTGGCCAAGTGGCTGCGCGGCCAGGGCCACACCCCGCTGCTGGTGGCATGCGACCTGCAGCGCCCCGGTGCGGTGACCCAGTTGCAGATCGTCGGTGAGCGGGCCGGGGTCAGTGTGTTCGCCCCGCACCCGGGCACCTCCGCGGAGTCGGCGGAGTCCCCCGACTCCGGTCCCGGGGACCCGGTCGCCGTCGCGGCCGCGGGTCTGGCCGAGGCCCGGGCGAAGTTGTTCGACGTCGTCATCATCGACACCGCCGGCCGCCTTGGCATCGATGACGTCCTGATGGCGCAGGCAGCCGCGATCCGCGACGCCGTCTCACCCGACGAGACCCTGTTCGTTCTGGACGCGATGATCGGTCAGGACGCGGTGACCACCGCCGAGGCGTTCGGTGCCGGCGTCGGTTACACCGGCGTGGTGCTGACCAAACTGGACGGCGACGCCCGTGGTGGTGCGGCGTTGTCGGTGCGCGAGGTCACCGGCGTCCCCATTCTGTTCGCCTCCACCGGCGAGAAACTGGAAGACTTCGATGTCTTCCACCCGGACCGGATGGCGAGCCGGATCCTGGGGATGGGCGATCTGCTGTCGCTGATCGAGCAGGCCGAGCAGGTCTTCGACGCGCAGCAGGCCGAGGACGCGGCGGCCAAGATCAGCTCCGGCGAGCTCACCCTCGAGGACTTCCTCGAACAGATGCTGGCCATCCGCAAGATGGGCCCGATTGGCAACCTACTGGGCATGCTGCCCGGCGCCGGGCAGATGAAGGACGCGCTGGCCGCCGTCGATGACAGCCACCTCGACCGCCTACAGGCCATCATCCGCGGGATGACGCCCGACGAGCGGGCCGATCCGAAGATCATCAACGCCTCGCGCCGGCTGCGCATCGCCAATGGCTCCGGCGTGGCGGTCTCGGAGGTCAACCAACTCGTCGATCGGTTCTTCGAGGCGCGAAAGATGATGTCGCAGATGGCCGGATCAATGGGGATGGGATTCGCCCGCCGGTCGTCGAAGAAGAATGCCAAGAACAAGAAGGGTAAGAAGGGCCGGGGCCCGACCCCGACCAAGGCACGCAATCCGTTGTTCGATGGGCAGCTGCCTGCGGACTTCCCGGATCTGTCGCAGCTGCCCGAGGGACTCAACCAGCTCCCGCCCGGACTGGCCGGTTTTGACCTGTCCAAGCTGAAGTTCCCCGGCAAGAACTAGCGCTGTGGCGCCCACGGCCCTGCATGTCCGCGGGCGCGGACTGCCGGATGGGCGACGCGTCGAGTGGTGGATCGCCGACGGGATTCTGCGCAGTGAACCTGTCATTGGTGCCGAAACGATCTTCGACGGCGGCTGGATCGTGCCGGGTCTGGTCGATGCGCACTGCCACGTTGGACTCGGCTCGCACGGCGCCATCGAACTCGACGAGGCGATTGCCCAGGCACAGACCGAACGTGATGCGGGCGCACTGCTGCTGCGTGACTGCGGATCACCGACTGATACCCGGAGCCTCGACGATCACCACGATCTGCCCCAGATCATCAGGGCCGGAAGGCATTTAGCGCGCACCAAGCGGTATATGCAGGGTTATGCCATCGAACTCGAAGACGAATGGCAACTCCCGGAAGCGTTGGCGCAGCAGGCTCGTCGCAGTGACGGATGGGTGAAACTCGTCGGCGACTGGATCGACCGCTCCGCGGGTGATCTGGCCCCGCTGTGGTCCGATGACGTTCTGGTTGCCGCTGTCGCCGCCGCCCACGCTGAGGGCGCGCGGGTGACCGCGCATGTCTTCGGGGAAGACGCCCTGCCCGGATTGATCAAGTCCGGCATCGATTGCATCGAACACGGCACCGGCTTGACCGAGGACACCGTCGCCATGATGGCCGCACGTGGCACCGCGCTGGTGCCCACCCTGATCAACATCGAGAACTTCCCCGACTTCGCTGACGCCGCCACGCGATACCCGGTGTACGCGTCGCATATGCGGGATCTTTACGCGCGCTGCCGGCAACGGATCGGCTCCGCCCACGAGGCCGGTGTGCCCATCTTCGCCGGCAGTGATGCTGGCGGCGCGATGGCCCACGGCCTGATCGCCGGCGAGGTGGAGGCACTCAAGGGCATTGGCATGACGCCGACCGAGGCGCTGGGTGCGGCCTGCTGGGCCGCCCGCCGGTGGCTTGGCCGTCCGGTACTGGCCGACGGCGCTCCCGCTGATCTGCTCTGCTTCGCCACGGATCCGCGATCCGGCGCGGCCGTACTGTCCCGGCCCGACCGGGTGGTGTTGCGGGGCCGGGTCTATTAGCTGTACTGCCGGAAGCCCCAGTCCAGCAATGCCCGACCCTGGTTCCACAGGTCACTGTCGCCATACATCAGCACTGCGATCAACCGGTGTCCGTCCCGCTGGGCCATCGCGACGTAGGTCTCCTGAGCGAGATTGGTGTATCCGGTCTTGCCGCCGATGAAGCCCGGGTAGTTCGGCAGCAGATGGTCGTGGCTGGCGATCTGCTTGAATCCGCCGGCTCCATCGGGGAACTGCGCTGTGGACTGATGCAGGATCTGGGCGACCAGCGGGTAGTTCAGTGCCGCCCGGTAGATCACCGCCAGGTCCTGCGGCGTGGTGGTTGATTCCCAGCCCGGGCCGTCCAAGCCCGATGGCGAACCGGCCCGGGTGTTGCGCGCGCCGATTTGCGCGGCTTTGGCATTCATCTTTGCCACGGCTGTCGCAGAGCCGCCCAGCATCTCGCCGAGTAGGTTGGCGGCGTCATTGCCGGACACCATCAGCAGAGCGTCGAGCAATTGCCGGGTGGTGTAGACCGCTCCGGGCACCAGGCCGACACACGAGCACTCGACATCGGTGCTTGACTGCGTCGCGCGCACCGCGGCATCGGGATTGAGCTGATCGAGGACCACCATTGCCAGCAGGGCCTTGATGGTGCTGGCCGGCGCGTGCTGCCCGTAGGCGTCCCTTTCAGCGAGGATGCGGCCGCTGATCATATCGGCGACCAGCCAGGCCTGTGCCGGACCGTCGGGCGCGGCCATCGCTGCCGGTGGGCTGTCCGGATCGGCGGCGGCGACGGCCGGAGCAAACGCCGCGATCAGCCCGATCGCGGTGGCGAGGGCAATCTGTCTCAACCAGCGCGACATGACATCCATGTGGCCCTAGGCTAACGGGGTAAGACCGCGATTCGGGTTCGAAGCGGTCTCTGATTGGTAGCGGCGATATACAATTCGGCGAACAGAAGGAGTCAGTGTGACCATCAAGAAACTAGCTGGAGTCGTTGTCGCCGCCGCGATCCCGTTCGGAATCGGTGCCGCCACCGTGGCGCCCGCGTGGGCGACCGACAACATCAAGACGTTCGGGGAGCAGGCGCGGATCAACGACTGGGGTACCGGCGCCCCGATGATCGGCTACACGGTAATGAATTTCTCACCGAGTTCGGACCCCGTGCCGCACAACGGTGACCTCTACGAAGCCACGCTGACCGTCCAGTCGTTCGGGGGATGGGTGAACCCCCAGATCGAACGTTTCGTCGCCCGCGCTGAGAGCGGCGACGGCGACCCGGTGCTGTTGTACGCACCCGGCGGAATCAGCGCCGCACAGGTGCCGCCGGGCGGCAGCACCACCGGCACGCTCTATTTTGATGTCATCGGTGACATGCCCAACAGCGTCGTCTGGAATGACGGCACGCGCGACATCCTCGGTTGGGTGCCCGGTGCCATCCCGCTGGACGGCACGCCCGTGATCGGTATGGGATCAGGTACCTCGGAGGAAATCACCAGTCCCGCTACAGGTCCCTCCGGCGCGATGCCGGCGGAGTCGGGGAACCTGGGCGAGGCCGCACCGTCGGTCCTGGCGCCTCCGCCTTTCGAACTCACCCAGGCTGAGGTTGCATTGCCTGGTTTCAACCGCTAAACGATTTTCAACCGCCGGATTTCCAACAACCGGATACGAACCGCCCCCATCGAACTGATGGGGGCGGTTCGTATTGAATCTGTGTTGC
>JBMOKE010000048.1:0-16072 GCA_049315425.1 Mycobacterium sp. | reverse complement strand
GACGATCACGGTGCCGACGCGATCGGTGATCGTGCTCCAGAAGACCTCGTAGCGCACACATGCGATCACCGTTCGACGGAGACGACGACCGCCGGTTGCTCGCGGCGATCGAGTCCGTCTACATGAACTTCGCCGACGTCGCGCGGCCCACATCGGTGCGGGGCTGCCCCTGCTGCACCGATGACGCCGAAACCTGCGCACTCCTCGCACAGCCACTGCGTGACCTGAGTGCCGACGACCTCGACCGGTACGCATGGAAAGCCGTGACGACCATGGGCACCACGGAGAACCTCACGTACTTCTTTCCGAGGCTGCTGGAACTTCTGGTGGACGACACCCTCGGAGCGGAAACCGAGGCCGTTCTGGCCAAGATGGAGTACGTCTACGACACCTGGCCACCGCCGCGACAACGGGCGATCGATACCCTGCTCGAGACGGTTCTGCTGTCTTCGTTGACCCGCGATCGCGCGGATGCGTGGATCTGCGGTGCCGCCCTCGGGACCACAGACGCGGCAGCACGCCTGGCCGCGGCCCTCGCCGAACCCGATACGACGGCAGGCCTCGCCCGCTGGGCGCAGCGCAACACCGACGCGGCAGGAAAGCCCGACTTGCGCAACGCCTACTTCTCGGACGAAGATCCCGGCGCCATCATCCTGTCCGCGTGGCTGGGGCGCACCGATATTCGCCGTGCACTCCACTGTTCAGGCGACGGCTCGGGAGTCATCGCTTCCGAGAACTGTCTCTACACGTGTTTCGTGGACCAGCGCGGACGCGTGCTGCTGGACGTGGAGTTCGAAGTGCACCCCGGCGCCGCGTCATCGCTATGTATCGAACTCACCCCGCCGGAGCGGCGGCGAGTCGGGGACCCGGCCGCACTGCGCGAGCGTGCGTTCGACATCGGCGGATCTCCGGAGAGCTGGCTGGCTCGCCGGGTGACGGATGGCGGCTAGGTCAGGTAGCGGTAGGCCGGCGAGCCCGGCTCCAGCGCTTCCACGTACATACCCGACTGGGCCATCCGGGCCAGCAGCCCGTCGTAGTCGGCGGCCGAGCCGAGTTCGATACCGACCAGCGCTTCGCCGGTCTCCCGGTTATTGCGTTTGACGTACTCGAACAACGTGATGTCATCGCCTGCGCCGAGAACCTCGTCGAGGAACCGGCGCAGCGCTCCCGGCTCCTGCGGAAAGTCGACCAGGAAGTAGTGCTTGAGGCCCAGATGCACCAGGGAGCGCTCGAGCACCTCGCCGTAGCGGGAGACGTCGTTGTTCCCTCCCCCGATCACGCACACCACCGTCGATCCCGGCGCGACATCGGCTTCCAGCAGACCGGCCACCGACAGCGCGCCAGCCGGTTCGGCGATGATGCCCTCGTTCTGATAGAGGTCGAGCATCGCGGTGCATACCGCGCCCTCGTCGACGACGGTGACCGACACCATGTCCCCTGCCGCAGCCAACGCCTGATAGGTCAGCACGCCGGCCCGCTTCACCGCGGCGCCGTCGACGAACTGATCAACGTGATCGAGCGTCACCGGCCCACCGGCGGCCAGTGCGGCCATCATCGAGGCCGCCCCGGCCGGTTCGACACCCAGCACGGCGGTGGTCGTGGTGCGCTCGGCCAGATACGCGGTGATACCGGAGATGCAACCGCCGCCGCCCACGCCGACGACGACCAGATCCGGCTCGCCCCCGAGTTGGTCGAGAATCTCGACGGCGATAGTGCCCTGGCCGGCCATGGTACGCAGATCGTCGTAGGGCGGAACCAGGGTCGCCCCGGTGCGGGCGACATCGTCGAGTGCCGCCGCTGCGGCCTCATCGTAAGTGCGGCCGCCGACGATCAATTCGATGAAGTCACCGCCGTGATAGCGGATGCGGTCGCGTTTCTGTTTCGGTGTCTTGCCCGGGACGTACACGCGGCCGTGGACTTTCATGGACCGGCAGGCCAGCGCAAAACCCTGAGCGTGGTTGCCGGCAGAGGAACAGACCACCCCGGCCCGCAGTTCTTCATCGGTGAGCTGTTTGAGCAGGTTGTACGCACCGCGAATCTTGTAGGACCGCACGCTCTGCAGATCCTCGCGCTTGAGGTAGACCTTGGCGCCGGTGACCTCCGAGAGCCGATCGCTGTACTCCAGCGGGCTGCGCAGGGCGACGTCGGCGATCCGCAGCGCAGCAGAATCGATATCGGCCGCGGACAGCGGACCCGACACGCGCTTATTGCTCAGTTCGGCGGACACCGATTAATGGTGCCATCGCCGGGCCGAAATCAGTGAATCGGGGTCAACACGAACACCGGGATGGCGCGATCGGTTTTCCGCTGGTAATCCGCGTAGTCCGGGAACGCTTCCACCGCCCGCTGCCACCAGAGGGCCTTCTCGTCGCCGAAAACCTCGCGGGCGTCGTAGTCGCCGGTTTCGGTGCCATCCTGCAGTTCGACACGGGGATGGGCGGCGATGTTGTAGTACCAGACCGGGTTCTTCGGCGCTCCGCCGAGTGAAGCGACCACCGCGTACTCGCCGTCGTATTCGACCCGCATCAGCGGCGTCTTGCGCAGCTTGCCGGTCTTGGCCCCGATGGTGGTCAGCAGGATGACCGGCTTGCCCCGGAGTTCGGTGCCTTGGGTCCCACCGGACTGCATGTACAACTCGGCGTTCTCGCGCGCCCAATCCATCGTGCTGGGTTCGTAGTCTCCGGTCAGCGGCATACCGTCAGCCTAAGGGGCCACTACTCGGGGTCGCGGACCGCGTCGAGGCGATCGTTCACCCGAGCCAGCGCCTCGTCGATGACGTCGACCTTGTCGCCGCGGCGTTCGTTGGCCGGTTGGGCCGCGCCGCGGCCACCCTCGGCCTCAACCCGTGCGGCACCCTCGCGTCGTAACAGGCTGAAGTTCTTGTCGCGGGCTGTCCGAAGGCGACTCTGCAGATCTTTCAATGACTTTTCATCCAGTCGCTCCAGGGCGTGGGGCGCGGTCTCATCGACCAACGAATTCTCCTGCTGGGTCAGGTTCACATGGTGGTTGCTCACCAGTGATTCATATCCTGTCCGGCCCGGCGGCTAGAAGGCGGGCCAGGGAAGCGGCCGACTGCGCTCCGGGCTGGGCATCACCGGGTCGTCAAGCAGTGCACGCACACGTCGGCGCAGCGCAGCCAACTCCGCAGCGGTGATGTGCTCGCGCAACTCCGAGCCCAGTGAGCCGCCCAGGGTCTTTTCCAGATCGGCAAGGTCGGTCTGGGTCTGATTGTCGATCGGCTCGCCGGCCCAACCCCACAGCACGGTGCGCAGCTTGTCCTGAACGTGCAGAGCCAGCCCGTGATCGACGCCGTACACCTGGCCGTCCAGGCCGTTGAGGATGTGACCGCCTTTACGGTCGGCATTGTTCACGATCACGTCGAAGACGGCCATCTGCCGAAGCCGCGGCTTGTCAGCGTGCACCAGTCGCACTTCCTCGCCGGTGTAGTCGTAGGCGCGCACCGCCGACAGGTATCCCGCCGGAACCGCATCGACCGGGCACAGGTCCACCAGGTCAGGAACACTTGGCTGGTCCTCGTTGGCGTCATCGGGTTGCTCAATCCAGAGCTGGAGCATGCCGGTTCCGGCCGGGCCATCCCGAATAATGGTGTGCGGCACAATGTTCCAGCCCAATGCCGCCGAGATCACGAAGGCGCCGTACTCGCGTCCGGCCAGGGTGCCGTCGGGAAAATCCCACAGCGGCTGCTCTCCAGCAACTGGCTTGTAGACGCAGTGCACTGTGTCGTCGCCGTGCTGTGCTTCGCAGAGGAAGGTGGCATTGCTGGCTGATCGGATGCGACCCAGGATCTTCAGTTCGCCACTGCGCAATGTCTCGTGGCGCTCGTCGGTATCCGTCACGAGTCGGGATCATCCTCGGCATCGGAGAGCCCGAGGCGGTGGTAGCCGTTGCTGCGGATGCAGAAATGCCCCTCGGGGTCCAGTGGCTCGTCGCACAGCGGGCAGGGCGGGCGCCCGGCGGAGATGACCCGATCCGATCGGGTGGCGAACTGACGTGCCGAATCCGGCGACAGGAACACCCGGACCGCATCGGGTCCGTCTTCGGAATCATCGAGGATGACCGAGGCGTCATACTCGGTCTCGGAAACGGCGAGCAGTTCCACGACCACGCTTTGGGCCTCGGCATCCCAGCCCAGCCCCATCGTGCCCACCCGGAATTCGGCATCAACCGGGTTGATCAGCGGATCGAGATCGTCGACATCAGTCTCCGGCGGCAATGGTGTCCCGAACCGGCGGTTGATCTCGACCAGCAGTGCGGTAATCCGCTCGGCCAACATCGCCACCTGCTGCTTCTCCAGGCTCACCGAAATCACCCGGGCTTCGTGAACTGCCTGGATATAGAACGTCCGATTCCCGGGTTCACCGACAGTCCCGGCGACGAATCGGTCGGGCGTGCGGAAGACGTGGATTGCGCGGGCCATGGTCAGTCCCAAAATACCGGTCGGGTCATGCCGGTCAATCGGTCGATCCGCCGACCACGGCGTCATCGCCGCCGTCGGTGGCCTTCTCCGACGCCTTGAGCGCGGAGGCGAGTTGGGCGCCGGTGTGGTTGACGTGCACAACGAACGGGCGGGCGGGCGTGTAGCGGATCACACTCATCGATGCCGGGTCGGCGGTGATGCGCTGGAAACTGTCCAGGTGGGTGCCCAACGCATCGGCGACGACAGACTTGATCACGTCGCCGTGGGTGCACGCCACCCAGAGCACGTCGGCGCCGTGCTCCTCGGTCAGCCTGCGGTCATGATCTCGCACCGCGGCCACCGCGCGCGCCTGCACCTGTGCCAGCCCCTCACCGTCAGGGAAGATCGCGGCACTCGGCTGCTGCTGAACAACCGACCAGAGCGGCTCTTTAACCAGTTCGCCGAGTTGCCGGCCGGTCCATTGGCCGTAATCCACCTCCGAAAGCCGCTCGTCGACCAGCGGCTCGAGTCCCAGTGCGGCCGCCAGCGGCTCGAGGGTGAGCCGGCAGCGCAGCAACGGGGATCGCACCAGTGCCTTGATCGGCAGTCCGTCGAGTCGGTCCACCAACTCGGACGCCTGAGCCAGGCCCTTCTCGTCAAGCTCGACGCCTTCGGAGCGTCCGGCGAGCGTGTGCGCGGTATTGGACACCGATCGTCCGTGGCGCAGCAGGATGACAGTCACGCAGTTGTCCTCACGACGCGCCGACCTTACCGCTGACCAGCAGCGCCATCACGGTCAGGGCCAGCGCTACCCGATAGCCGACGAACCAGTACATCGCGTGGTGGGTCAGGAACCTCAGCAGCCATGCCACTGCAGCCAGACCAACGACGAACGTGATCACCACCGAGACGGTCAGTTGCGCGCCCGTCGCACTCATTCCCTCGCTGACGGGGTGGAACGCGTCGGGAAGTGAGAACAACCCTGAGGCCAACACCGCCGGAATGGCTAGCAGGAATCCGAATCTCGCCGCGAGCGGACGATCCAGGCCGAGGAAGAGCCCGGCGCTGATGGTGGCACCCGAACGCGACACCCCGGGCACCAGCGCGAGGCACTGTGTGACGCCGACGGTCAAGCTGTCGCGCCAGGTGAGTTGCTCAGCGTGGCGGGTCTGCCGGCCAAAGTACTCGGCAGCGGCGATCACGGCCGAGAACACCAGCATCGCGGTGGCGATCACCCACAGGTTGCGTGCGCCCGACCGGATGGTGTCTTTGAACAGAATCCCCAGCACGCCGATCGGGATGGTGCCGATGATGACGTACCAGCCCATCCGGTAATCGATATTGTTGCGGTTGGTCGCATTGAACAGCCCACTGAACCAGGCCTTGATAATCCGGGCGATATCGCGGGCGAAGTAGACGACAACCGCGGCTTCGGTGCCGAGTTGGGAAACAGCGGTGAATGAAGCGCCGGCATCTCCGGCGAAGAAGACCCGGGACACGATAGCCAGATGAGCCGACGACGAGATGGGCAGGAACTCGGTCAGGCCCTGGACAATCGACAACACCACCACCTGCAGCCACGACATTGCCGTCCCATCCACGCCGAGAACCGTACCCGGCTGGAATTCAGCGTGCCGGGCGCGGCACCGGCGCGGCCTCGGCGATTGCGTCACGTACCGCCGCCGAAAGGCTGCGCGCATCGTCGACATCAAGATCGGTGAGGCTTCGACTCGCGCTGGCGACCACATCCTCGGGCGCAGGCACCGGTCCGGCCAGTCGCGGGCGGTAGATCTCGACAAGCAACTGGCCGCGATGAACACGGAACGAAAAGCTACGGCCGTCACCGAGATGGCCGAACCCGCTGGCGAACACACCGGTGGTGATGTCCTCAATGACGAACTCGTCGACGAACTCGGCGCCCTCGGGATGCGGGGCGGCGGCCAGCGTCATGGCGACACCATAACGCCGGTTACGTCCGCGGGGGCGGCATTCCCGGCGCGGACTCGCGCGGTGTCGGGTGCTTCGCTGCCGGGGACCTAGAATCGAGCGATGCGCAGCACCGTGTGCGGGATGCTGGCGGTGATGCTGGTGGTCAGCGGATGTTCGTCGAAGTTGACGGGCACCACGCCGGCCACCATCGAGTCAGCCCGAGCCGCGGTGTCGCCGCCTCCGGTGACCGCGCCGGCCGGCCAGGTGCTGGCGTTCAGCGGACCTGCTCAGTCCGCAACCTTCGATGCCGCTCGGGCCTCGCTGGTGGTTTTCACGCCGGGACCGAACCCCCAGGCGCCCGCGACGCTGACGATCTTCGGATCCGGTGACGCCCCGCGCACCGTGGTGCTACCGGGTGGGGCCACCGCGATCGCCGGTGACGGACACGGTGTGGCGTATGCATCCACCCGGGGCGGATTCGTCACCGTCGACCTGGCCGCCGGCACGGTGAAGCCGACGCTGATCGACGGTCAAACCGCCACCGACTTCACCGCCATCGCCCGGCGCGCCGACGGCCGCCTGGTGCTCGGCAGCGCCGACGGCGTCGTCTACACGCTGGCAGCCGACTTCACGGTCAGCGCCACCTCCGAGATCTTCGCCCGGGTCGACGGCATCGTCACCCAGGGTGACACCGCCGTGGTCCTCGACCGCGGTCAAACCTCGGTGACCGCACTGAACGCACAGGGTTCGCCGCAGCAGGCGCTGCGGGCCGGCCTCGGCGCGACGACGATCACCGCCGATCCGGCGGGCCGGGTACTGGTGGCCGATACCCGCGGTGGGCAATTGCTGGTATTCGGGGCCGACCCGCTGATCGAACGGCAGGCGTATCCGGTGCCTGATTCGCCCTATGGGCTGGCCGGTTCGCGGACGCTGGTGTGGGTTTCCCAGACCGCCACCAACACGGTGATTGGCTACGATCTAGCCACTGGCATACCTGTGGAGAAGGTGCGTTATCCGACCGTGCGGCAACCGAACTCGCTGGCTCTCGACCAAGACTCCGGCACCCTCTATGTGGTGTCGGGTTCCGGCGATGGTGTGCAGATGATCCCCAACGCGGCCGGTGCGAGGTGAGCGCACCACATCGGGGGCGCATGCCCGCTGCCTGGGAGGTCGAACTCTCCGATGAGTATGAGTGGATTCCGCTACGACTGCCGCCCGAGGTGACCCGCATCAGCGCGTCAACGCGGTTGTCCATTGAGGCCGAGTACCGCGGCTGGGAGCTGTCCCGGGTCCGGCTGTACACCGATGGCAGCAGACGTGTTCTATTGCGCCGTAAGAAGTCTCGAATTGCCAATCCGCAACCGACCGATCAGCCGGGCGCGTGATCTACGACGCGGTGCGTCGGGCGCTGTTTCTGGCACCGCCGGAACGTATCCACCACCTGGTGTTCGGCGCGCTGCGCGGGGCCACTGCTACCGAAGCCACCCGCGGACAGCTGCGCCGGGTACTTGCGCCGCGCGATCCGATACTGGCGAGCACGGTGTTCGGAGTGCGCTTTCCGGGTCCGCTCGGCCTGGCCGCCGGTTTCGACAAGGACGGCATGGGCCTGAATACCTGGGGCGCACTGGGATTCGGCTATGCCGAAGTCGGCACGGTGACCGCCAGCGCCCAGCCGGGCAACCCTGCACCACGGTTGTTCCGGTTGTCGGCCGACCGCGCTCTGCTCAACCGCATGGGCTTCAACAACCACGGCGCCGGACAGTTGGCACTGCGACTTGCCCGCCACCGCGCGGACGTTCCGATCGGGGTCAACATCGGCAAGTCCAAGGTGACGCCACCGGAAGAGGCCGCGCAGGACTACGCCGCGAGTGCCAGACTGCTCGGACCGCTGGCGGCCTATCTGGTGGTCAACGTCAGCTCCCCCAACACTCCCGGTCTGCGCGATCTGCAGGCTGTCGAGTCGTTGCGGCCGATCCTGGCCGCGGTACGTGCCGAGACACACACACCGGTGCTGGTGAAGATCGCCCCCGACCTCTCCGATGCCGACGTCGATGCCGTCGCGGACCTTGCGGTCGAGATGGGTCTGGCCGGAATCGTCGCCACCAACACCACGGTCTCGCGATCCGGTCTGCGTACCCCGGGCGTCGAGGAACTCGGGCCGGGCGGCATCTCCGGCCCACCGGTGGCACGGCGGGCGTTGGAGATACTGCGCCGGCTGTACGCCCGCGTGGGAGACACCCAGGTGCTGATCAGTGTCGGCGGAATCGAAACCGCAGCCGACGCCTGGGAGCGCATCACGGCGGGGGCGTCCCTGCTTCAGGGCTACACGGGGTTCGTCTACGGCGGGGGCCTGTGGGCCAAGCAGATTCACGACGGTATCGCCGCACGCCTGCACTCCGGCGGGTTCACCGCCCTGAGCGACGCGGTGGGCTCAGCGACTCACTAGCGCCCACGGCCACGCGGTCCCCCGCCATCCCCCGCCATCCCACGCCATCCCACGCCATCCCACGCCATCCCCCGCCCCATCCCCCGCCATCCCACGCCCCATCCCCTGCGAGCAGACACAAAGTCGCATTTTGCTTCGGCGTGTCATGCGACTTTATGTCTGCTCGCGCTGAAGGGGTGCGCTACTTCTGCTCGTAGGTGCCGTGGATGACCGCGCGCGCGATCGAATGCATGAACAGGTTGAAGCCCAGATATGCAGGGCTGGCGTCCTCGCCGATCTCCAGCTTCTCCTGGTTCACCGCATGAACCACCACGAAATACCGGTGCGGGCCGTGTCCGGCCGGCGGGGCGGCGCCCACATAGCGTCGGATGCCGGCGTCATTGCGCAGAGTCAGCGCATCACCGGGCAGGATCGACCCGTCACCAACCCCGGCGGGCAGATCGGTGACCGTGGCCGGCAGGTTCGCCACCGCCCAGTGCCAGAAGCCCGACGCGGTCGGCGCGTCCGGATCGAACACCGTGACGGCGAAGCTACGGGTCTGCTCCGGAAAACCCGACCAGCTCAGTTGCGGCGAGAGGTCTTCACCGCCGGCGCCCATGATGCCGCTGACCTGAGCCATCTTCAGCGGCTTGCCGTCGGCGAGATCGGAACTGGTCAGCGCAAACCCGGGCAACTTCGGGAGGAAGTCGTAGGGGTTATAGGGAAATGCCATGGCTGGTGATCCTCTTCTCGTCTGGTCAGCAGTTTCGCAGGAAGTTCTCAAGTACCCGGGCACCGAACTGCAGCGCATCCACCGGAACCCGTTCGTCGACACCGTGGAACAATGCCGCGAAGTCCAGACCCGGTGGAAGTCGCAGGGGCACGAAGCCGAAGCACCGAATCCCAAGTTCGGCAAAGGATTTCGCATCGGTGCCGCCGGAGAGCATATAGGGCACGATGCGCGCCTCGGGATCGGCGGCCAACAGTGCGGCATTCATCGCGTCGACGAGATCGCCGTCGAAGCCGGTCTCATACGAACTCAGTGCGGAGATCCATTCCCGGGTGACATCGGGGCCGATCAGCTCGTCGATCTCGCGCTCGAAGGCTTCTTGACGTCCGGGAAGGACCCGGCAGTCGATCACGGCCTCTGCCGTCGCCGGGATCACGTTGGCCTTATAACCCGCCTTGAGCATGGTCGGGTTGGCGGTGTCGTGCAGGGTGGCACCCACGATGCGCGTGATCGGTCCGAGTTTGGCGATCGCACCCTCAAGATCGGGTGAATCGATATCGAAGGTGTAACCGGTCTCCTCGGCGGCTGCAGCAAGGAATGCCGCGACGGATTCGGTAAGCACTAGAGGGAATTGGTGGCTTCCGATGCGGGCGACCGCCGACGCGATCGCGGTGACCGCGTTGTCATCGTGAATGAACGATCCGTGCCCGGCCCGACCGCGTGCGGTGAGCCGCATCCACAGCAGGCCCTTCTCGGCCGTCTCGATCAGGTACAACCGTCGCTCACCGCCATCGCGACGGGGCAGGGTGATCGAGAAGCCACCGACCTCGCCGATGGCCTCGGTGACGCGAGCGAACAAATCGGGGCGATTCTCGACCAACCACTGGGCGCCGTACTTGCCGCCACTCTCCTCGTCGGCGACGAACGCGAACACCAGATCACGCGGCGGGACGATGCCAGCCCGCTTGAAGTGACGGGCGACGGCCAGCATCATCCCGCACATATCCTTCATATCGACCGCGCCGCGGCCCCACACGTAACCGTCGGATACCGCGCCGGAGAACGGGTGCACACTCCAATCCGCGGCCTCCGCCGGAACGACGTCAAGGTGGCCGTGGATCAGCAGCGCCCCGCGGGTGGCGTCGGCACCGGGCAGCCGGACGAAGACATTGCCGCGGCCCGGGGCACCGGATTCCAGATATTCCGGCTCATAGCCGACCTCGCGGAGTTGCTCGGCCACCCAGTGGGCACACTCCGCCTCCCCCCTAGTGGTCTCCAGCTCACCGGTATTAGAGGTGTCGAACCGGATCAGAGCGCTGACGAGCCCCACCACCTCGTCCGCCGGATCAGTCACGGCTCCTTTCCTACCATTGAGCCGGGCCAAAAGCAGACCTGGCGATGAGTACCACATCTTTATCTCAAACCACATTTACAACACGCGTCTCATAGGGTTCTATTTACCGATGAGCAATCGGCTGCCCACGGTCGCGGCCCTGATCTGCCTGTCGGCACTGAGCCTGCCCGCCGCGGGATGTGCCACCACCACCAGAGGTACCGCCATGGCACCCGCTCAGGCGCCACCCACCACAGCAGAGACGCTGCCCACGCTGTTGCTGCCGGCCGCCGACGTCGGCTCGGCGCTGTCCGGCGGCGATATGGTCGTCACCCGCGACGTCACCACGCCCTGGAACGACAGCGCACATTTCGCCGCGGACTCCGGCGGGCCCGGCTGCCTGGCCGTGGCCGGAGCGGCCCAGCAGGGCGCCTACTCCGACAGTGGCTGGACCGCACTGCACGGTCAGGTACTCCGTGAACCACCGACGGCGCCGGCCTGGTCGCACTATGCCGTCCAGGCCGTGGTGTTGTTCCCCACCGCGCAGTCCGCCGCGGACTTCTACGCCAGATCGCGTGACAGTTGGGCCGGGTGCTCCAATCGCGAATTGGCCTATGCCCAGCAACTTGCTCCCGACCAACTGTGGTCCGTCGGCCCGACAACCACCGACGACGGTGTGTTGGCGGTCTCGCGAGAACAACGCGGCCCGCAGCAGTGGTTCTGCCAACGCGCACTGACCGTGCACGGCAACGTCGGAGTGGACGTGGAGGCGTGCAGCCTCGACGGGGCGACCTCGGCCGCGGCGACAATCGCCCACCGGATCGCCGACCGGTTGCCGAACGCTTAGACCTGCTGGGCTTGGGTCTGCTGGGCGGAGGCCTGCTGGGTGGAGGCCTGCTGGGTTTGGGTCGGTGCACGCCGATCCGTTAGCCTAAGCTGCCCTGGCTTCCAGGGCATCCTGGTCCGAGTGGCGGAATGGCAGACGCGCTAGCTTGAGGTGCTAGTGCCCTATTAACGGGCGTGGGGGTTCAAGTCCCCCCTCGGACACCAGCGTGATCAGTCAGGTATCCCCGGAACACTTCTGCTGACGTACCGTGAACGGGTGCCACGTCAGGTGCTGTTCCTCTACAACGACCCCACGGCGCCGGAGGCGCTGCTGGGTGAGGCGTTCGCCGACTCAGGTTTCGACTGCAGCACCTTCGAGGTGGTGGGGCGCGAGCGTCCCGATGATCCGGTCGTCGACGTCACCTTCCCGGAACCGACCCGCTACGACGTGATCGTGCCACTGGGCGCCAGATGGTCGGTCTACGACGAGCGGCTCACCTGGATTGCCGAAGAGATGGAGATGGTGCGTACCGCCGCGGCCGCCGGCGTCGGCGTACTCGGGGTCTGCTTCGGCGGACAGCTGGTGGCCGGCGCACTCGGCGGTACCGTGGCCCGCTCACCCGAGCCGGAGATCGGCTGGCAAGAGGTGCACAGCACCGACCCGGCCTTGGTGCCGGAAGGTCCGTGGTTCCAATGGCATTTCGATCGATTCACCCTTCCGCCAGGTGCCGTCGAAGTGGCCCGAAATGGCTGCGCCACACAGGCTTTCGTACAGGGAACGGCGATGGGCCTACAGTTTCACCCGGAGGTCGACCTCGGCCTGCAGGAACGCTGGATCAGCGAGGACCACGGTGGCGACATCGCGCGGCTGGGCCTGCGCGTTGAGGATGTTCGGGCCCGCGGCGCAGCCCAACTCGATGATGCGGCCCGGCGGCTACGGCTGCTGGTGGGCGGCTTCCTCGGCATGCTTGAGAAGAGTCAGCACCGCGGCAACGGCGTGCGGTAGCGCTACTGCCGGCACCGGACTCAGAGCACCCCGGGTGCGGGATCGTGGCCGAGTTGGTGCGCCAGCGCATCAGAGACTGTCGCACTGCGAAAGCGGTGGCCCAGCGCGGTCAACTTGCCCGGCTGGACCCGTTGGCTGGCTTCAGCCAACTCGGTTGCACCCTGCTTTCCCAGCAGCAATCGCGGACCGATCGAGGGCACCGGCAGCAGGGCAGGTCGACGCATCGTCGCGGCCAACGCTGTGGTGTAGTCGGAGTTGCGCACGGGTTCTGGCCCGACGGCGTTGACCGGGCCACTGAGTCGGCTGTCGTAGAGGGCGCGGTAGTAGATGTCGAGCAGGTCGTCGATGCCGATCCAGGACAGCCATTGCTTTCCACTGCCGAGCCGACCACCGAGGCCCGCCGCGAACAGCGGCCGCAAGAGTTTCAGCGTTCCTCCGGCAGCGGCCTGCACGATCCCGGTACGCACCTGAACTACCCGTAGACCGGCTTCGGCGGCCGGTGCAGTGGCGGCTTCCCACTCGGCCACGACATCGGCGAGGAACCCATCGCCGCGGGGGCTGTTCTCATCGAGCAGGGTGTCACCGCAGTCGTATCCGTAGAAGCCGACGGCCGAGGCGCTGACGAAAGCCTGCAGCCCACCGCCGCAGGCCGCAGCGACTTCAGCCAGACGCCGCGTCGGTTCGATACGGGAGTCCCGTATCGCTCGGCGGTGCGCCTCGGTGAACCGGCCTGCGATGGACTCACCGGCCAGATGGATGACCGCGTCCACACCATCGAGGAGATCAGCGGCCGGTTGGTTTGGCTCCCAACGTCTTTCGTCAGCATTGAGCGGATCGCGACGAACCAGCCTGATCACCCGGTGTCCACCGGTACTCAGCATCGCCGCCAGCGCGGTACCGACCAGTCCCGATGAACCCGTCATGGCGATCACCAGCGAACCGGCACCGGCCGCATCCCGGTGTGCAGCGAGGTCCTCGGCGAGCTGGCGATGCCGGTAGGCGAACGTCGACCGCAGCATCGCCCCCGGAACGGTGGTGTCGACCTCATCCTGGACTCGGGTGGTTCCGCCGCCGGCGTCGCTGTAGCTATGGGTATGCCGCCACCAACCGATGACCCTGGGCGGCAGCGTCATCAGACCGTCGGAGGAGAGCACATCACGGAACTGGTAGGGCGGGTCATAGCCAGCCGGGTCATGCTGGGCGATCCAGCGCAGACCTCCGGGGAGCCCGAGGATCGCTCGCCCATCAGCCAGCGATTCAGTTTCCTTGACCACCCGCATCGGCTGCCAGGGCGGCACCAGCCGACGCATCGCTCCCGGCCTGGTGTGCCAGGCGAACACCTCATCGAGCGGATGATCAACGGTGCTGGCGTACGTGATACTCACGTCGCGGCGGGCGCGCCGGTGAGGGTCACTGGTCGTCGCGCTTATCGGCGATATCGCCGGACTCTGCCGCGATTGTCTGCTCATCGACGATGTGGATTGACGCATCTTCAGCGGATTCGGAGTACTCCGGTTCGTCATCGCTGGGCATGTCGTACTCCGGTTCGTCGTGAACCAGTTCCTCGGGATGGTCTTCTGCCGTGACGAACGGATCGTCATCGGTCAGCACCTGGGTTGAATCAGAAATTTCGCTGGATTCGATGATCTCCGTGTTTTCGATGATCTCCGTGTTCTCGGCGTCCGCGATGAAGGGCGGATCGGACTCCTCAGCGTGATCGGCCAGCCCGTCAAGCCTGCGGTCTTTTCGCTCACGAACGGCGTCGACGACCAAGAGAGCCACACCCAGCGCACTGGCCCCGATACACACCCACGCGACCAGCTCATTGCTGGTGACGACCGCTGTCACCAATGCGGCCAGGCCGATCACCGCCATGACCAACGCAACGATCAGCATCGAGCAGCCTCCCGCGGCATGAAGTGGTGTTCCGTGGATCGGATCAGCGTCGATCCCCCGTCAGCGGAATCCCCCATCGGCGAAATACTAGTGCCAGCCCTACTGATACTGCCCGTACCCGCCCTCGCCGGCGTCGGCAGGCGCGGCCGAACTGCGCTGGCCCAGCTCTTCGAGCTGAGATTCCAGGTAGGTCTTCAAGCGGGTGCGGTACTCGCGCTCGAAGGTGCGCAGCTGCTCGAGGCGCCCCTCCAGTACGGTGCGCTGCTGGTTGATGGTGTTCATGAACTCGGTGTGCTTGCGCTCGGCGTCGGCCTGCAGGAAGTCAGCCTTCTCATAGGCCTGCCGCAGCTGAGACTCGGAACGGGTCTGGGCATCGGTGAGGGTGGCATCAGCGCTCCGCTGGGCCTCGGTGACCGTGGTCTCGGCGAGTTGGCGAGCCTCGAACACGATCTGCTCCGCATCGGCCCGGGCATCGGCCACCATCTTGTCCGCCTCGGCGATGGCCGTGGAGGTGAGTCTGTCGGCGGTGTCCTGCGCGAGGCTCAGCACCCGGGTGGCCTTGAGGGCCTGCTCCTCGCTGAGTTGCATACTCCGCTCTTCGACGACCGCGACCTCCGCCCCCGCCTCGGGCTGGTACAGCGGGACGGCCTGGGTGGACTGCACGCCGCCACTGCGGCCCGAGCCCAGCTCGGAGTCGAGTTCGCTGACCCGCTGACGCAGGTCGGCGTTCTCCTCGACGAGGCGGGAAAGTTCGCCCTCGACCAGGTCGAGGAACGCGTCGACCTCGTCCTCGTTGTAACCACGTTTCCCGATGGGAGGCTTGCTGAAGGCCACATTGTGCACGTCGGCCGGTGTAAGTGGCATGCTCTGCCCCTTCCGATCTTGGAGGGCGGGATCAACCGCCTGACAGTGTCGAACGCGCCCCGCGTTCGCAGTTCCGTACTGTAACTGCCGCCCATCCTGTCACACCAGACCCGCCGGTTGCATCTGACCGACTAATTAAGGGCGATTTTCACGATTTCGCCCCCCTGGCCCGGAACTCCCCCGGCCGAACTCAGGCAGCCGCCCCAAAGGCCAGCTGCATACCGATGAAGGCCAGCAGCAGCAGCACCATGATGGAGAAATCCAGGCGCACCGCACCGATGGTCAGCTGCGGGATGACCCGCCGCAGCAGGTTCACCGGCGGGTCGGTGACGGTCATGATGGCCTCAAGGATGACCACGGTGGCACCGCGCGGGTGCCAGTCACGGCTGAACGAGCGGATGAACTCCACGACGATCCGGGCGATCAGCAACAGCCAGAACAGGAACAGCGCAAAACCAATGATTTCGAAAACGAGCGCCACCTGGAGCCGGTCCTTACTAGCAGCGAATGGGACGATTGCCGAACATGGTCACAGGCGACCAGACGCGGCTTTCGTTCAGCCTACCGATCACGCGGGGAGTAGCCCCCGGGTTCACTGGTAGCTGTAAAAACCCGCTTCGGCGATCCGCCGGCGCTCATCCGCACTG
>JBMOKE010000220.1:0-3619 GCA_049315425.1 Mycobacterium sp. | reverse complement strand
GGATGAGCGCTCGTATCGACGATCCATCCGGTGGGGTGTTCGACGGCGCGCCCGATTCATTTCCGTCATGGTGGCCACAACGTCTACGTCCGGGTCCAAGTCCGGGCTTACGTCCGGCCCAACAACATCAGGAGGTCTTTGATGCACGTCGCGATCGCGCTGTTTCCGCGCACCACCGCACTTGATTCAGTGGGACCCTACGAGGTCCTGCAGAGGGTGCCGTCAATCGATGTCGTCTTCGTCGGTCATCGGCGCGGGGAGGTGCGCACCGAAAACGGCATGCTGGGGCTGACCTGTGACGCGACCTTCGATGAGGTCCGCGCACCCGATGTGCTGCTGGTTCCGGGCGGCATCGGCACCCGCGAGTTGATGACGGACGAGCCGATGCTGGACTGGGTACGCGAGGTCCACCGCCACAGCCGGTTCACCACATCGGTGTGTACCGGGAGCCTGGTGCTGGCCGCCGCCGGACTACTGGACGGGCTGACCGCAACGACGCACTGGGGTGCGGCCGGACTTCTGGAGCCGTTCGGCGCGCGCTACACGGCCGAACGCGTCGTCGAGCACCTGCCGCAGCGGATCATCACCGCGGCGGGGGTGTCCAGCGGCATCGATATGGCGTTGCGCCTCGTCGAACTCCTCGTCGACCGGGAGGCGGCCCAGGCCAGTCAGCTGATGATCGAGTACGACCCGCAGCCGCCGTTCGACTCGGGCGCCGTAGCCAAGGCATCCGAGGCCACGCTGCTGCGCGCCCAGGAGTACTTCACTACCCGCAGCTGATTTCGCTGATCAACCCTGCTGCCTGTAGCCTGACGAGGTTGCCGACGCAGGTAACCCTCCTGCCACGGATTGGCCGTGGCCGTATATGACCGTAGGAGGTGATGAGGTTTCCATGCGTCCTTACGAAATCATGGTCATTCTTGACCCCACTCTCGACGAGCGCACCGTAGCCCCGTCTCTGGACACGTTTTTGAACGTGATTCGCAGTGACGGCGGTTCGGTCGACAAGGTCGATATCTGGGGCCGGCGCAGGCTGGCCTACGAGATTGCCAAGCATGCCGAAGGCATCTACGCCATTGTCGATGTCAAGGCGGAGCCGGCCACCGTGTCCGAGCTCGACCGTCAGCTGAACCTGAACGAGTCGGTGCTGCGGACCAAGGTGATGCGGACCGACAAGCACTGAGCCCGGTAAGGACGCCGACTTAATACTGTCGTGGATAACGTTCACGCGGTGTCGTAGTCCCTACGTAGGCTCACGGGTATACCCACTATTCCCAGGAGGATCTTGTGGCCGGTGACACAACCATCACCGTCGTCGGAAATCTGACCGCCGACCCCGAATTGCGCTTCACCCCATCCGGTGCGGCCGTTGCCAACTTCACGGTGGCATCCACGCCGCGCATCCTTGACCGCCAGACTTCGGAGTGGAAGGACGGCGAAGCGCTGTTCCTGCGCTGCAGTATCTGGCGGGAGGCCGCGGAGAACGTGGCCGAGAGCCTCACTCGCGGATCGCGGGTCATCGTGACCGGCCGGCTGAAGCAGCGGTCCTACGAAACCCGCGAGGGTGAGAAGCGCACTGTTGTTGAGGTCGAGGTCGAGGAGATCGGACCCTCGCTGAAATACGCCACCGCAAAGGTCAACAAGGCCTCCCGCGGCGGCGGCGGGGGCGGCGGCTTCGGCGGCGGCGCTCCCGGCGGTGCACCTGGCGGAGCCCAGCGCGGGCCGGCTGCCGAGCCGGCCGAAGACCCGTGGGGCAGTGCTCCGGCGTCGGGTTCCTTCGGCGGCGGTGACGACGAACCCCCCTTCTGACACAACACCTTCCAACGCAAGACTCCCGCGCCCCCGGCGCGAGACGTGAAACGAAAGAGATTGCACGATGGCGAAATCAGGACCTACCAAACGGCGTCCGGCACCGGACAAGCCGATCAAGGCCCGCAAGTGCGTGTTCTGCTCCAAGAAGGGCAAGTTGCAGAACATCAACTACAAGGACACTCAGTTGCTGCGCACCTATATCAGTGAGCGCGGCAAGATCCGCGCCCGCCGGGTGACCGGTAACTGCGTCCAGCACCAGCGCGACATCGCCATTGCCGTCAAGAACGCGCGCGAGGTTGCCTTGCTGCCGTTCACCTCGGCATCGCGCTAGATCGCCATCAGGACGAGAACGGAGAAATCAATGAAGCTGATTCTGACCGCTGAAGTCGACCACCTCGGTGCGGCCGGCGACACCGTCGAGGTCAAGGATGGGTACGGACGCAACTTTCTGCTGCCTCGCGGGTTGGCCATCGTGGCCACCCGCGGTGCGCAAAAGCATGCCGATGAGATCCGGAAGTCCCGCGAGGCCAAGACCGTGCACGACCGCGAGCACGCGGACGAGCTCAAGGCGGCCATCGTGGCCCTCGGCCCGATCTCACTGGCTGCAAAGGTTGCCGGAGACGCTGGCAAGCTGTTCGGTTCGGTGACCGCCAGCGACGTCGCCGTCGCGATCAAGAAGGCCGGCGGCCCCAGCATCGACAAGCGTTCGGTGCGCCTGCCCAAGGCCCATATCAAGGAAACCGGCACTCACGCTCTCTCGATCCACCTCCATCCCGAGGTCGACGTCGAGTTCACCCTCGAGGTCGTGGGCCAGAAGTAACCGCGCCCCAGAGCGTCAGAATCCCCGGTGGCGGCCAACTCGGCCGCGCCGGGGATTCTTTTTCGGCTGGCGAACGGATTGGCCGGTGTTTGCCACAGTTAACGTAACCCTTCGTTAACCGTGCCATGGTTGGGCGGCAATACAACACGCCCGAACCGGCAACTTTGCCCGACACGCCGCAGCACTTGCCATCCACAGTACGTCGGTGCCGTTAATCTGCGTTTACGTGGTGCGATGACCAAAAAATTCACAGTGATCCACAGGTTCTCCCCAAGCCGCCAACACGGTTGTGGGCAGCTATGCACAGACCATTAACAGGTTGATGTACAGGCCAGGTTTGCGATGGCTCCAGCAACGTCTAGCGTTCCTCTCGGCAGGCGGGCGGACCGCATCGGGCCGCCGCCGCCGTCGGTGCCCTGGCCTACAGTGGGATTGAAGGATCGAACCTATGTTCGATCTTGCGCAGAGGACTCTCGAGAAGGAGGTGGGGCAGCCTAATGGCGGTCGTCGACGATCTCGGACAGCCGGGAACTGACTCACCTGCGCCTGCTGAGGATTACGGTCGCCAGCCCCCGCAGGATCTCGCCGCCGAACAGTCCGTGCTGGGCGGAATGATGCTCAGCAAGGACGCCATCGCCGACGTGCTCGAAAAGCTGCGGCCCGGCGACTTCTACCGGCCCGCGCACCAGAACGTCTACGACGCGGTGCTCGATCTCTACGCGCGCGGTGAACCGGCCGACGCCGTCACCGTCGCCGCCGAACTCGACCGCCGTGGTCTGCTGCGCCGGATGGGCGGTGCGCTGTATTTGCACACCCTGATCTCAACGGTGCCCACCGCCGCCAACGCCGGCTACTACGCGGGCATCGTGGCCGAGAAGGCACTGCTGCGCCGACTGGTGGAGGCCGGCACCCGGGTGGTGCAGTACGGCTATGCCGGCGCTGAGGGCGCCGATGTCAACGAGATCGTCGACCGCGCCCAGGCCGAGA
>JBMOKE010000219.1:0-3641 GCA_049315425.1 Mycobacterium sp. | reverse complement strand
CACCCGGGCAGAACCACATGTACCACGGCTTAGACGGGGTGGCCGAGTGCTGATCGCGCAACATCCGCAGGGCCTGATCAGCGAGGTCCTTGGACAGGTGGTAACCCTCATCGGGGGTTGAGGGCGGTTCGATGAAACGGTTGTCCTCGACCAGATCGGGATACCAGTTGTTGGTCTCGCCGCCGAGGAAACCGTAGAACCGGTCGAAGCCCTTGGACAGCGGCCACTCCGAGCGGCTGCCGCCGGCGGAGATGTCCTCCTCGGGAACATTGTGGTTCTTACCGATCCAGAACGTGCTGAACCCGTTGTCCTGCAATATCTGGCCGATGGTCGCGCATTCGGCCGGCAGCCGCCCGGATGCGCCGGGGAAGCCGTTGGCGCCCTCGGTGATCGCCGCGTTGCGGTTGACGTGATGGTTGCGCCCGGTCAGAAACGTCGACCGGGTGGGTGAGCACAATGCGGTGGTGTGCCACTGGGTGTAGGCAAGCCCGTTGTCGGCCAACCGGTCCAGCGTGGGCATGTTGATCCGGCCGCCGTAGGGCGACCATGCCGCCAGTCCGGTGTCGTCATAGAGCACGACCAGGATGTTGGGGGCACCCTGGGGAGCCCTGGTCAGTTCATACGGTCCCCAGTCCGGCACGGAGTCGCGGACGTCGAGTGAGATGACTCCCTTGAACGGCTTCGGCATCGCTGGCCCCTTGCTCTCGTTTGGCGACGAGCCACATGATTACACGACTGGTGCCACCACGGAGGCTTTTCCATTGCTCGGCCTACAGGCCCGGTGCACTTTCCGCAGTAGAGGCTATGACTCTCCTGGATCTCAATTGTTTGCGAGCATCTGGCCTAAAGAGCAATCAGTCGCGTGACTGGTTCCGGTGTTAGGTTTTGACGGGCGTCAAAGTCGGCGTCCCGCATGCCGACAGAAGGACGCCGGATATGAGCCTGGACCCACGCACGCCAGTGCTCGTCGGTGTCGGTCAGGTCAACCAGCGGGACGAAGCACCTGATGTGGAGCCGGTCGATCTGATGGCCGTCGCGGCCGCCGAAGCGGCCGACCCCCGCGTTCTGCAGGCATTGGATTCCATCCGCGTGGTGAATCTGCTGTCCTGGCGGTATCGGGACCCCGGTCTGCTGCTGGGTCAACGGATCGGGGCGCGTGATGCACGCACCCGGTACAGCGGCGTCGGCGGCAATACCCCGCAGTCGTTGCTTAACCAGGCCTGCCGCGATATCCAGCGAGGCAGCGCAGACGCCGTCCTCCTCGCCGGTGCGGAGACCTGGCGAACCCGGATGCGTTTGCGGGCCAGAGGAATTCGTCCTGCATGGACAGTGCAGGACGACAGCATCCCGATCCCGCCAGGGGCCGAGGATGTACCCATGACCGGTCCGGGGCAGGACCGCATCGGGCTGATACCGCCCTCATTCGTCTACCCGCTATTTGAACAGGCACTGCGGATCGCCGACGGAGAATCGATGGACGACAATCGGTGCCGGATCGGGGAGCTGTGGTCCCAATTCAGTCAGGTGGCGCAGGCCAACCCACACGCCTGGAGTCGCGAGGCACTGTCGGGCAAACAGATCCGGCAGCCCGGACCCGACAATCGGATGATCAGCTGGCCCTACCCGAAGCTGATGAATTCCAACAATATGGTCGACCAGGGCGCTGCGGTGATTCTGTGTTCGGTGGAGAAAGCCGAGTATCTGCAGATTCCGAGAGACAGGTGGATCTTTCCGCACGCGGCCACCGACTCGCATGACACCTACGGTCTGGCCGAGCGCTACGAATTGCACCGCTCTCCGGCGATCCGGATAGGCGGGCAACGGGTGTTGGCACTCGCCGGCGTCGGTACCGATGATCTCGACTACATCGACGTCTACTCCTGTTTTCCATCGGCGGTGCAGGTGGCCGCACGCGAGATCGGGTTGCCCCTCGGCGATTCTGCGAGGCCGCTCACCGTGACGGGTGGCCTGACGTTTGGCGGCGGGCCGTGGAACAACTATGTCATGCACTCGATTGCAACGATGGCCGAACTGCTGCGTGGGAAACCCGGGTCCTGCGGCCTGATCACCGCCAACGGCGGATACCTCACCAAGCACAGCTTCTGCGTGTACAGCGCGACTCCACCGGCGGAACCGTTCCGCTGGGAGGACGTTCAGGCTGCTGTGGACCGCGAACCAACCCGCACCGCGCTGATCGAGTGGGAGGGAATCGGAACGGTGGAGTCATGGACGACGCCGTTCAACCGGGAAGGCTTGCCGGAGAAGGCCTTCCTTGCTGTGCGGACTCCCGACGGCTCCCGCACATGGGCCCTCATCTCCGACCCTGACGAGGCTGCAGCCACTGTCGCCGGTGATATTGCCGGCGCCGAGGTGACGGTTCATGCGGACGGTTCCGCCACGCTCGGCCGGTCGCACTAGGGCCTGCTCGGAACGGTCACCTCGGAGCACAATCACAACAGGCCTGCCGCTCCGGGGGGAGAGCGGCAGGCCTGTTGCTTAGCGGATACTCAGGCGCCGGATGGGGTGGCGCCCAGAACCCGTTGCATATCGGGGATCATCTGCTGCAACTGCGCACCCCAGTAACCCCAGCTATGGGTCCCGTTGGCCGGGAAGTTGAACACGGCGTTTTGTCCGCCCGCCGCCAGGTAGTTATCCATGAAGGTCTTGTTGGTGCGCAACGTGAAACCTTCCAAGAACTGGGCTGCCATCAGGTTTCCGCCACCGCCCGAGGTATCCAAATCCGACGGTGTGCCGGTGCCGCAGTAGATCCACAGGCGAGTGTTGTTGGCCACCAGTTGGTTGACGTTGACCATCGGGTCATTGCGCCGCCAAGCCGGATCCGAAGACGGGCCCCACATGCTCTGTGCATTGAAACCGCCGGCGTCGTTCATCGCCAGACCGATCAACATCGGCCACCAGCCCTCGGACGGGTTGAGAAAGCCCGACAGCGATGCGGCGTAGATGTACTTCTGCGGGTAGTTGATCGCATAGGTCAACCCCGCACTGCCGGCCATTGAGATACCGACCACCGCATTGCCGTTCGGATTGATGCCGTAGTTGGCCTGCAGGTAAGCCGGCAACTCCTGGTTCATGAACGTTTCCCACTTGTAGGTGTAGTTCTGACCATTACCCTGTGACGGCTGGTACCAGTCCGAATAGAAGCTGGACTGTCCACCGACCGGCATGACTGCCGACAGGCCTGAGTTCTCGAACCACTCAAATGCCGGGGTGTTGATATCCCAGCCGTTGTAATCCTCCTGGGCGCGCAGGCCATCCATCAGGAAGACCGCGTGCTCTCCGCCGCCCTGGAACTGAATGCGGATATTGCGGCTCATCGACGGCGACGGCACGTCCAGATAGAGAACCGGAAGCCCGGGCCGGGAGAAGGCGGCGGCTGTCGCTGATCCCCCGACAGCGCCGATTAAGCCGGGCAGAGACAGTGCCGCCACGGCGGCCGCAGTCGTGCGGCGCAACCAGTTACCTCGAAGTTTCTCGACAATCTTCATGACGAATCCCATCACCTTTCGTACGCGTTCCAACAGCGATCAATCGCTGCGTGGCGCTAGTCAAACATCGACCGGCATCACCGATCGGTACGCGACGCGGTGCGTCAAGTCGCAGTTGAGCAACGATCAGATCAC
>JBMOKE010000047.1:0-16264 GCA_049315425.1 Mycobacterium sp. | reverse complement strand
GGCGCCAAGGCGGTCGGCAATGCGGTCAACGAGACAGTGGTGTACGCCTTCATGGCTCTGTTCGTCGTCAACGTGGTCGTCACGGCGATCGGCATCCGTCTGACGACGGGTTGATGTCGTGGGTAGCCTGACGGTCTTGCGTACCAATTATCCGCGGATGTTTCGGCAACTCCGCCGCCCCGGCGGCTTCTTCGGCCGCATCGGGGACCACACGCTCTTCTACGGCAAGGCGATAGCCGGAGTACCGCACGCGGTCGTGCGCTATCGCACCGAGATCACGCGTCTTATTGCTGAGATCTCCATGGGCGCAGGGACACTGGCGATGATCGGTGGCACCGTGGCCATTGTCGGGTTCCTGACCCTGGCGGCTGGCGGCACCCTCGCGGTCCAGGGCTACGCGTCGCTGGGCAATATCGGCATCGAGGCGTTGACCGGCTTCCTCGCGGCATTCATCAACGTCCGGATCTCCGCACCCGTGGTGGCCGGTATCGGCCTGGCGGCCACCTTTGGCGCCGGCGTGACCGCACAGCTCGGGGCTATGCGGATCAACGAAGAAATCGACGCGCTGGAGTCGATGGGCATCCGTCCGATTGAGTACCTCGTGTCGACCCGGCTGGTCGCTGGAATGATCGCCATCACGCCGCTGTACTCGATCGCGGTGATCCTGTCCTTCCTGGCCAGCAAGTTCGTTACGGTGGTGTTGTTCGGCCAGTCCGCCGGACTGTACGACCACTACTTTGATACCTTCCTGAATCCGATCGACCTGCTGTGGTCGTTTCTACAAGCAGTCCTGATGGCGATCGCGATCCTGTTGATTCACACCTACTTCGGCTACTTCGCCACCGGCGGTCCGTCCGGAGTGGGGGTCGCGGTGGGCAACGCGGTACGCACCTCCCTGATCGTGGTGGTGTCGGTGACTTTGTTTGTGTCGCTGGCGATCTACGGTTCCAACGGCAACTTCAATCTGGCCGGATAGGGGACGGGATGACTGCCAATCTCGGCCCGGGACCCTCCGACCGATCTGAGACCGAAACTGCGGCCGTGCCGGTAGCAGCCAGCGCCGGGCAGAGTTTCGGTGCGCGCGGCAGCGCCCGGCCGATCGCGGGATTGCTGACCGTTCTCACACTGGCAGTGATCTCCGCCCTCGCCGTGGGATTGTTCCGGGACAGTTTCAAGGACACCGTGCCGGTGACCGTCATTTCAGACCGGGCCGGCCTGGTGATGTACCCCGAGGCCAAAGTCAAAATTAACGGTGCGCAGGTCGGCAAGGTGGCCTCGATCGAGTCCCTGCCTGATGGTGGCGCCGCACTGCACCTGGCCCTCGACCCCGCTTCACTGGACGCCATCCCGGCTAACGTGGGAGCCGAGATCACATCCGCCACGGTGTTCGGCTCGAAGTTCGTCGAGCTGGTGCCCCCGGCCGATCCGTCGGTGAGTTCGCTGAGTTCTGGCGCAGTGATCCCCGGCAATAAGGTCACCGTTGAAATCAACACCGTGTTCCAGCAACTCGTCTCAGTGCTGTCCAAAGTCGAGCCCGCGAAGCTGAACCAGACCCTCGGAGCGTTGTCCAAGTCACTCAGCGGCCGCGGCAACAAATTCGGTCAGGGTCTGGTCGATCTTGACGCTGCGTTGATCAAGCTCAATCCCGCCCTGGAGAACTTGAACCACGATATCGCCGTCGCACCCACTGTTTTCAATGCCTTCGCGGATGCATCGCCAGACCTGATGGCCATCCTTGACAACACGGCGCGCTTCAGCGGCACAGTTGTTAATCAGCAGAGCAACCTTGACGCCCTGCTAATCAGCGCAATGGGCCTGGCAGATATCGGAACCGATGTGTTGTCCGCCAACCGACAGCCGCTGACCGACGTGCTACATCTGCTGGTGCCGACCACGGATCTGACCAATCAGTACAACGCTGCGCTCACCTGCGGTATCGGCGGATTAGTTCCACTCGCCACCGGACCTGGTGCCCCGGTTCCGGGTGCGGTTCTGCTGCAGTCGTTCTTCCTGGGCCGTGAGCGCTACCGCTATCCGGACAACCTGCCCAAGGTCGCGGCCAAGGGCGGCCCGCAGTGCACGGATCTGCCCAACGTGCCGTACGAGAAGCGCACGCCCTTCGTCGTCGCTGATATCGGTGCCAACCAGGCTCAGTACGGCAACCAGGGCATCCTGCTGAACTCGGATGGCCTCAAACAGGCGCTGTTCGGGCCGCTCGCCGGGCCGCCTCGCAACACCGCGCAGATCGGGCAGCCTGGGGGATGACCAGTCTGCGAAACACCTCGATCAAGGTCGGCATCTTCGGCATCGTGATGTTGATGCTGACGGCTGTCCTCTTCGCGATTTTCAGCCAATACCGTGCCGGCTCGGACAATAAATACTCCGCGGTGTTCACGGACGCGTCGAGCCTCAAGGCCGGTGACTCGGTACGGGTAGCGGGCGTTCGCGTGGGAACGGTGACCGCGGTCGATCTGCAACCAGACAATTCCGTTGTCGTCGGCTTCGGGGCTGATCGCGAGGTGATGTTGACGTCGGGTACCAAAGCGGCGGTGCGTTACCTCAACCTTGTCGGCGATCGTTTCCTGGACCTGATCGACAGTCCGGGATCGGCGAAAATCCAGGACCCCGGGTCGGTAATTCCGGCCGATCGGACCGAGGCGGCACTGGATCTCGACCTGCTACTGGGCGGGTTGAAACCTGTTGTGCAGGGCCTGAATCCGCAGGCAGTCAACGCGCTGACCAATTCCCTGATTCAGATACTGCAGGGCCAGGACGGTAATCTGGAATCGTTGTTCGCCAAGACGTCGTCATTCTCGAACTCGCTTGCCGACAACAGCCAAACCGTCCAGCAGTTGGTCGATAACCTCAACACCGTACTGGCGACCATCAGCAAGGACGGCGAGAAATTCTCCGGCACTGTCGACGGCCTTGAGAAACTCATCACCGGTCTGGCCCAGGACCGTAACCCGATCGGTGATGCCATCAGCGCACTGGACAGCGGTACCGCGTCATTGACCGACCTCCTCAATGAAGCACGCACGCCACTGGCCGGCACCGTCGACCAACTCGCCCGGTTGGCTCCGCTGCTGGATCAGGACAAGGAAACCCTCGATATCGCCCTGCAAAAGGCGCCGAACAACTACCGGAAATTGGTCCGCCTCGGCTCCTACGGCAGCTGGATCAATCAGTATCTGTGCGGTATGTCGGCCCGGGTCACGGATCTGCAGGGCCGCACGGCCTACTTCCCCTGGATCATGCAGCACACGGGAAGGTGCGCTGAGCCGTGATGACCAGATGTTGAGATATCGGGGTTCGAACCTCATCCGCGCCGGCTTCATCGGTCTGGCGTTGATACTGATCGTCATTGTTATTGGCCTGCAGCCACAGCGACTGCTGTCACTGGCGACCTCCGTCCGCCATCAGGCGTTGTTCACCGAGGCCGGTGGTGTGGCACCCGGGAACGACGTCAAGGTCTCCGGCGTCACGGTCGGCACAGTCTCCGACGTTGCACTGCGCGAGGGCAAGGCCCTGGTGACATTCATGGTCAACGGCAAGGTGCGACTTGGCTCAGACACCACGGCGCACATTCGAACCGGGACACTGCTGGGCCAGCGGGTGCTGACGTTGGAATCGGATGGCAAGGGGACGCTACGATCCTCCGACGTCATCCCCGTGTCCCGCACCGGCGCGCCATATTCCCTGACAGACGCGGTCAGTGAGTTCGCTGCAAACACCAAGGGCACCGACACCGCCGCCCTCAACAAGTCCCTGGACACGCTGTCGGTGACGATCGACCGGCTGGCACCGCAACTTGCCCCGACATTCGACGGGCTGAGCAGAATTTCACGGGCACTCAACGAGCGCAATGAGTCTCTCAGCGGTCTACTCAAGAGCGCCTCCGAGGTGACTGCGGTGCTGTCCCAGCGCAGCGAGCAGGTCAATACTCTGATCCTCAATGCCAACGAGTTACTCGGGGTGCTCCAGCAGCGCCGCTACGCGATCGTCACCCTGCTGGCCAACACCTCAGCGTTGGCGCAGCAGCTCAGTGGCATTGTGGCCGACAATGAAAAGGAACTTGCGCCGGCTTTGGAGCAGCTGAACTCGGTGACGGCGATGCTGCAGAAGAACAATGACAACATCGGCAAAGCCATGGCCGGCATTGCTAAATTCCAGGTGACACAGGCCGAAGCGGTCAACAACGGATTCTTCTACAACGCATTCGTGGCTAACCTCAGCCCCGCACAGACGATCCAGCCCTTCATCGACTACATCTTCGGATTCCGTCGGGGCGTCAACGCCGGCCAGCCGCCGGATAACGCCGGGCCGCGGGCCGAGTTCCCGTTCCCGTGGAACAGCAACTGGGAACCCTGGCGTCGAACAGGTCAGGTGCCCGGATGACCCGCAAACGACTCACCGGTGCTATCGCCGCGGCACTCGCCGTGCTCATCGCAGCGGGCGTGACACTTCTGGTCCGCAGCACGGTCTTGAAACCCACGACCATCACGGCCTACTTCACCAGCGCCACGGCAATTTACCCGGGTGACGAGGTGCGGGTCTCAGGGGTGAAGGTCGGTAACGTCAAGGCAATCGAACCGCAGGGCACCAAAGCCAAAATGACGTTAGCTGTCAACCGTGATGTGCCCATCCCGGCCGACGCCAAAGCGGTTATCGTCGCCCAGAGTCTGATCGGCGCGCGATACGTCCAACTCGCACCCGCTTACGAGACCAGTGGGCCCACGATGCGTGATGGCGCAGTGATCGACCTAGACCGGACTGCGGTACCCATCGAATGGGACGAAATCAAAGCGCAATTAACCAGGCTGGCAACGGATCTCGGACCAAGCAGCGGTGTCTCGACCTCTTCGGTGGGACGTTTCATTGACAGCACCGCCAATGCGATGGACGGTAACGGCGAAAAACTGCGGGAAACCATCAAGCAGCTGTCCGGCCTGAGCCGGATCCTGGGCGACGGTAGCGGCAATCTCGTCGATGTCATCAAGAACTTACAGACGTTCGTGACCGCACTGCGCGACAGCAACGCTCAGATCGTGCAGTTCCAAGATCGTCTGGCCACGGTCAGCAGTGTGCTCAACGACAGTAAGTCTGACCTTGACGGCGCGCTGACGAATCTGTCCGGAGCAGTCGTGGACGTGAAGCGGTTTGTCGCCGGCAGTCGCAACCAGACCTCGGAGCAGATCCAGCGACTTGGCGATGTAGTCAGGAATATCAGCGACAACCAGATGGCACTGAAGAACCTCCTCCACGTGGCTCCGAACGCGATCGGTAACAGCTACAACATCTATGACCCCGACACCGGAAGCGGCCTCGGCGGTTTCGCGTTGGGGAACTTCTCCAACCCCCTGCAGGTGGTTTGCGCGGCCATCGGCGCGATCCAGAACGCGACGGCATCGGAGACCGGAAAGCTGTGTGCGCAGTACCTCGGTCCGGCGCTGCGACTGCTGAACTTCAACTACCTGCCGGTCCCGTTCAACGCCTATCTGGCGAAGTCACCGAGCCCCGAGAACCTGATCTACTCCGATCCGGCCCTCGCACCGGGTGGCGCCGGGGCCAGCCCGCCACTCCCGGAGCAAGCCCCCGCGATCTCTGCCTACACCGGGCTCAACGGGGATGTCCCACCGCCGGCGGGCTGGGGAGCGCCGCCGAATACGACTCCCGGTAGCTATTCCCCGAACGGATTGCCCGCCTTCCCGCAGCCGGCGCTCTACCCCAATGCCCCGATTCCCGGCGTCCCCAATGGGACCGGTGTTCCCAATGGACCGGGTGTTCCCAGCGCACCGGGCGGCCAGGCACCCTCGACTCTGCAGGACCTGCTACTCCCTGCCGAAGGGATGCCACCATCATGACGTCTCGGGTGTGCCGCCTCGCGATTGCGTCAGCATGCGTTTCGATCAGTGCGACCGGCTGTGCGTTCGGCGGGCTGAACTCACTCCCGCTTCCCGGCACCGTCGGACACGAGCCGGGTGCGACCACGTATCACGTCGAGCTGGCGAATGTCAGCACGCTGGAACCGAACTCACCGGTATTTGTCGGTGATGTGGTTGTCGGCAGCGTCAATGCAATGACCGTGCGCGACTGGCACGCCGTTGTCGATGTGTCGGTGAAGCCGGGAATTGTGATACCGGCTAACGCCGTGGCCGTAGTAGGGCAGACGAGCCTCCTCGGATCGATGCACCTGGCCCTCAACCCACCGCTGGGCCAGGAACCGAGCGGACGCCTGCAGCCCGGCGCAACCCTGGGACTCAACAAGTCCTCGACCTACCCGTCCACGGAGCAGACCCTCTCAGCGCTGTCAGTTGTGATCAACGGCGGGGGAGTGGGACAGCTCGGCGATGTCGTCCGCGAACTGAATGCGGCGCTCAATGGGCGCGAAGGACAGGTCCGCGATTTGTTGGCCCAGCTCAATGACTTCGTCGGCGTGCTGGCGACTCAGCGCGACAGCATCAATGCGACGGTGGTGTCGTTGAATCGGCTGGCCGGAACGTTCGCCGACCAGCGCGAGGTACTGACTCGGGCCTTGAACCGGATTCCGCCGGCATTGGATGTGCTGGTACGCGAGCGTCCACGGCTGACCGCCGCGCTCGTCAAGCTGGGTGATTTCAGCAATCTGGCCGGCGGCCTGGTCAACGACACCCATGCCGACCTGGTGCGTAATCTGCGCAACCTCGAACCGACATTGCGCTCGCTTGCCGATGTCGGACCCAAACTTGATGCTGCGCTGTCCTACTTCACGGCCTTCCCGTACGGCCAGAGCTTCATCGATAGAGGAATCCGCGGCGACTATCTGAATCAGTTCATCATCTTCGACTTCACGGTGTCGCGGCTGAAGAGGACTTTGATGCTGGGCACCTCCTGGGGGCAGGAGGGTGCAAAACTTGTTCCTGCGCCCGGTGATCCGTGGTACACCAGCTATACCTACGACCCCCTGAATGCACCGTTCAGTCCGCCTCCGGTGGACGTCGCAGATATTCCTCCGCTGGTCGGACCGGTTCCTGCTGCGGTCGCCACCTCGGCGGGTTCGGTCACCCAGGTGCCGTCGGGCCCCGGGCCCGGTAACGGATATTCGCTTGGCCCAGGACCCGGTAATGATCCGGTTCCCGGGCCAGATCAGCAGTTGGCTCCATCGGATGGGGGAGGTAACTGATGCTGACACGCTTCGTTCGCAATCAGCTCATCATTTTCACGGTGGCGTCGATCGTCGGGATCCTCGCGATGGTCCTGGTCTACATGCAAGCGCCGACCCTGCTCGGTATCGGCCGGATGACGGTGAAGATGGAACTGCCCAGAACCGGCGGGCTGTACCAGTTTTCCAACGTCACCTATCGCGGCGTGCAGATCGGCAAGGTCATGGATGTGCACGCGACTCGGTCAGGCGCAGAGGCGACGTTGTCGCTGGCTACCTCGCCGAAGATCCCGGCTGATGTGCAGGCGAATGTCATGAGCGTCTCAGCGGTGGGCGAGCAATACGTCGATCTCCAGCCGCGGACCGACTCCGCCCCGTATCTTCAGGACGGCTCGGTCATCACGACCAAGAATATCGGTGTGCCGCAGGCGGTGGGTCCGATGCTCGATCGGGTGAGCATCCTGCTCGACACCATCCCCAAGGAAAAGCTCTCCCAGCTGCTCGATGAATCGTTCAAGGGCCTCAACGGCGCCGGCGATGAGCTTGCCACCCTGTTCGACTCGACATCGACGGTGGCCGCTGACTTCAATAAAGTCGCCGATCAGGCGCGAACCTTGTTCGACGACAGCAAGCCGCTCCTCGACGGAGGGGTGGTGTCCGCAAATGCCTTGCGCGCCTGGGCGCGAGGTCTGGCTGGTGTCACCGGGCAACTCGCGACCAACGACCCGCAACTTCGAGGTCTGCTGCAGAACGGCCCGGGGGCGCTCGACGAGGCATCGAAACTGCTCAATCAGGTGAAGCCGACATTGCCGGTGCTACTCGCCAATCTCACGACCGTGGGACAGATCGGCATCACCTATCACGCATCGCTCGAACAGCTGCTCGTGTTGCTCCCGCCCTTCATCGCATCTCTTCAGACCGTCGGCCTTCCGCGCAACAACCCGACCGGATTCACCCAGGGTGATTTCACCCTGACCCTCAATGACCCGCCCGCCTGCACCGTCGGCTTCCTGCCGCCGTCTTCGTGGCGCTCGCCGTCGGATCTCTCGGACATCGACACTCCGGACGGGATCTACTGCAAGCTGCCGCAGGATTCGCCGATCGCGGTGCGCGGCGCCCGGAACTATCCGTGCATGGGCCAGCCGGGCAAACGCGCTCCCACGGTAGAAATCTGCGAGAGCGACAGGCAGTTCGAGCCGCTTGCCATGCGACCGCACGTGATCGGCCCGTATCCGATTGACCCCAACCTGCTCGCTCAGGGCATTCCGCCCGACGACCGGGTGACGTTCCAGGAGAATATCTACGGGCCGTTGGAGGGCACGCCGATGCCAGCGGGTCCGCCGCCCGCCGAGGGCGTGCCGCCGGCACCTGCCGACGCAGTCCTGCCTGCCCAGGTTGTTCCTGCGGCGCCGGCGGCCCCTCCGGTCGCGGCAGTCGCACCCAGTGCCTACAACCCAGGCGCCGTGGGCGGGCCTTCGGTCGCTATCGCCACCTACGACCCGAAAACGGGGCAGTATGCAACACCGGACGGCGGTGTGTACCGGCAGACGAACCTGGTTGCGCAGGCCGGGGATCATTCCTGGGAAGATTTGCTGCCTACCTCCTGAGATTGCGCGAGGTGGCCGGTAAGCTAGGGCGACCGTCGGCAACCAACGTGGACCTACACGCCCTCGAACTGGTCCTTTCAAAGGGAATGGTGATCTGTGGAAGCGCATCGATCCGTCAACATTGAGTTCGCTCATCGTCGTGGAGCGTCCAGGCATTCTCTCTCCGTGGGTCGCGTCGGTGCGCTCGCTCTGATGTTGGGTATCGGTTCGGTACTGGCCTGGACGCCGGCGGCGCTCGCCGACACGACCGGGTCGGCGGAGTCGGCAGCGTCGAGCGTGGCCTCGACGGGCGTGAAGTCGGCCACCGCGCGCCCACGGACCGCCGCGACCCGGGTGCGCGGTGGGGGCGCAGTCGGGATGAGTTCTGCGGCGCCGAAGTATGATACGACGAACGCAGCGCTGTCCACCGGATCGGGCGGCACCTCGGCACGCAACATCCGCACGGGCAAGGTCACAGTGGTGCCCTCTCCGGCGTCGTCAATAACCGCTGCCGTCGCGGCGGCATCGCCGGCCTCGGACGGCAACGGAGCAGGCTCAGCGGCGGAGCCGTTGCTGGGGGCCGCGACGGAGTTGACCAACCGGGCATCACACCGCACTTCCCAGACGGCCACCCCGGCGGCAAGCACCACCGGTGCGCCGCCACTTGCGTTCGCGACGGCGTCTGCGCTTGGCGGCTTCACGCTGCCGGTGGGTCCGATCCGGGCGGCGATCATTGCCGCGCAGGCCTACATCTATGGCTATCCGATCCTGGCCGTGCAGCGCGTCCAGTCCCTCCTGGGTCCGTTGAACACGATGAATATCAACACCAGCTTCGCAAGCGCCGACGCGGCACCATTCTGGAAGGCGATCGGTGGCGGATCACGCCCGAATGTCAACGTGCTCTACTCACTGGCTTCGCTGGACCTCAGCAACGGCCCCGTCGTGTTGTCGATCCCGAATATGGGTGACCGCTATTACAGCTTCCAGCTGAACGATCCCTATATCGACGTCGACAACTACATCTCGTCCAACCCCACCGCGGGGAACCCGATCGGCGGTCCGGGGCCGGGCAGATACGCCATCACCTGGATCGGTAACGACGTCGACGTCCCGGGTGCACAGAAGGTACTCGTCAACTACTCCAGCGAGTTAATGCTCGGGCGGGTTGAGGCCACCACGGCCGATCAGCAGGAGGTGGTTGACCTGATGGAACAGTGGACCCTGACTCCGACCGGGGAGACCTCGATCAACAACGCCGTCCTGCCGTCGGCCTACCTGTCGCCGATCTCCGTTCTCAACGCCATCAGCTTGGCGATGACCCAGAACCCGGCATACCCAACGGATACGTATGCCTCAGAACTGGCCAAGCTGGCCCAGATCGGTGTCGGGCCGGACCCGAACGACCCCACGACGGCCCTGCAGGTCCAAGACACTCTCGGTCCGATATCGCAGTTAGCGGCAGCGATCTCCACCCAGATCACCGCGATTCTGCTTCCCCCGTTGACCGACCTCACTCAGAAACTGTCCGCGTTCCAACATCAAGGCTGGGCCGTGACCAAGTCCAATATCGGCGACTACGGCACCGATTACCTGTACCGCGCCGGTGTCGCACTGGTCGGTCTGGTGGCGAACACTCCCGACCAGGCGTTGTACTTCCCCGGGTTGCTGGACTCGAACTACCTGCCGTTGAAGGGCATCAGGACTTATCTCATCCACTACGCGCCCGGGCAGGCACCGCCCATCGATGATGGCGGGTTCTGGTCGCTCACGGTGTACAACAGCGACGGCACGCTGGTGGACTCGTCGACACTGAACGTTTATAGCAATGGACCGGTGGTCATCAACCCGGACGGTTCGATCGATGTCATCCTCTCCCAGGTGGACCCGGGCGATCCCAATTCGAACTGGCTGCAGACGCCCGCCGGCGATTTCAGCGTGTATCTGCGGATCTACGCCCCCGGCCAGGCAGCGGCTGACGGCACCTGGCTGCCGCAGCCGATCCAGCGGACCTCGGGTTTATTCGGCTGAACATGGGTTGCGCGCCAGCGCCGTCAGCCCTGTTTGATCAGCTTGAACGGCATGGTGATGTACAGCGACGGGCTTCGGCCGCAGGAGCCACTGGCACCGGTTGTGATGTCCTCACCGACCAGAGTGTTCGACGACGGGTCCGCTGAGGCGCCGTCGGGCGTCGCCGCGATGAATCGGAAGACCTGAAGACCGGAGACGGTTGTCGTACCGTCGGGACAGGTGATCCAGTTCGGGACGATGTGTTTGACGTACCAGGTGCTGCCGGTGGCGTAGATCGGCGCGGTCCAGCCCAGGTCGCTGTTTACCGTTCCGGTGCATTCGCCCGGATAGCTGCACTGCGACGAGATGGTCCAGATGCTGCGCAGGCTCACCTCGTTGCGGAACACGTCGTTGGTGCGGGCCCATTCGCCGTTCGACGTCGCGGTGAAGGTGCCGTTGAGCGACCATCGGTCGGACGCCTGGGCAGAGGGTGCTACCGCGAGGGTGGCGATCACTGCGGCCGCAGACGCCACGGCGGTCACGGTCCCACGCATCAGTCACTCCTCGTCACGACAGCTTGGCTCCGGGTCATTATCGCTGCTTTGCCATGTCCAGCGCCGCAATATGGCTGAACAGCATGGACGCGCCGATCGGATTGCCGCCGCCGGGATAGGTGGTACCACTGACAGCGGCCATGGTGTTTCCAGCGGCATAGAGGCCGAGAATAGGCTCACCTGCCTCGTCCAGTACCCGGGCGCGGGCGTCGGTACGCAGTCCGCCCTTGGTTCCGAGGTCGGACAGACCGAAGGCCGCCGCGTGGAATGGCGCGGTCTCGATGGGCACCAGCGGCGACTTGCCCCGGGAAAAGGCGCTGTCGTAGGCCTCGTCGCCGCGACCGAAATCGGTATCCGCTCCCGCGGTCACCATGTCGTTGTAGCGGGTAATGGTGTCGGCCAGTGCGGCGGCGGGCACCCCGATGCTCTCGGCTAGTTCGGCCACCGTATCGGCGGTGCGCCACAAGCCGGCCGCCCGATAGCTTTCGGTGTCGACCAGCGTCAGGTTGGTGGCTTTGATCGGGGGTATCTCGCCGCGACGGTCGTCGTAGATCATCCAGAACGGTTGGCTCACGCGTCCGGCCGACATCTCGGCGATGATCTGCCGGCCGACGCGGTCATATGGCGCGGACTCGTTGACGAAGCGCTGGCCTGCCTCATCGACGAAGATGCCGCCGGCAAACCACAGCGCGAATACGGCGCCGCCGTCCGGGTGGATCAGTCCCGGCGACCACCACGCCTGGTCCATCAGATCGGTGGCTGCGCCGGCCCGCATCGCCGCCTCGTGCGCGGCGCCGGCGTTATCCGGAGCGCCCAGGCTGTCCTCGATGCGACCCGGTACCCCGAATGCGGCCCGCATCGTCGGGTTGCGTTCGAAACCGCCGGCCGCGAGCAATATGCCTCGGCGGGCGCGGATGCGGACTATTTCATCGCCGCGGCGGGCCACCGCGCCGACCACTGACCCGTCTTCGACGATGAGGTCGACCAGTTCGGTGTTGCGGTGCAGCGTCGTATCCGGATATCGGCGCAGCGCGGCGAGGAACCGGCCCACCAGTGCGCGGCCACCCGTCAGAAGATCGGGTGCGGGCGTACCGAATCGTTCGTTATCCAGGGGTCCGCGAATCAGGGCGGCGTCGACACCGAGTGCCGCGGCCGATACGGGCGTCGCGACGATATGGCGCATGCCATCGAGTCGAGCCTGCGGCGCCGCGCCGTAGTAATCCGGCCAGGGCAGCACGTTGAATCCGAAGTTGTCGTCGGCCTCGAGGTAGTCGATCAGGTCCGCGCCCCCGCGGACGTAGGCGTCCTGGAGTTCGCGGGGGGTACGGTCGCCGACGACCGCACGAAAGTAGGTCAGCGCCGCCTCAATCGTGTCATCGCTGCCAGCCCGACGCAGAACGGCGTTGCAGGGAAACCACATTCCGCCGCCACCGGAGTAGGCGGTAGTGCCGCCGAACTTGTCGCCCGCCTCCAGGAGAGCGACCGAAAGCCCCTCCCGTGCAGCGGTATAGGCACCCGTGATACCTCCACCGGAACCGGCAACAATGACGTCGACGGTCGCGTCGTAGTTGCTCATCGGTTTATCCACGGTCAGATCATCGCACGCAGAGCGCCCGGGCTTTGTGGGCCGTCAGTCAACCGAGTCAGTATCGGAGTCGAAGCTCATCCTGATGGTGCCTGACTAGCCCCATTCGTGGTTCATCGCGCGGGACTCGGCGATCTCTTCGACCGTCTCGATGGGTCGCAGTCGCGGCCGGCTTGCCGCAATTAACACCAGAGCAATCAGACCAGTGGCTGCGCCCAGTCCGAAGATGATGGTGTAACTGCTTTCCGGTGGGTGGCGGTTGCCGTTGCGGCCCAACAGTACTGCGACGATTGCGGCGGCGGCCGAGGCACCGACGGTGCGGGCGATCGCGTTCATCGACGTCGCCACACCGGTTTCGCCGGCGTCGACCTCACGAACCACCAGTGACGGCAGCGCTCCGTAGGCGAGGCTGATATAGACATTGACGAGTACGCCGGCGCCGATGACCTGCCAGGTCGCGGAATGCGCTGCGGCAAGCAGGGTGAAACCGAGGATGCCAAAGGCGATGCCTACAACCAGCACCGCTCGTGCGCCGAAGCGGTCGATATAGCGGCCGCTGATCAGAGCGGTCAGGAACCCGGCCAGGGCACCGGGCAGCAGGAATACCACGCTGGCGGCGAGCACGGTGGCCGCGAATCCGTAGCCACTACCGGCGGGAGCCTGGACGAATCCAGTCAGTCCCAGGAACCCGAAATACAGGCCCATGCCGACTGCCACGGTGGCGATATTGGTGAGCAGGATAGGTCGCCGCGTGAGCATGACCGTCGACACCAGCGGTTGTGCGCATCGCCGCTCCCACCACCACCACGTCACCAGTGCCCCAATGGCTGCCAGCGCGGAGGTGAGCGTTCGCAATGAAGTCCATCCCCAGGCATTGCCCTCGGTGATGGTCAACAGCAATAGAGACAACCCAGCCGCCAGACCCACCGCGCCCAACCAGTCCACCGATCCGGTCGCGGTGTGCGGCCGTTCCGGAATGAACCGCGCCGCCGCGAGGGTCACCAGTGCGACGAACGCCGTGACGAACCAGAATGCGCGGTGGTAGTCGGCATCACCGCGCATCAGCAGGCCGACGACGACCAAACCCATCCCTCCACCGAATCCGAGAACTGCGGACAGCACGGCGAGCGCACCCATGAGCCGCTCGGGCGAGAGTTCCTCGCGAAGAATTGACACCCCGATCGGATAGAGCGCGAACGACGCGCCCTGCAGCACCCGCGCCACGATCAGCAGAGCGAATGACGACGTCGTCGCGGCAAGTAGCGACCCGGCCAAGACGACGGCCAACACCGCGAGCAGAACCCGTTTCTTGGTGTGGAGATCCGCGAGCCGGCCCAGCAGCGGGGTAATAGACGCCGCGGCCAGCAGGTTGGCCGTCACCGTCCAACTGATGGTGGACAGGGAGACCTGGAGTTGGTGGGCCATCACGCCGAGGATCGGCACGACGCCGGTCTGCAGTACGGCAACCGTCAGCACCACCACGCTCATGGTCGCGACGAGCCGGGGATTCGCGCTGCCTACCCCGGTACCCGACATTGCATTAATTATGCTGGCTAAGAATTTCAGTCGGCTGCCGGGTCCCGGTGCCGGCTGTGCGAGGATTCGCGGGTGGTCCAGGCTCCCGCGCACTTTATTCCGGACGGCAGTGGTGCCTTCGAGCCGACACAGTTCGCGCTCAGTCGGTGGGGGGAGGGCACCCTTAACGGGCCGGCGATTGTGGGACTGGCGGCCGCCGTCCTTGAGGGCGAGTTCGGCTTGCCGGACTTCATGCCGGCCCGGTTGACCGCCGACCTTTTCAAGGCCGCCCGTCGGGTCCCGACCGTCGTCCGGACCCGGCTCGTCCGCGACGGCAGGCGCATCCGGAACACCGAATGCGACATCCTGCAGGGCGAGGCCGTCGTCGCGCGGGCCACGATGGTGCAGTACCGGCAGTCCAGCCCACCGCCCGGGGAGGAGTGGGTGGGCCAAGCCGACTTCACGCCCCCCGCCGGCATCACGGGCGCGGTGTACTTCGTGGGAAGCGACGACGTCGGCTGGGATTCGGCCGGGGAAGTCCATCAGAACATCTCACGTAAACGTGTCTACCACCGAACCATCGACGTAGTTGCCGGTGAGGAACCGAGTCCGTTCGTACGCACTGTTGTGGCAGCTGAGGCGACAAGTTTGGTGACCAACCTTGGCACCAGGGGGATCGGCTATATCAATGGTGATCTTACTGTCGCACTGTCCCGACTTCCCGTTGGGGATTACATTGGTGTACAAGCGGATTCGCACTGGTGTGCCGAGGGAATCGCAAACGGTACGGCCACAATCTTTGACGATATCGGCCCATTCGGGACCGGCATGGTGACCGCGATCGCCAATCCGGCCGCCCAGATCAACTTCGGCCGCCAGGGCGACGTTCCGACCCTGCAGGTCTGAGTTCGCCGGATGAGTACGCAGTGAACGCACGCGATGCGGTACTGATCAGCGCAGGCGAGTTGATGCGTCAACTTGACGGCGGCGAGCAACCGGCCATCCTCGACGTGCGCTGGCGGCTGGATAAGCCCGACGGAAATGCGGACTATCTGGCAGGCCACATTCCCGGCGCTGTCTATGTGTCACTGGAGGATGAGCTCACCGATCACGGTCGTCCTGGACGTGGTCGCCACCCGCTGCCGTCCGGTGGCGAACTACAGATCGCCGCACGCCGGTGGGGCGTGAAGGCGAACCAGCCGCTAGTCGTCTACGACGATTGGAACCGGGCCGGCTCGGCGCGCGCCTGGTGGGTGCTGACCGCCGTCGGAATCTCGGATGTTCGCATTCTGGACGGTGGCCTGTCGGCATGGACGGACGCTGGGGGAGCACTGCAACGCGGTGCATCGACATCTCGGCTGGGTGATGTCAGCGTCCTCCACGATGACCTCTATGTGGGTGGTCGCGCGACGCTCACTGCCGAGCAGGTATCCGGGCCCGGGGTATCGACACTGCTCGATGCCCGGGCGCCCGAGCGTTTCCGCGGCGAGGTCGAACCGGTGGACCCCGTCGCCGGACATATTCCCGGGGCGCGGAATCTGCCGAGCACCACGGTGCTGGCCGAGGACGGAACCTTCCTGCCCGAAGCAGGCCTGATCGCTCTCTTTGAGCAAACGGCGGTTGGCCATTCAGACACCGTTGCCGTCTACTGCGGTTCCGGTATCACCGCATCGGTCGTTCTCGCCGCATTGAGCGCCACCGGCATCAATGCGGCGCTGTTCCCCGGATCCTGGTCGCAGTGGAGCTCCGAGCCGGACCGTCCGGTGGCACTGGGCTGCGGGTAGCCGCAAACTTGACGTCGGAAGCTATGCTGCCATCACGACGTCGGGGGATCGGCCGGAAGGTGGGCGGGAGACGAAGTGGGCGGGAGACGAAG
>JBMOKE010000046.1:0-16323 GCA_049315425.1 Mycobacterium sp. | reverse complement strand
GCGGCGCGGTGGTCGTCGGCCACAAGGTGGGCCTGTCCTCAGAGGCGATGCAGAAAATGATGGGCGTTGACGAGCCCGACTACGGCCACCTGCTAGCCGATATGGAGGTGTTCGAGGACGTCCCGGTGAACACCGCCAAGTACCTCTTTCCCCGGGTGGAGGTCGAGGTGGGTTTCATCCTTGCCGAGGATCTTCCGGGCGCAGGTTGCACGGAAGATGATGTGCTGGCCGCCACCGCCGCATTCGCGCCATCCATCGAGCTCATCGACACCCGGATCAGAGACTGGAAGATCGCGCTGTGTGACACCATCGCCGACAACGCCTCGTCGGCGGGGTATGTGCTGGGTCGGGAGCGTGTGTCGCCCAAGGACATTGACATCACAGGAATCGACGCGGTGCTGACCCGCAATGGCGAGGTCGTGGCTGAGGGCCGCAGCGACGCCGTGCTCGGCAACCCGGTCACCGCGGTGGCGTGGCTGGCGCGCAAGGTGGACAGCTTCGGTGTGCGGTTGAAGGCTGGTGACATTGTGCTGCCGGGTTCGTGCACCCGGGCCATCGACGCCCGTCCGGGCGACGAGTTCGTAGCCGATTTCGCCGGTCTGGGCTCGGTCCGATTGTCCTTCGAGTAGGGAAGAGCCATGGGTTCGAACAAGAAAACGGTCGCCATCGTCGGCTCAGGCAATATCAGCACCGATCTGCTGTACAAACTGCTGCGGTCGGAATGGCTTGAACCTCGTTGGATGATCGGAATCGACCCGGACAGCGAGGGCCTGGCGCGGGCCCGCAAGCTCGGACTGGAGACCAGCCACGAAGGCGTGGACTGGTTGCTGGCCCGGCCGGACAAACCGGATATGGTTTTTGAAGCGACCTCGGCCTACGTGCACAAAGCCGCAGCGCCGCGCTATGCCGAGGCCGGTATCACCGCCATCGACCTCACGCCGGCCGCGATCGGCCCCGGCGTGGTCCCGCCCGCCAACTTGCGCAAGTACCTGGATGCGCCGAACGTCAACATGGTCACCTGCGGTGGTCAGGCCACGATTCCGATCGTGTACGCGGTGTGTCGCGCGGTCACCGAACAAGGCGGGACCGTTCCCTACGCGGAGATCGTCGCGTCGGTGGCCTCGGTGTCAGCCGGTCCGGGAACCCGGGCCAATATCGACGAGTTCACCAAGACCACCAGCAGGGGAGTGGAGACCATAGGTGGGGCTGCGCGCGGCAAGGCGATCATCATCCTGAACCCGGCAGATCCGCCGATGATCATGCGGGACACCATCTTCTGCGCCATCCCCGAGGACGCCGATACCAATGCAATCGCGGCGTCAATCCGGGAAGTCGTGGCCGATGTGCAGACGTACGTCCCGGGTTATCGGATGCTCAACGAACCGCAGTTCGACGCCCCTTCGATGAACTCCGGCGGGTACGCGATGGTGACGACGTTCATTGAGGTCGAGGGGGCGGGCGATTATCTGCCGCCGTATGCGGGCAACCTGGACATCATGACCGCCGCGGCGACCAAGGTCGGCGAGGAGATGGCCAAGCAGGCCGCACACGTCACAGGGGGCACACGATGAGCGAGAGCATCTGGGATGTGCGGATCACCGACACCTCTCTGCGGGACGGCTCGCACCACAAGCGTCATCAGTTCACCCTGGACGAGGTCGGCGCCATTGTGGCCGCCCTGGACGCGGCCGGGGTACCGGTGATCGAAGTGACACACGGCGACGGCCTGGGCGGGTCAAGCTTCAATTACGGCTTCTCGAAAACCCCTGAGCAACAACTGATCAAGTTGGCCGCCGAGACCGCTAAAGAGGCCAAGATCGCCTTCCTGATGCTGCCCGGTGTGGGCACCAAGGAGGACATCAAGGAGGCGCAGAACAACGGCGGCTCGATCTGCCGGATCGCCACCCACTGCACCGAGGCCGATGTGTCGATCCAACATTTCGGCCTTGCTCGCGAGCTTGGGCTGGAGACGGTCGGGTTCTTGATGATGAGCCACACGATTCCCCCGGAGAAACTCGCCAAGCAGGCACGCATCATGGCCGACGCCGGGTGTCAGTGCGTGTATGTCGTCGACTCGGCAGGAGCGCTGGTGCTCGGTGACGTGGCCGACCGGGTGGCTGCATTGGTAGCCGAACTCGGCGATGACGCCCAGGTCGGTTTTCACGGACATGAGAATCTCGGCCTGGGAGTTGCCAATTCGGTCGAGGCTGTGCGCGCCGGGGCCAAGCAGATCGACGGTAGCGTCCGGCGCTTCGGTGCTGGTGCTGGCAATGCACCGGTCGAGGCGCTGATCGCGGTATTCGACAAGATCGGCGTTAAAACCGGCATCGATTTCTTCGAGATCGCCGATGCTGCAGAGGAAGTGGTCGCGCCGGCCATGCCCGCGGAGTGCCTGCTGGACCGCAACGCACTCATCATGGGTTACTCCGGGGTGTACTCCAGTTTCCTCAAGCATGCCGTTCGCCAGGGGGAGCGCTACGGTGTGCCGGCACATCAACTTCTGCACCGCGCCGGGCAACGCAAGCTGATCGGCGGCCAGGAGGATCAGCTCATCGATATCGCCCTTGAGATCAAGCGCGAGCAGGAAGAAGCCAATGGCTGACACGACATATTCGCAACCCCTCCAGGACGCCATCGCAGAGGCTGAGCTCCTTGTCCGGGAAGCCCCTCATATCGAGACCGAGGCAGACCTACTGGAAGGTCTGCAATACCTGGCAGGCTGTATCGCGGCCTGCACGCACCTCGCCTTTGACTACGACCGGGACCATCCGTTCCTGCATTCAGGCACCGGACCGTTCACCAAGATGGGCCTGGATAACCCCGACACCCTTTACTTCGGCACTCGCGTGCAGACCGGCCACGAGTACGTAGTCAAGGGAACTCGTGGAACCACAACCGATCTCAGCTTCCAACTGCTCGGTGGGGAGTACACCGACGATAATGTCCCCGACAGTGAGACGGCGTTCGACGACCGTGAACTCGATATCGCCGCCAACGGCGACTACGAATGGCGGTTCACGCCGAAAACCAATGCGCAGTTGGTGATTCGTGAGGTGTACAACGACTGGTCGGCCCAGCGTGGCAAGGTCGCCATCGCCCGAACCGACACCGCCGGAACCGCGCCGCCTGCGTTAACCAGGGATCTCATTGAGAAGCGTTTCGCAGTCGCCGGAAAGCAACTGGTACAGCGGGTCAAGACCTGGCTGCAGTTTCCGCAGTGGTTCTACATGAACATCCCGGTGAACACCATGGTGGCGCCACGGCTGACTCCCGGCGGCCTGGCTACCCAGTACTCATCCGCAGGCCACTTCGAACTTGCGCCGGATCAGGCGTTGGTGATCACACTGCCGATGACCGACGCGCCGTACCTCGGGTTCCAGTTGGGCAGCCTGTGGTACGTCTCACTGGATTACATCAATCATCAGACTTCGCTGAACGGCACTCAGGCGCAGGCAGATCCGGATGGGAAGATCCGCATCGTCGTCGCCGAAAGCAACCCCGGTCTGACTAACTGGGTCGAGACGGACGGCCACCGGAAGGGCTTCTTGCAGTTCCGCTGGCAGCGGGTATCGCGACAGCTCACCGAGGCCGACGGGCCAACCGTCGAACTCGTCGACGCCGACGATGTGGGTTCACGGTTGCCCTACCACGAGAGTAATAAGATTTCCGCGGCAGAATGGCGGGTGCGAATAGCACTGCGGCAGAAACTGATCGGCGACAGGATGGTGGGCTAGACAATGGCTGGGATGCTCGAAAACAAGGTTGTCGTCATCAGTGGCGTCGGCCCTGCGTTGGGAACCACGCTGGCGCGCCGTTGTGCAGAAGCCGGTGCCGATCTTGTGCTTGCCGCACGTACTGCCGAGCGGCTGACCGAGGTTGCCGACCAGGTGACCGGTCTCGGACGGCGGGCACTGGCGGTGAGTACCGATATCACCGACGATGAGCAGGTTGCCAACCTGGTCACCCGCAGCCTGGAGGAATACGGCAAAGTCGACGTCCTGATCAACAACGCCTTCCGGGTGCCGTCCATGAAGCCGTTGGCAGACACAACATTCCAGCACATTCGCGACGCCATCGAACTGACGGTGCTCGGTGCGCTGCGGATCAGTCAGGGGTTCACTCCGGCACTGGCCGAGGCAAAGGGTTCGGTCGTGAATGTGAATTCAATGGTGATCAGGCATTCCCAGCCGAAATACGGTGCCTACAAGATGGCTAAGGCGGCGCTACTGGCGATGTCGCACTCGCTGTCCACTGAACTCGGGACCCAGGGCATCCGGGTGAACACCGTCGCCCCGGGCTACATCTGGGGTGGGACGCTGCAGAGCTACTTCGCTCACCAGGCCGGGAAGTTCGGTACGACGGTGGAGGAGATCTACAACGCTGCCGCGGCCGGATCTGATCTGAAGCGGCTGCCGACCGAGGACGAGGTAGCCTCGGCGATCCTTTTCCTGGCCAGCGATCTGGCCAGCGGTATCACCGGCGCCACCCTGGATGTGAACTGCGGCGAGTACAAGCACTGATGGCGACCCGCACTGATGTGGGGACTGTCGAGGACCTGAAGGCCTCGGCGGTTAAAGCTGTCGGCCTCGATGACTTCGGCAGTGATGACGACAACTACATCGAGGCTCTGACGGTGCTGTTGGACTCGTACCGTCGAGACGCCGACTTCACCGAGCTCGGTAGCAAGATGTCGCGATTCTTCCTGCGTAATGCATTGGTGGCCAGGCTGCTCAGCGAGGCGTCGTGGAAGCAGTACCCCGAACACCGTGACGTGCCGATTACCGCACCGATCTTCGTGACGGGGCTTCCGCGTACCGGCACCACGGCACTGCACCGATTGCTGTGCGGAGACCCCCGGCACCAGGGTCTTGAGTTATGGCTCGCGGAGTTTCCGCAGCCGCGTCCGCCGCGCGAGACCTGGTCGCAAAATCCGGTGTTCACCGAGTTGGAGTCCCGGTTCGCCAAGGCCCACGACGAAAATCCGGACTACACCGGTCTGCACTATATGACCGCCGACGAGGTGGAGGAGTGCTGGCAATTGCTTCGGCAGTCCGTGCACTCAGTGTCGTACGAGACCCTCGCCCACGTTCCCACCTACGCGCAGTGGCTGGCCGGACAGGACTGGACGAGGTCCTACCAACGGCACCGCAAGAACCTGCAGTTGATCGGTCTCAACGATCTCGAGAAGCGTTGGGTACTCAAAAATCCGAGCCACTTGATCGCGCTCGACGCGGTCTTCGCCACCTACCCTGATGCCCTGGTGATCCAGTGCCATCGGCCGGCGGAGACCATTATGGCCTCGATGTGTTCGCTATCGCAGCACACGACCGCGGGTTGGTCCAACAGTTTCGTCGGTGCGACGATCGGAGCCGATTCGCTGGATACGTGGTCGCGCGGCCTGGAGCGGTTCAACGCGGTGCGGGCCACCCAGAATCCTGCCCAGTTCTGCGACGTCGATTACTTCGCGCTCATCAAGGAGCCGTTGCGCACGGTCGAGGAGATCTACGCGCATTTCGGCATCGAGATGACCGATGAGGCCCGTGCTGCGATCACCCTTACCGATGACGAGAGCAAGATGGGTCCGAGGGCCCCGAAGCACACCTACTCACTCGCTGACTACGGCTTGACTGAGGATCAGGTTAAGGACCGTTTCCGCGGGCTGTAGCCCTACGGCATCAGCCGTCGCCGGGTGCGGGTGCGCTCGAGTACTCCTCAAGGCAGCCCTCGGACACCGCGTGGGAGATGCTGTCGGAAAGTTTCGGACACGACCTGGCCCTGGCACTGCTGCCACCGGCTGCGCGGATCTCGGTGAAGAAGGCGCACCGCTGCTGAGATTCGGTGCTCCACTGCACCGCAGTGTGCGGCGCGCCGAGCTTCTTGACTTTTACCGAGGCGTGGCAGAACCGGCAGTCGACGTCAGCCAGCCCCGCAGTGAGATAGCGCTCGCGGTCACGACGGGTGGCCTCATGCACGGCCGCCGCACGCTCGGGGTCATTGGCGAAATCGGGCGCTTTCGACCACGTCGCGACATCGTGGTCATCGCGAGCATGCGGGTGATGGTCGTCATGTACCCCGTGCAACAGAAGCATCGACCGCGCGATCTGGTCGACGTCAGGCAGCTGCTCCGACGTCATGACGCTGGCTGACCCGCCTTACCGGCTTGCTCTCGTCGGCGCAAATTCTCCTCGACCTCCACATGCCATTTCTCGTTGGCCTTTGTGGTGTCCACCTCGAGTTCGAAACGATCAGTCATATCCGGGCTGATATCGGCGACGTCGACGTAGAACTGCTGATACCAACGGCGCATCTGGTAGACGGCACCGTCCTCCTCGACCAGGAGCGGATTTTCGATCCGAGTCTTGTGTTTCCAGATCTCGACGTCCTGCAGGAAACCCTTGCTGACACCGGCGGTGAACGCCGACGAGATCCGTTCCGTCGTCGCATCATCGAGGCCCTTGGGTTTTTCGATGATGACGCCCCACTGCAGCATGAACGAGTCCTGGTTCACCGGGTAGTGGCAGTTGATCAGGATGGATTCGGCTTTGAAATCGCCGTAGGTGTTGTGTAGCCAGTTGATCATGAAGGAGGGGCCGAAGTAACTGGCCTCGGAGTCGAGGTGCGACTCGCCATAGGCGGTGCCCATCCCACCGATATCGGGACGTCCGACGTTGTGCAGGTACTGGGTGGCGACCTGTCCTTCGAAGACATTTTTGAAATAGGTCGGCAGCCCGAAGTGGATGTAGTAGAAGTGCGCCATATCGGTGACGTTGTCGACGATCTCGCGGCAGTTGGAACCTTCGATGAGCATCGTGTTCCAGTTCCAGTCGGTCCATTCATCGCTGGCTTGTTCGGGAATCTCGGGGATGCGGACTTCAGGCTGGGGCGGATTGCCTTCATGGTCGTGCCAGACGAACAGCAGGCCGGCGCGCACGTCGGTATGCCAGGAACGGGTGCGCGCCAACTTCGGTGTGCGCTTGGCATAGGGCACCAGCTTGCAGCGACCGTCGCCGCCCCAGCGCCAGTCGTGAAACGGGCAGGCCACTTCGTCGCCCTTGATGGTGCCCTGCGAGAGGTCCCCGCCCATATGCCGGCAGTACCCATCCAGCACATGCAGTTCGTTCTTGGAATCGGCGAACACCACCAGTTTGGTTCCGAACGCATGGATCGCATGCGGCTCACCGTCCAGAAAGTCCCGAACCGGGCCGAGGCAGTGCCAGCCACGGGCGTAGCGATCGGGCAGGGTGCCGGTGTCGATATCGCGGATCTCGGTGGTCATCTCGCCCCTCCACTGTGTGTCTCTAACTAGAACACGTTACAGTTTTGTGGGCGGTTCGTCCATGTTTGCCTGGCGACCGGGTTGCGGGCCGATTGCCCAAGGCGGCCGCTACTTTTTAGCCGGTTTATCGCTGCCTACCACCCACATTGAGAAGTACTGTGAGCCGCCGCCGTAGGCGTGACCCAGCGCCTTGCGTGCGCCGGCGACCTGGTGTGCCCCGGCCTTGCCCATGACCTGGATCGCGGCCTCGGCGAACCGGATCATGCCGGAGGCCCCGATCGGGTTGGACGAGAGCACACCACCGGAGGCGTTGACGGGAATCCGGCCGCCGATCGCGGTCTCGCCCGCCTCCGTCAGTTTCCAGCCCTCGCCTTCGGCGGCAAAGCCGAGGTTTTCCAGCCACATCGGCTCGAACCAGGAGAACGGCACGTAGATCTCGGCGACGTCGATCTCGTCGATCGGGCTGGTGATACCGGCCGCCTTCCACAACGCGGCGGCGGCGTCGCGGCCGGCCTGCGGGCTGACTTGATCGCGTCCCGAGTATGCCAGCGGCTCGGTGCGCAGCGCGGTGGCGTGAATCCAGGCCACCGGGTGTCCCTGGGCGACCCGCTGATCGGAGATCGTCTCGTCGCCGATCACGACTGCGCATGCGCCGTCCGAGGACGGGCAGGTCTCGTCGAAACGGACCGGGTCCCAGAGCATCGGGGATTCCAGTACCTTCTCCAACGTGATGTCTGGCTGATGCAGGTGCGCCAGCGGGTTCTTCGCGCCGTTGAGCCGGTCCTTCACCGCAACCATCGCGCCGATATGTGACGGTGCGCCAGAGCGCCGCATGTACGCGCGGATATGCGGGGCGAAGTAGCCGCCCGCACCGGCGCCGACCGGTTTGGTGAAAGGCACCGGAATCGACAACGCCCACATGGCATTCGACTCCGACTGCTTCTCCCATGCCACCGCCAGGACCCGCCGGTACTTGCCGGACTTGACAAGGCTTGCGGCCACCACACCCGTCGAACCGCCGACCGAACCGGCGGTGTGCACGCGGATCAATGGCTTGCCCGTGGCGCCCATGGCATCGGCCATGAACAACTCCGGCATCATGACGCCTTCGAAGAAGTCCGGTGCCTTGCCGACGACGACGGCGTCGATATCCGCCATCGTCGAGCCGCTATCGGCAAGTGCCCGATCGATGGCTTCGCGCACCAAGCCACTCATCGAGACGTCGGTGCGTTTGGCGACATACTTCGTCTGCCCAGTTCCCAGTACCGCTGCCAGATGCTCGGCCATGGTTACTTGCCCTCCAGTACGGTGACCAGATTCTGTTGCAGCACAGGGCCGCTCGTGGCATGCGCCAGCACACGTCCCGCCGATCCGTCGAATATGTGGCGTGCGGCGAAGCCCACACGCTCCAGTCCGGTGGAGAACATCGGGTTGGCCGCCAGCGCGCCGCCGGACGGATTGATCTTCGTCGACGGCGTGAGCCCGATCGCTTCGGTGAGAATCAGTTGCTGGTGGCTGAACGGCGCGTAGATCTCGGCGATATCGATCGAGCCGGTGTCGCCACCGGTTGCGATGCGGGCCGAGGTGGCAGTCGACGGAGACGTAGTCAGATCGCGTCCGCCGATCGATGGTGTCTCGATCCGGTGCTCGAATCCCGCTATCCAGGCAGGCCGTTCGCGTAATTCCCGGGCTCGGTCACCGGCGGCGATCACCATCACCGACGCGCCGTCGGTGATCGGAGCGCAGTCGTGCTGGCGCAACGGTTCGGCGAAGTACGGTCGCTCCAGCAGTTCGGCGATAGATGCGGCGGGCTTCACGGAATCGACGCGGGGCGACGCCGTCAGCGAATCCAGTGCCACCTGCGCCATCTGCTCCAGCGTCCACTTGCCGGCGTCGAGGCCCAGTCGGGCCTGCAATCCGGCCATTGACACCGCATCCGGCACCAGTGGCGCGACTGTGTAGGGGTCGGTTTGCAGTGCCAGGACTCGACGCAACGTCCCTGCGCTGGACTTGCCGAAACCGTAGATCAGTGCGGTCTCTACCTCACCGGTGAGGACCTTGATGTAGGCCTCATACAGCGCCCAGGCGGCGTCCATCTCCACGTGGCTCTCGTTGATCGGTGGCACCGCGCCGATCGAGTCGATCGCTGAGATGAACGAAAAGGCCCGCCCAGCAAGGTAATCCGAGGATCCCGAGCACCAGAAGCCGATATCGGATTGCTTGATGCCCAGATCTTGGTAGATCTCGGCGAAACAGGGCAGCAGCATCTCCACTCCGTTTGTGGTGCCGTCGGTGTGGCGGACGTGCGGTGCGTGGGCGAACCCGACGACGGCGACTTCTCTCATGCTCTGCCTTTACAGGTGATGCTTGTAGGTGTCGTACTCGGCGTCCGGTTCGCCGGTGGGCCGGAAGTAGTCGATGGTGTCGATGCCGAAGTCTCTCTCCTCGCGGGGCTTCCACACCGCCTGCACTCGCATGCCCATCCGGACATCGGCGGCGTCGATCTCGGTCACCAGATGCAGGAACGGGATATCGGCGCCGTCGAGCAGGATGTACGCCGCCACATACGGTGGCTTGATCTTCTGGCCGGCGAACGGGATGTTGATGATGGCGAACGTCGTGACGGTGCCCGTGTCGGGCAGCTCGACGAACTGGTCGAGTTCTTTGCCGGTGGCAGGATCTGCTTCGCGCGGCGGGAAATAGACCTTGCCGTTGTCACCGGAGCGAGCCCCGAGCAGGGTGCCCTCCTTCAGCGCGCGCAGGAAGATGCTCTCCGGTCGCGATGCCGTGTGCTGGACGGCGAGGTTGCTGGGTGAGATCAGCATCGTGACCGAGTCACGGTCGTCGGCGGTCTCGGAAACCGGCTCCAGTTCCTCCCCGGGAAGGAAGCATGCGATATCGGTGATTGCGCCGACCGGCTCGTCTACCCAGTGGGCATGCACCCGGTCGCCGGTCTTGACCTCGCCATCGACCGCGTGCAGTAGAGCGGTGTCGGCGCCGTCGAGTTTGATCAGCGCCCATGCGAACGGCCGGTCCAGTGGCTGACCGTCGAGTGGCTGAGGCTGCCAGGTCCATGACAGCACCGTCCCCACACTGGACACCGGCACGATCTCCGTCAGCGGCTCGTAGCTGACCGGGTCGTACTCGATGACTGGCACGTGGACGCGTCCGTCGGAGCCGCGGACGCCTGTGATCCGGCGGTTGCGGAGCGCGGTGAAGAACGCGCCCAGCGTCGGCCCGACAGAACGGGTGTAGTCGAATGACAGGGTCAGCGGTGCCGACAGTGGCGGCTCGTGCGAATCTGTCAAGGCCATCAGGGTCGGGTTGCTTTGGCGGACGCTCACGGCATCGAGTAGAACAGGTTCTAGTTATCGTGGCAAGGACGACCGGAGGGTGGCAGTAGATGAAGCTGGGTCTGCAACTTGGATACTGGAGCGCGCAACCGCCCACCAACCATGCCGAACTGGTCGCTGCGGCCGAGGAGGCCGACTTCGACACGGTGTTCACCGCCGAGGCGTGGGGGTCGGATGCCTTCACTCCGTTGGCATGGTGGGGACGCGAAACCACCCGGATGCGGCTGGGCACCTCGGTGGTGCAACTATCGGCGCGTACCCCGACGGCGTGCGCCATGGCGTCACTGACCCTCGATCATCTCTCTGGCGGCCGGCACATCCTCGGACTTGGGGTATCGGGTCCACAGGTGGTCGAGGGCTGGTACGGACAGCGGTTTCCCAAGCCGCTTGCCCGAACCCGTGAGTACATCGACATCATCCGTCAGGTGTGGGCTCGCGAGGCGCCGGTGACCAGCGCCGGCCCGCATTACCCGCTGCCGCTGACGGGCGAGGGCACCACCGGCCTGGGTAAGTCGCTCAAACCGATCGTGCATCCACTGCGTGCGGATATCCCCATCATGCTGGGCGCGGAGGGTCCCAAAAACATTGCGCTCGCTGCTGAGATCTGCGACGGCTGGTTGCCGATCTTCTACTCGCCGCGGATCGCCGACATGTACAACGAGTGGCTCGATGAGGGCTTCGCCCGGCCGGGTGCCCGGCGCAGCCGCGAGGACTTTGAAATCTGTGCCACCGCCCAAGTGGTTGTCACCGACGACCGGGCCGCCACGATGGAGATGATGAAGCCTTATGTGGCGCTCTACATGGGTGGTATGGGTTCGGAGGACACCAACTTCCACGCCGAGGTTTACCGGCGGATGGGGTACTCAGACGTCGTTGATGACGTCACCAAGTTGTTTCGGTCGGGCCGCAAGGATGAGGCCGCCAAGGTGATTCCCGACGAACTGGTCGATGACGCCGCTATCGTCGGTGATGCGGACTATGTCCGCAAGCAGATCAAGGTTTGGGAGGCTGCTGGAGTCACCATGATGGTCATTGGTGCACGCAGCGCCGAGCAGATCGGCGAACTCGCCGCGCTGCTCTAGGCGATTGGTTGCGGGCAACTAGAACACGTTCTAGATTAGCCGGATGAGGCCGAGGCGTTCAGGGCACCACGATGGGGTCACCGAACGTCATGTCGACGTTGCCCACCGACCCGGACAGCATCGGCCTTTTCGGCAGTCCGAGGGCCGCCAGTTCCTTGGCGTAGGGATGCTCGCCGAGTCGCAGCCGCGCACCGAAGGGCCGGAAGCGCACCTTGGTGTTCGTCATCTCCCAAGGAATTTCGCGGGTGATGCCGTCGGCACAACTGTAGGTTCGCAGGATCTGGGACTGCGACGGCCGCGACGGCACCGGCAGACCGCGCTCGAACTCCATGGCTGCGATCAGCGATCCGCCCTCGGAAACCTCGAAGCTGAACTTGTTCGCGTCCCGAACGGTGAAGTCCGCCATGATCTTCGGGAAGCCCCAGATTGTTCGGCCGGCTTCCAGAGTGAACGATTGGTCAACCGGCAGGTGGTGGATGAACGCCGCCGCATCGGAGAGCGCTTTGAAGCCGCTCGCTGTCGAGCCGGGCGGATTGACCATTATGCAGGTGCCGAACTCGTTGTAGCGGCCGAGGTCGCCGTCGATGTAGCGAGCGAGCATCAATGTCACGACGGCCCGTCCCGGGCGGAATTGGCAGACCTTGAGCCCGCTGTAGTCGATCAGTTGCTGAGCGGCCGCAGCGGGCACCGAGAACATCGCGGTGTGCACATCGGCTTCGCGGACCCGTACCGGCATCGTCAGGACGGTTCCGGCAATGGTGTGTTGGGCGGCTGGCATGTAGCCACTGTAATGCGCGCTGATCCAGGGCAAGTCCATATCGTGGAAGGCAATCGATGACTGCACAGACCAAACCGGATGTTGATCTGACCGACGGCAATTTCTTCGCTGACGGCGGCGCCCGCGAGGCGTACCGCTGGATGCGTGCCAACGAGCCGGTGTTCCGCGACCGCAACGGTCTTGCCGCCGCGGCCACGTATCAGGCGGTACTCGATGCCGAACGCAATCCGGAATTGTTTTCGTCGGCGGGAGGCATCCGGCCGGACAACCCGGCCATGCCCTATATGATCGACATGGACGACCCCGCACATCTATTGCGGCGCAAGCTGGTCAACGCCGGGTTCACCCGTAAGCGGGTGACCGACAAAGCTCCCGGCATCGACACCCTGTGCGACACGCTCATCGACGCGGTGTGTGAGCGCGGCGAGTGCGACTTCGTCCGCGACCTCGCTGCGCCGCTGCCGATGGCGGTGATCGGCGACATGCTCGGGGTGTTGCCGGAGGATCGCGCCACCCTGCTCAAGTGGTCCGACGATCTGGTCTGCGGGCTGAGTGCAACTGCCGATGAGGCCACCCTGCAGGCGGTGATGGAAGCCTTCGTCGGCTACACCGCATTCACCATGGAGACCATTGTCAAGCGTCGCGCCGAGCCGACCGATGACCTGTTCTCCATCCTGGTCAATGCCGAGGTCGACGGTGAACAGCTATCCGATGACGAGATCCTCTACGAGACGCTGTTGATCCTGATCGGCGGTGATGAGACGACCAGGCACACATTGTCGGGCGGTACCGAACAGCTGCTGCGGCATCTGGATCAGTGGGAACGTTTGGTGTCGGACCCGGAGCTGCTCCCCGTCGCGATCGAGGAGATGTTGCGCTGGACCTCGCCGGTGAAGAATATGTGCCGGATGGCCACTGCCGACACCGAGTTCCACGGCACGCAGCTGCGCGAGGGCGACAAGATGATGCTGCTGTTCGAGTCGGCGAACTTCGACGAGTCGGTATTCGGTGACCCAGAGAACTTCCGCATCGACCGAAATCCGAACAGCCACATGGCGTTCGGCTTTGGAACACACTTCTGTCTGGGCAATCAACTTGCACGGCTGGAGCTGAGCACGATGACCCGCAAGATCCTGCAGCGCCTGCCTGACCTGCGACTCGCTGACGACGCCCGGCTGCCACTGCGGCCGGCGAACTTCGTCAGCGGCCTCGAGGCGATGCCGGTGGTGTTCACCCCGTCGAAGCCGGTGCTGGCCTAGCGTTGCTCCCCGCGAGTGTGAATCTACTGCGAGAAAACAAGCCTCAATTCGCAGAGGTTTCACACCCGACGGGCGAAAGCCGACCCCACGCGGCGAATGATGACCGCCGGGGTGTCTTCTGAGGTGATGCGCACCACGATCCAGCCCATCGCGGTCAGAACCTCCGTTCTGGCGATGTCGCGGTTGAACTGTCTCCGGTCGGTTCGGTGGTGATCGCCGTCGTACTCCGCTGCGATCATGGCGTCCTCCCAGCCCATGTCCAGGCGTGCGATCAGTTGGTTGAATTCGTCATACACGGGGATTTGCGTTCGCGGTGGTGGGAAGCCTGCGCGCAGAAGCAGGAGACGCAACCAGGTTTCACGCGGTGACTCAGCGCCGGCGTCGACGAGATCGAGCACCGCTGGGATCCGTGTGACGCCGCGGCGGCCTCGGTATCTTTGGCACAGCAGTTCAACGTCGGCGACTTTTAGGTCGGTGGCATTGGCCAGGGCATCAATAGCTGCCACCGCCCGGCCCATTGGATTGCGACACGCGAGGTCGAGAGCCGTGCGGGCTGGCGTCGTTACCCGCATGCGGTTGATTTCGACCACTTCGTCCTCCGCGAGCCGATCGGCATAGGTACGGATGCCGGCCGGACGATGGCGGTTGCCGTAAAGAAGTTCAGCGGGTGAACCCGGGTCGACCCACTTGGAGCCATGTAATGCGGCGGCTGATAAGCCGGCGACGACGCCCCGCCGACGGGACCACAGCCAGGCCGCTTCGGCCCGAGTCAGAGCGTCGAAAGTAGTGCCGCGCGGGACATAGACGCCAGGATGGATCGGGAAGTAACGGGTGCGGAGGGCATAAGGGGTCACGACTCCCGCAGCGACGGACTCGCTGCCGATGATGGCTGCCGACATGGCTGGAGTCTGTCAACGGGCACCGACACCTCGCGAGTGTGAAATCTCTGCGAGATTTCGGCCGCGAAGTCGCAAAGGATTCACACTCGGCACGAAGAAAAGCGAAGCTAGCGCATCTTGAATTGCGGGGCGCGCTTCTCCTTGAAGGCCAGCGGACCCTCCTTGGCGTCCTCGGAGAGGAACACCTCGATGCCGATCTTGGTGTCGATTTTGAAGGCGTCGTTCTCGTGCAGGCCCTCAGTCTCGCGGATCGAGCGCAGGATGGCCTGTACCGCCAAGGGACCGTTGTTCGAGATCACCTCGGCGATCTCCAAAGCCTTGTCCAGTGCCTGGCCGTCGGGTACTACGTGACCGATCAGTCCCATCTCGAGAGCCTCGGTGGCCGTGATGTGTCGGCCGGTCAGCAGCAGTTCGCAGGCGATCGTGTACGGAATCTGGCGGACCAGGCGAACGGCCGAGCCGCCCATCGGGTAGAGGCTCCACTTCGCCTCGGAGATGCCGAACTTCGCGCTCTGGCCGGCCACCCGGATATCGGTGCCCTGCAGGATCTCGGTGCCGCCGGCGATTGCCGGGCCCTCGACCGCGGCGATCAGTGGCTTGGTCAACCGGCGGCCCTTGAGCAGACCGTCGATGCGCGACGGGTCATAGCTCCCGTCTTTGAAGGAATCGCCCGGCGGCTTGGCGGTAGCGGCCTTCAGATCCATGCCCGCGCAGAAGTAGCCGCCTGCGCCGGTGAGGATGCAGACCCGGATATCGGGATCGTTGTCGACGCGATCCCACGCCTCGACCATGATCGAGAGCATCTCGCCGGAGAGCGCGTTGCGGGCCTCCGGACGGTTCATCGTGACGATGAGGGTGTGTCCGCGCTGCTCGATGAGGGCGTCGCTCACGGATGACTACCTTCCTGGCTGCTGCACTTGTGGAGAACTGTAACAGGTTCTAGTTTGGGTCCGTGGCCCTCAACATTGCCGATCTTGCCGAGCACGCTATCGACGCCGTGCCAGACCGTGTCGCCCTGATATGCGGGGACGACCAGATCACCTACGCCGGACTTGAGGAGAAGGCGAACCGTCTCGCCCACTACCTCATTTCCCACGGCGTCAAGAAGGACGACAAGGTCGGCCTCTACTGCAGAAACCGCATCGAGATCGTCATCGCGATGCTCGGCATCGTGAAGGCCGGTGCGATCCTGGTCAACGTCAACTACCGCTACGTCGAGGGCGAGCTGCGTTACCTGTTCGACAACTCCGACATGGTCGCACTGGTGCATGAGCGTCAATACGCCGAGCGGGTCGCCAATGTGTTGCCCGAGACCCCGAACGTCAAGACCATCCTGGTGATCGACGATGGCAGTTCGGTGCCGACAAAGACCTATCAGAGCTACGGCGGTGTGGAGTTTTACCAGGCGATCGCCGAGGGGTCACCCGAGCGTGACTTCACCGATCGCAGCGCTGACGATATCTACCTGCTCTATACCGGCGGCACGACCGGTTTCCCCAAAGGCGTGATGTGGCGCCACGAGGACATCTACCGGGTGCTGCTCGGCGGAACAGACTTCGCCACAGGCGAATTCGTGGCTGATGAGTATGACCACGCGAAGCAGGCCGCCGCCGGGCCCCCAATGATCCGCTTCCCGATTCCCCCGATGATTCACGGAGCCACACAATCGGCGACCT
>JBMOKE010000045.1:0-16345 GCA_049315425.1 Mycobacterium sp. | reverse complement strand
GACCGGGTCCAATTGACCGACCCCAAGGGCCGGCACTACACGATGATCCTCAACCCGGGTGCTGAGTTTCACACCCACCGTGGCGCACTCGCCCACGACAAGGTGATCGGGACCCCCGAGGGCAGCGTCGTCAAATCCGCCAATGGTGATGCTTTCCTGGTGCTTCGGCCACTGCTGGTCGACTACGTGATGTCGATGCCACGCGGCGCACAGGTCATCTATCCCAAGGACGCCGCGCAGATCGTCCATGAGGGCGATATCTTCCCCGGCGCCCGAGTGCTGGAGGCCGGTGCCGGATCCGGGGCGCTCACCTGCTCGCTGCTGCGAGCTGTGGGTCCTGCCGGCGAGGTCATCTCCTACGAGGTGCGTGCCGACCATGCCGAGCACGCCGAGCGAAATGTGGCGACGTTCTTCGGCCAGGACCCGGATAACTGGCGGTTGATCATCTCCGATGTCGTCGACTCCGATCTCCCCGATGAATCGGTTGACCGTGCGGTACTGGACATGCTCGCCCCGTGGGACGTCTTGGACGCCGTGGCGCGCATGCTGGTGCCCGGTGGGGTGCTGATCATCTATGTCGCCACCGTCACGCAGCTGTCGACGACGGTCGAAGCGCTGCGCGAGCGGCAATGCTGGACCGAACCGCGCTCGTGGGAAACCATGCAGCGCGGGTGGAATGTCGTCGGGCTTGCTGTTCGTCCGGAGCACACCATGCGTGGACATACCGCATTTCTGATCTCCGCGCGCCGCTTGGCGCCGGGGACCGTGACACCGCCGCCGCTGCGTCGCAAAGGCAGGGGCAGCAGGACGACCGGTGCTGGAACAGATGAGCCCGTCCGCTGACGTCCTCATCGTCGGGGCGGGGCCGGTGGGCCTGACGGCCGCACTCGCCCTGGTTCGCGGTGGTCTGAGGGTTGATCTGGTGGAAGCCCGGTCGGAGCTAGGCAGTGATTCATTGGCGGCAACCTTTCACCCGCCAACGCTGCAGATCCTGGCTGACCTTGGGATCGACCTGGTCGGCCACGGGCTGGAAGCACGGACGATCGGCTACCGCGACGCAGCCGGGTGGGTCGTAGTCCGTTTCCACCTGTCGGAACTGGCATCCGATACCAGCTATCCATACCGGCGACACGTTCCTCAGCTCGAGGTCTGTCGACAAATGCTGGCCCGGCTCGATGACTCCCCGCTGAGCCGCATCCGATTCGGTATTCGGGCGGATGCGCAAATGACCTCAGAATACCCATGGGTGTTCGCCTCGGATGGCGCCGACAGTGGGCTTCGCTCGGATGCGGGCATAGCGTTTACCGGCGACGAATACGCCGGAACCGTCATCCGCTTGCTTTGCGAACCAACGGGTTTTGAGGCGTGGGATCCGGTGACCTATGTCGTCGCCGAGGATACCTCGGTCAGTGTGTTGCGGATGGTGGATCACATCCGAGTGATCGTCCGGGTCGATGACGACCAAGCACTCTCCTTGGCAGCTGCGACGGCCACAGCGACTCGGGTCACCGGGGTCAACCCGGTGGTGCGGTCCTGGTCGCAATACCGCTCTCAACGCCGGGTGGTGACCGCCAACCTGGTCGACAACCTCATACTGGTGGGCGACAGCGCACATGTGACCACCACCCGGGGAGGGATGAATATGAATGCGGGTATCCATGATGCCGCTATCATTGCGACCGCGCTGACGCGCGATCCGGACAGTCTGATGAGGGTGGCCGGTGAACGGCTGATGGTCGCGAGGGAGGTATTACTCCCGCGTACGCACGACACGCTCGAGGAGCCTAGCGCCCGGCTTCAGCGGGTCCGGGCTCTGCAGCGAGAGCCGCAAGCACGCCGTGAGTTCCTCCGCCGCGGAGCCATGCTGGACATGGTGAGCTGGCCATGATCCTCGCCGAGATCCCTGATCCCTCGACAGCGCACCGTGTCGGGGTTGTGGTTCCACCGTCTAATCCGGTAGTCGAGCCGGAACTGGACGCGCTCGTCGGAGACGATGTGCTGGTCTACGGTTCGCGCCTGCCGCGATGGCCCGGCTTGACCCTGCAGGAGCGAAACCGGATGTACGTCCCTGCCTACGCCGATTCTCTGGATGGACTCTTCGGCCTCGACCCGGTGTGCGCTCTGGTGGCTTTGACCGGACCCAATTACCACCTAGGGGTGGACGGCGACCGGGATATGTGTGCCGATCTCACCAAGCGGTTCGGCGCACCGGTGCACACCGCAAGCTTGGCCATCCACGACGCGCTGACCGCGTTGCGGATCAGCAATATTCACCTGTTGTCGCCCTATCCGGACTGGCTTACCGGAGAGACGGTGGGTTACTGGTCGAGGAGCGGGATCAATGTCATGTCAGTCAAGACCTTGCTCAATGCGGGTGAGGACTTCCAAGCCTATGAGACTGGCACCGACGAGGTGGTCGCACGGCTGCGGGCGATCGATCCAGAGCCGGGTTCGGCCGTATTACTCACCGGTACCGGCTTGGTCAGCGTTGCCAGCATCTACCTGGTCGGGCACGGCTGCCGGGTGCCGATCCTGTCATCCAACTTCTGCGGAGCATGGTGGGTTCTCAAGCAATGCGCCGGGAGCTCCGGCAGCGAGCTGTACCAGGAGATCAGACGGAGGGCGCTGTTGGCCGCGGTCTAGACACGCGCTTCGAGGTCTTTGATCACGGACACCAGTTAGCAAGTTCCGCCCAGGGCGGCACCCAGCACGCCAACGCCACCGTAACAATGCCGGTCAATCCGTCGGCCGGGGTGATCACCGCAACCGACAAAACGAGCAGGCCGATCAAGGCCGGCATCACCGATGCCGCGCTCGGGGCATGATGGATAAGAAATCCGATCAAAAACGCCCCGCCTATCCCGCTCAGGCCCCAAGAACCAGAGAGCGAAGGTGCCGAGCGATGAAAGCAGAACCTCGACCACGGGTCAATACTCAAGGCCGCGCAGGAGCTCTTCGGCCGACTCAGTTGCCCAGTAGGTCACAATGATGCTTGCCCCGGCTCGCCGAATCGACAGCAGTAGCTCCCTAATCGCGCGATCGCGGTCCAGTCTGCCTTGTGCTGCCGCAGACTCGACCATCGCGTACTCGCCCGATACCTGATACCCGGCCACTGGAAGATCAACTGCATCAGCCACTTTGGCGATGATGTCGAGGTACGGCAGGGCAGGTTTAACCATCACGATGTCGGCGCCCTCATCGACGTCCAATAGGACCTCGCGGATCGACTCTCTGCTATTACCGGGGAATTGCTGATATGTCCGGCGGTTGCCCATCAGAGAAGATTCCACCGCGTCGCGAAACGGTCCGTAGAAGCTGGATGCGAACTTGGCGGCATAGGCCATGATCGCGACGGACTGATAGCCGGCGGCGTCAAGGGCGTCGCGAATCGCCCCGACCTGGCCGTCCATCATGCCGCTGGGTGCGACCATCTGCGCGCCGGCATCTGCCTGTGCCACAGCGACTTCCGCAAACTTGACGATGCTCGCATCGTTGTCGACGTCACCGTTGTGATCGAGGACACCACTGTGGCCGTGAGTGGTGTATTCGTCGAGGTTGATATCGGTGATCACGACGGTGCGATCACCCACTTCGGCAGCAATGGCGCGTAGTGCGCGCTGCATGATTCCTTCCGGGGCAGAGGCTTCCGACCCGTCGGAATCCTTGGTAGAGGGGATTCCGAAGAGCATGATGCCGCCCACGCCGGCTGCCGCGGCGGCTGCGGCAGCGCGGACGGCGGAATCAATGGAGTGCTGAAACTGCCCCGGCATCGAGGGGATCTCACGAGGCTGATCGATACCATCGCGTACGAAGATTGGCTGGATGAGCGCTGACGGCGTCAGACTGACCTCGGCTGTAAGCCGGCGTATGGCAGCGGTACGGCGCAGCCGACGTGGCCGGTAGGGGTTGGCTGGCGTCGTCAATCCGGCGTTTTCGGGGACAGGATTACTCATGGCGGTCTTCCTGCTCGATGTGACTTACGGCGAAGACCGAATCGATATGGGCCGTTACTTCGGCGGGCGGACGGGCGTACCAGAAACCGGTTGTGGGTCGTGCCGTGCAACCCAGCGCGCGGAGGCGGATCTCGGTCTCCGCCGATTTGAGCAATAGGCCCAAGGGGTCCAGTATCGGCAGACCTGCTTCATCACGGATTCCGTAGTGCCACAGTATCTCCGCGGGTAGGCCCTCGGCGGGGATGATGACCTGGGCGCCCTCGGAAGCCGCATGCTGCGCGGCTGCTCCGAACTCGTCGATGAACTGCTGCGGTTCTCCGGCGATCGCCGAGGTGATGGCGCCCGTACCGCCCGGGAGTAGCGAATAGCTCGAATACCAATGCTCGGTGCGGTAGCGGCGGATGTTATCGACGATCGGTTCACGCAGACCGGGTGCGAATCCGATAATCCCGAAACGGATCTCGTTGCGGGCACAATAATTGAACACGGTATTGCCGTACCCCAGTGTTGGGATGGTCGCCAGGCTGCGGGCCGCGGGTAGCCCAGGATCCTGGCCAGCGGCGATCACCCAGGCGTCATAGCCATCGCGTTCGGCCTGCACTGCCGTCTCGGCGAAGTACTGGTTGAAGCGCAGTGCGATGGATCCGTAACTGACGTATTGATAGGGAACCGGAGTCTCGTACGCGCGTCTGGGCAACGTGCGGATGGACACCGCGGTGCCCGGATCGACGACGGCTGAAGTGTGATCCTGGTACCAGGCGTCCAGTTCGGGCATCCGGCCCGCAATGACGTGTTTCTGCAGCCAGATCCTCACTGTGTACCCTCCTGCGTCGTTGATTGATTGTCGCTCAGTCAGTCGTCGCCGCGACGCAGTTCCCGATGGGCAGACAATAGTGCGATCTCCGGCCGGCCTGCTACCAGCCTCTCGGCGGCGTCGAGTACCTCCACCACGTGCGCCCGGTCGGCGGCGACCACCGACATGCCGATTCCAGCTCGGCGGTGCAGGTCAAGTGCGCCGGTCTCGGCCGCCGACACACTGAAGCGGCGCTGCAGCTCGGCAACCAGGGGCCGGATCAGCGACCGTTTCTCCTTCAGCGAGTGCACGTCGCCGAGGAGGATGTCGAACTCAAGCCACCCGATCCACATCGTCGTTGCTGCCGTCAGGAGGTCGGACTAGGGCCGATGGTCGCCGGGGTGCCCGATGTCGTAGTGGCGTCCTCGATCCGGGCGGTGCCAAACGCCAACAATGACTCCGCGGTCTGGCGGGACAGCTGCCAGCCGCCGCCCACCGGCCGGAACTGCATCGGAAAGACGAACTCGCCCGGATTGCCCGGGTTCGCTGTCGTGACCTTGATGATGGCCAGTGCGTCACCGGGTCGGCTGTCCGACCATTTCACTTCGGTGGCGGTGAACGTCAACGGGTTGAAACCGCCGTCGCGCAGAGCCGTGGCGAATCTGTCGAGCGTGCCTGCTTCCGGTGGCGCGGCATTTTCAACCAGTTGCAGTTTGTCGGCGCCGGGGACCGCCGGGTCAGCAAGCCGATACATCACATCGGTGAGGGTTTCCGGTGCCGGCAGCGGTCTGGGATCAATCGGTGCTACCGCGGTAGACGGCGGCGTCAGCTGCCTTGATGTCGAACTCGATTCGTCCTGGTGCGCGCACCCCGAAAGACCAATCGCCGCCACGAGTGTGGCGCTACTCAGGCTCGAGATCAGGAGGCGGCGCATCCGGCAGCGACGGGGTCAGCCGTTGAACAGGCTCAGCACCAACCCGGCCGAGGCGCGCGACAACTTCCAGCCGCCCTGGTTGACGAAGACGATGTTCTGGGTGATCGGGCCGACGCCATTTCCGGTCGCAGTGACAGTGGCGCTGGCCGCCCCAGCGGCGGCCGGAGAGATGTTGGCGACCGAGAAGTTCAGCGGCAACTGGCCCTTGGCCACGGCGTTTTTCATCAGGCCGTCGCCGGCTCGGGCCTCGATACGCCCGATACCGCCCTCGACCAGGTTGCTCTTCGCGGCGAACGGCACATTGGGGTCGGCCAGCCCGTACAGCACGCCATACAGCTGCTCGGCCGTCGGTAGGTCGGCGGCCGGGTCTTGTGGCAGCGGACTCCCGAACACGGCGGGTTGCACGGCAGGAGATTCGATCAGGCTGATTGCCTCCATAGTGGCCACTCCACCAGCGGCGCCGCCGAGGATCGCAGCAGCTGCCATGCACGTGGCCAGCAGTTTTCGGGTCACGACTGTCCTTTCGATCGGACCGACTCGGTAGTTAGGTTAACAGTGACATCTGGGTGTCGAAATCGCCGTAGAGCCCGGGATGGTCTAATCGCCGGTAGCGTTGGGTGGATCCACCTCACCACCTTCGGTGTAGTGCGGGGAAGGAGCCGGGTAATGAGTGAGTCGAATCGTCCTGAGGCTTTGGGAGACTCTGACGGTGAGGATTCCGCTGAACTGGAGCAGCTTCGCCGGGAGGCAGCGCTCCTGCGTGAGCAGTTGCAGAGCGCGGCCGGCGGCCAGCGCGTGCCCCGCGAGGTGCAGCAACTCGAGGCCCGGATCGACTCGCTGGGTGCCCGTAACGCCAAGCTGATGGACACTCTCAAGGACGCGCGCCAGCAGCTGCTGGCGCTGCGCGAGGAGGTCGACCGACTTGGCCAACCGCCCAGCGGGTACGGCGTGCTGTTGGATGCCCACGACGATGCCACCGTCGACGTGTTCACGTCCGGCCGCAAGATGCGGCTGACCTGCTCGCCCAATATCGAGGTCGAGGAGCTCAAGAAGGGGCAGACCGTCCGACTCAACGAGGCGCTGACCGTGGTGGAGGCCGGCGCCTTCGAGGCGGTGGGCGAGATCAGCACCCTGCGTGAGGTGCTTGCCGACGGACATCGCGCGCTGGTGCTCGGGCACGCCGACGAGGAGCGGATTGTCTGGTTGGCCGAGCCGCTGGTGGCAGCCGAGCACATGGCTCCCGAAGTGGCCGATGCCCTGGACGACCTTGACGACGACCACAAGCCGCGCAAGCTGCGCCCGGGTGATTCGTTGCTGGTCGACTCCAAGGCCGGTTACGCCTTCGAGCGCATCCCCAAGGCCGAGGTGGAGGACCTGGTACTCGAAGAGGTCCCCGACGTCGCCTACAGCGATATCGGCGGCCTGACCCGCCAGATCGAGCAGATCCGCGATGCGGTGGAACTTCCCTTCCTGCACAAGGATCTCTACCGCGAGTACTCGCTGCGTCCACCGAAGGGTGTGCTGCTCTACGGCCCTCCCGGCTGCGGCAAGACCCTGATCGCCAAGGCGGTTGCGAACTCGCTGGCCAAGAAGATGGCCGAGGTCCGTGGCGAGGACGCGCGCGAGGCGAAGTCCTACTTCCTCAACATCAAGGGCCCCGAACTGTTGAATAAGTTCGTGGGCGAGACCGAACGCCATATTCGGCTGATCTTCCAGCGGGCCAGGGAGAAGGCGTCCGAGGGCACCCCGGTGATCGTCTTCTTCGACGAGATGGACTCGATCTTCCGCACCCGTGGCACCGGTGTCAGCTCCGATGTCGAGACCACGGTCGTGCCTCAGTTGCTCAGTGAGATCGACGGGGTCGAGGGTCTGGAGAACGTCATCGTCATTGGCGCCTCCAACCGCGAAGACATGATTGATCCGGCGATCCTGCGGCCCGGCCGACTCGACGTCAAGATCAAGATCGAGCGTCCGGATGCCGAAGCCGCCCAGGACATCTTCAGCAAGTACTTGACCGTGAACCTGCCGGTGAACGCCGATGACCTCGCGGAGTTCGGGGGCGACCGGGCGCTGTGCATCAAGGCGATGATCGAGAAGGTCGTCGACCGGATGTACGCAGAGATCGATGACAACCGTTTCCTGGAGGTCACCTATGCCAACGGTGACAAGGAGGTCATGTACTTCAAGGACTTCAACTCCGGCGCGATGATTCAGAACGTTGTCGACCGGGCCAAGAAGTTCGCGATCAAGTCGGTACTCGAGTCAGGCCAGCACGGTCTACGAATCCAGCACCTGCTCGACTCGATCGTCGATGAGTTCTCCGAGAACGAGGATCTGCCCAACACCACCAACCCCGACGACTGGGCACGCATCTCGGGCAAGAAGGGAGAGCGGATCGTTTACATCCGCACCCTGGTAAGTGGCAAGACCTCCAGCACCAGCCGGGCCATCGACACCGAGTCCAACCTCGGCCAGTACCTCTAGCCGCACGACGATCAAGCGGCGAGGTACGAGCCGCGATGAGGAGTGGGGCAGTACCTCTAGCCGCACGACGATCAAGCGGCGAGGTACGAGCCGCGATGAGGAGTGGGGCAGTAGTTCTAGCTAGCGCTGTCGGTCGGCTACTGGAACTGAAGCGAGTAGCTGTTTGTCAGATCGTCCTGGGTGACGTGGGCGTCGCGCGTGGTGGTGTCGACTCGAAGCGGATGCGTGAGCGTACGGGTCTGGTAACTCCAACCCGCCGGAAGGTGCAACCGGCTCGCCAGTTCGGGTAGGTCATCGAGAGTCAGATCCTTGTCGACGATCTGACTCCAGGTCTGCATCACCCAGCGCTGTCCATCCGGGTCGACCAGTTCGAACACGGGGCGGCCGGCGTCGAAGGTGAACACCGCTTTGCGGTCAACCTTGTTGACGCTGTAGGGCGCTGGGTTCATCGACGACAGTTTGACGACTGCCTGCTCAATCATATCGATGCCGCCGAAGTTGATCGTTGCCTGCGGGCCCGTTGCGTGCTTTTCGATACCGCTCATCAACCAGTAGCGGGGGCCGTTGAGCAATGCCGCGACGACACCGTTCTCCTTGGCAATCTCGTCGGCGTCGAGCAGGTCCCATAGCTCGGCCGGGCAGTCGTTGAGCGGAAAGCTGTTGTAGACCGCGGCTTCCGGTCCGGATTCGGTGGACCGAACCAGCATTACCTCGCCGTAGCGAAGGCCGAACACATCTCCGGATTGATCAGCCATGAGCATCCCCTATCGGTGAAGTCGGTTATCCCGCTTGAATTTTGGTCTGACGCACGTTCATCGATCGATACCGGCCAAGGGCGACGATGGTGAGCCGCAAATCATCGAGAATCGGGTCAAGAAACTGAGCGCGGTACTGGGTGTCGGTGACCGCCTTGGCGGCCAGGTACATGAACGTGATCGCGGTCAACAACATGGTGGTCTGAATCAGTGAGTCGGGGATCGGCAGGGTCATACCCATCAGTCGTCCGTCAGGGCTGCCGGCACCCCGTGTCCACGCATCGAGAACAGCAGGACTGACCAGGATCAGGCCGAGCACGAAGAAGACGGTGCCCGTCATGATCGCAACAGTGAGCACGTGCACCACCTGTGAGGCAGCCACCACAAAGACGGTATTGAGACGTTCACCCAGGGAAAGCCCACGGGAATGTGGTGGGTCAGGCACGCCCTCGAAGGGCGTTCCAGCGAGTTTGTCGGCGTCACCCGCTACAGCGCCGGGGGCCGTCAGCAATGGCCGAACCTCCGTCAACGTGCTGGACACCAGGAACGCGGCGGCGATGAGGAATAGAAAACCCATACCCAGCCACAGCCGGCCACGGCTGATCAACGAGGTCATCAGCCAGACGTAAGTGTTGAAGAACACCAGAAATGTCAGCAGGACGACCGGCAGGGCCCGGACGAACATCCCCGCGGCGTAGGCGAGGTTCGTCAGCGTCAGTTCGGCAGCCCAGCCCAGTATCGAGCCGACGCCGGTCGCGGTGAGTGCGAGGACCGCGCCAACCAAAGCTCCCCAGATGATCAGATTCACCACGATCCGTGCACTCGGTCCACCGAAAACCGCACCCAGGGCGATGATCGCCAGGGCGAGATTGGCGATCAACACCCGCTGAACCGTGGAGTCGATTTTCGCCACGAACCATCCTGCGACCCCGGCGGCCGGCAAGACCAGCACCAGGATGGCCAGAACGAACCCCTCGGCCAGATCCGGTCGACCGTCGATGTTGATGGTGTGCTTTCCCAACACCTTCACCACGATGATCGAGTTCACTGCGAAGACCGCCATCGCTGCGAGAGCGGGTGCCGACCGGCTCCACACCCGGCGTAGCAGTGCCCCCGGTCGTAACACGGCGGGAAGTCCGTGGGCGAGGAACCAGCGTTCGGCGGCTTCAGTTTCGGCCGGCATGGCTGGAAACCCTAGCGGCTCAGCATGCATCGTCACAGGGCTGGTGTGAATTGCCGGGTTCCTCCTCGCGCGAACGCGCATCGTCACCCGGCTGGTTCGAATTGCCGGGTTCCTCCTCGCGCGAACGCGCATCGTCACCCGGCTAGGCTGTCCCTCATGCAGCGGATCATCGGTACCGAGGTCGAATACGGCATATCCTCGCCGTCCGACCCGACCGCGAATCCGATCCTCACCTCCACCCAGGCCGTGCTTGCGTACGCGGCCGCCGCCGGAATCCAGCGGGCCAAGCGCACCCGATGGGACTACGAGGTGGAGTCGCCGCTCCGGGATGCTCGGGGCTTCGATCTGAGCCGGACGTCGGGCCCGGTTCCGGTAGTGGACGCCGACGAGGTCGGCGCGGCCAACATGATCCTGACCAACGGTGCCCGGCTGTACGTCGATCATGCCCATCCGGAGTACTCGGCACCGGAAGTCACCGATCCGATGGACGCGGTCATCTGGGACAAAGCCGGCGAACGGGTCATGGAGGCCGCCGCCCGACACGTCGCCAGCGTGCCCGGCGCGGCCAAGCTGCAGCTGTACAAGAACAATGTCGACGGCAAGGGCGCCTCCTACGGCACGCACGAGAACTACCTGATGAGCCGGCAGACCCCGTTCTCGGCCGTTATCGCCGGGCTGACGACGTTCATGGTCTCCCGACAGGTGATCACTGGAAGCGGTCGGGTCGGGATCGGTCCGGCCGGTGACGAGCCCGGCTTCCAGCTGTCTCAGCGCGCCGACTACATCGAGGTCGAGGTCGGCCTGGAGACGACGCTGAAGCGGGGGATCATCAACACCCGCGACGAACCGCACGCCGATGCCGACAAATACCGCCGGTTGCATGTGATCATCGGCGACGCCAACCTGGCCGAGACATCGACGTATCTGAAAGTGGGTACCACGGCACTCGTCCTGGACCTGATCGAGGCGGGTCTGGATCTCAGCGATCTGACACTGGCCCGCCCGGTCCACTCCGTGCACGTCGTCAGCCGGGACCCGTCACTGCGGGCGACGGTCGCCCTGGCCGATGGCCGCGAACTCACCGCGCTGGCATTGCAGCGGATCTATCTCGATCGGGTGGCCAAACTGCTGGAAAGCCGCGACCCCGACCCGCGGGCCACCCACGTCGTCGAGACCTGGGCGCACGTGTTGGACCTGTTGGAACGCGACCCGATGGAATGTGCCGAATTGCTGGATTGGCCGGCCAAGCTGCGTCTGCTCGAGGGTTTCCGGCAGCGGGAGAACCTTGCCTGGTCGGCACCCCGGCTGCAGCTGGTCGACTTGCAATACTCCGACGTCCGGCTGGACAAAGGCCTCTACAACCGGTTGGTCGCACGCGGTTCGATGAAGCGGCTCGTCACCGAGCAGCAGGTTCTCGACGCCGTGGATAACCCGCCTACCGACACCCGGGCCTACTTCCGTGGCGAGTGTCTGCGCCGCTTTGGTGCCGATATCGCCGCCGCCAGTTGGGATTCGGTGATTTTCGATCTCGGTGGTGATTCGCTGGTCCGTATCCCGACACTGGAGCCGCTGCGAGGCAGCAAGGCTCACGTCGGGGCGCTGTTGGACTCGGTGGACAGTGCCGCCGAACTTGTTGCGCAACTAACGAATTGAGCTGACGACGGCCTTCTCCTCGCGCACTTTCGTCCCCGCGAAGTAGAAGATGACCCCGGTGATGATGAAGATCGCCAGCGGTACGGCCTCGATCAGCAGATAGGTCATCCGCTCCCCGGCCTCCCAGCCCTCCGGCCGGAACTCGTCGGAGAACCAGTCGACTCCAAACCCGGGCATCAGCAGTTGCACGGTGGCGAAGATCACCCACGCCGTTAGCAAGATCGAGAGGAACGGTGCCCACGGAGCGCGGTACGGACGCGGATGGTCTGGGAAGGACACCCGCAACTTCCATAGCGCGGGGAAGATCGCGATATAGGAAATGAGAGTTGTGGAGATCGCGATACCCAGGATGGCGCCGAAGTATTTGGCGGCGTTGCCGCCGGTGATTTCATGGACGGCGACGACCACGACGGTGGACAGAATGCCGGAGAGCACGTTGACGCGGACCGGCGTGCCGTACTTGGGGGAGATCGCTCCCAAGTACTTCGGTGCGGCGCCGTCATAGCCGGACACGGCCATAGCGCGGTCGGAGCCCATGATCCAGGCGACGCCACTGGAGAGCAGGCACAGGATGAACAGGATTGCAGCGATCGCGGCGATGACGGTGCCGGCGCCGGTGAGGGTCACGGTCCCGTCGTCGGCGATGCTGCCGCCGTACACCGTGAAGACCGAACGCATCGCGTCGATGAAGCCGCCGAGTCCGGAGACCTGATCGGACGGCAGTATCACGATGATGCACAGGATGGGAACGGCATACATCAGAATCGCCGCGATGGCGGACCGGAAGATCGAGAAGGGCACATCTTTCTTCGGATTCTTCATCTCGTCGCCTGCGGTGTTGGGGAGTTCGAAGCCGACGTACCCGAACATGATCACGCCAGCGAGTCCGAAGAAGCCCGCCGTTGATACCTGGAAGTCACCGACGCCCACACCCCGCACACCATTCTTCGAGGCATAGATCAGCGTGGTGATGGTGAAGAAGCCCAATAGAATGAACCGTGCGTACGCGCCAGCGATCGGGATGTACTTGCCGACCTTGAACGACAGGATGGCGGCCAGGGTGCCGATCCAGATGAAAGCGAGTGTGAACGCGTAGAACCAGAAGCTGGGCAGGTCTTGCCCTTCGAGGAAGAACACTGAGACCGTCGTCACCGCCAAAGTGGCCAACGTTCCCCCGAACCACACCGGGTTCGTGATCCAGTACAGGACGTTGTTGACAGTCGCGGTGAGGCGACCGAAGGCCAGCCGCGCCCAGATGTATGGACCGCCCTCCTGGGGGAAGGCGGTGCCGAGTTCGGCGAAGAGCAGTGCGCTCGGGATGAAGAAGGTGATCGCCAGGATCACGAGCCAGGTGAAGGCCTCGGCGCCGAGCGCGGCCAGCACCCCGATCGTGTCGACACCCACCAGCGTGCAGATCGTGAAGAACAGAATCTCTTTGCGGCCGAAATTCTTTTGTAGATGGCTCGTCTGCTCGATGGCATCAGCAGTGAGGTCAAGCTCTCGGGCCTCGGCCTCGGTGATGGTCTCAGACACGTCATCCTCCTCGTGGTATCAGAGGCAACCTAAGGCTTCGCGGCCCGAGATGGGGGGAGGTCAGCCGATCTGGTGCACAACTGGGGTGCAGGTACCATCGGAGCCCGGACGGTACTGTGAAGATTCGGCGGTCAGGCCGCTGATGAGAGCAGGAGGACAGCGATGGCTCAGGACCAGACCAAGCGTGGCGGCGGTGGCGGCGAGGACGACGGCCCCTCCGACAGCGCTGGCGGTGGCCAGGAGCGTCGCGACAAGCTGGCAGCCGAGACCGACGACCTGCTGGACGAGATCGACGACGTGCTTGAGGAGAATGCCGAGGACTTCGTCCGGGCCTATGTCCAAAAGGGCGGACAGTGATCTGGTCGTCCTCGGATAGACCGGCCAACAATTCGCCCCTGACTGGATCCTTTACGCGCTACGCCGACTCTTCGTCGTTCGCTGAGTTCCTGCGCCGCCAGGCTCCGGAGCTGCTTCCGACCGGCGGACTGGCCGGAGGCGCCGGACCGTCCGCGGGCGAGGCATTCGCGCACGGCACCACCATCGTCGCGCTGCGATATCCGGGCGGGGTGTTGATTGCCGGGGACAGACGTTCGACACAGGGCAACATGATCGCCGGCCGCGACGTGCAGAAGGTCTACATCACCGACGATTACACCGCCACCGGAATCGCGGGTACGGCCGCTTTAGCGGTCGAGTTTGCGCGTCTTTACGCCGTTGAACTTGAGCACTACGAAAAACTCGAGGGCGTACCCATGACGTTCGCCGGCAAGGTCAACCGGCTGGCGATCATGGTTCGTGGAAATCTCGGTGCGGCCTTGCAGGGGTTTGTCGCGCTGCCGCTTCTGGTCGGCTACGACCTTGATGATCCTAACGCTAATGCAGCCGGTCGCATCGTGTCCTTTGATGCCGCTGGCGGCTGGCACATCGAGGAGGAGGGCTACCAGGCGGTGGGGTCAGGCTCACTATTTGCGAAATCCTCGATGAAGAAGCTGTATCCCGCTGTGACAGAAGCAGACTCGGCACTGAAGGTCGCCGTCGAGGCACTCTATGATGCCGCCGATGACGATTCCGCTACCGGCGGTCCGGATCTGGTCCGGGGTATCTTCCCGACGGCAGTCACCATCGACGCCAACGGTGCGCAGGAAGTGACCGGGGAACGTATCGAACGGCTTGCCCGCGAGGTGATCGCGGTTCGCACGCGCACCGATGAGTTTGGGCCGGGTACGGGACCGAGCAATGTCGCTCCGCGGGCGGACTCATGAGCTTCCCGTATTTCATCTCTCCCGAGCAGGCGATGCGGGAGCGCTCGGAACTCGCGCGCAAAGGTATCGCCCGGGGTCGCAGTGTGGTGACGCTGGCTTATGCCGGAGGTGTGTTGTTCGTCGCCGAGAATCCCTCCCGTTCATTGCAGAAGGTGAGCGAGATCTACGACCGGGTGGGATTCGCGGCGGTTGGCCGCTTCAACGAATTCGACAGCCTGCGCCGCGGAGGAATCCAATATGCCGACACTCGCGGATACGCCTATGACCGTCGCGATGTAAGCGGCCGACAGCTGGCGAACGTTTATGCCCAGACGCTCGGCGGGATCTTCACCGAGCAGGCCAAGCCTTACGAAGTCGAGCTGTGTGTTGCCGAGGTGGCACATCACGGGGAGGCCAAGGCGCCGGAGATCTACCGCATCACCTATGACGGGTCGATCGCCGATGAGCCGGATTTTGTGGTGATGGGCGGCACCACTGAGCCGATCATCAACGCGCTCAAAGAGACCTACTCGGCGACTGCCGAACTAGAAGAGGCGGTCGGCATCGCGGTCGGTGCCCTGCGGGCGGGCATTGCGAGCACGGCAGGCAACGCCACGCCTGCGGCTGAACCACGGCTGCTGGGTCCCTCGACGCTGGAGGTGGCGATCCTCGACGCCAGTCGGCCCCGCCGCGCGTTCCGGCGGATCACCGGTGCGGCGTTGGTGGCGATCCTGCCCGATGCCGATGGCTCGGCTGCGGTCGTCGACGGTGCAGACGAGCCGGCTGACGGCGATCGGGTTTGATTCCGGGAGGCTTGCCCACCGACATCCGGGGCAACCAGTAGGCTCGGTGCCGTGCAGCGCAGAATCATGGGCATCGAAACCGAGTTCGGTGTGACCTGCACCTTTCATGGTCACCGCCGACTCAGCCCCGACGAGGTCGCGCGCTATCTGTTCCGCCGCGTGGTGTCCTGGGGCCGCAGCTCCAACGTCTTCCTGCGCAATGGGGCGCGGCTGTACCTCGACGTCGGCAGCCATCCGGAGTACGCCACCGCGGAATGCGACAACCTGATCCAGCTCGTCACCCACGACCGCGCCGGCGAACGGGTTCTGGAGGACCTTCTCATCGACGCCGAGCAGCGGTTGGCTGACGAGGGCATCGGTGGTGACATCTATTTGTTCAAAAACAACACCGACTCGGCCGGCAACTCCTATGGCTGCCACGAGAACTACCTGATCGTTCGGGCCGGCGAGTTCTCCCGGATCTCCGACGTGTTGTTGCCGTTCCTGGTGACCCGCCAGCTCATCTGCGGTGCCGGCAAGGTCCTGCAGACCCCGAAGGCCGCGGCATTCTGTTTGTCCCAGCGAGCCGAGCACATCTGGGAGGGCGTCTCCAGCGCGACCACCCGGTCCCGACCGATCATCAACACCCGCGACGAGCCGCACGCCGATGCCGAGAAGTACCGGCGGCTGCACGTGATCGTCGGCGACTCCAACATGAGCGAGACGACGACCATGCTCAAGGTCGGGAGCGCTGCACTCGTCCTGGAGATGATCGAGGCCGGGGTGCCGTTTCGTGATTTCTCACTGGATAATCCGATCCGCGCGATCCGCGAGGTGAGTCATGACCTGACCGGTCGTCGGCCGGTGCGGCTTGCCGGCGGGCGGCAGGCGAGCGCGCTGGACATCCAGCGTGAGTATCACGCCCGCGCCATCGAGTACCTGCAGTCCCGCGAGCCCAACACCCAGATCGATCAGGTGGTGGATCTGTGGGGACGCCAGCTCGATGCCGTCGAAAGCCAGGACTTCGCCAAGGT
>JBMOKE010000218.1:0-3699 GCA_049315425.1 Mycobacterium sp. | reverse complement strand
CCGGGGCCGGTGGCGGCGCATTCGGATCCGCCGGTGCCGCGGACGCAACTGTCGTCGGAGCCGCAGGCGCGGTGGGCGTCGCTGCCGGGGCCGCAGGCGCGGCGGTTGTTGTGGTGGGCGGTACCGGGTCGGCTAACGCGGAATTCGGTGGCAGGGCGATCGTGATTGCGCTGGCACCGGCCACCGCGGTCACGGCGAACGCCGTCCACAGGCCCGGGCGTCGCGAGGTGGGTTCCGGCTGCGTCATGGCAAAAACCTACCGTGTCGCGGCCCTGACGCAAGTTCGTGCCTCAGGTGTGTCCAGCGGCCGGGTACAAACCGACCGCCTGGGTCTTCACGGTGAAGAACACCGCCTCGCCCACCTGCAGCCCGAGATCGACGACGGCGTCGGGGGTGATGTCGGCGGCCAGACCGGCAGTACCGTCGCCCTGCTCGTCGGCGCGAACCCGTACGACCGCGCCATTGACCTCGAGGCCGGCGATCCGGACGCGAACACTGTTGCGGGGACTGCCGTGGGGCCGGTCGCGGTACACCGCAACTCCGGCCGGCGAGAACACCGCGACGACATCGCGTCCGACAGCGAGATCCTCGGCCGGGATTCCGTGCCACACCAGATCGGCTGAGTCTCGCAACGCACCGGGCTCGGCCAGCACCCCACGTACGAGATTGACTCCGGCAATGCGGGCGCCGAAAGTACTGCGCGGTGCAGCCAGGATCTCAGCCACGGGGCCGGACTCGACCACCTTCCCCGCTTCGAGAATCAGGACCCGGTCGGCCAGGGTGAGGACGTCGATCAGATCATGGGTGATCAGTAGCGCTGCCCTCCCGTCCGTGGCGAGCATCGTTCGCAACACCGTGCGCACCGATGTCGCACCCGCAATGTCCAGCCCGGCCAGTGGTTCGTCGAGAAGTAGCACCTCCGGCTCAGCAGCCAGGGCCCGAGCGAGCGCCACCCGCTGGGCCTGACCTCCTGACAGTTCACCAGGCTTGCGGTCGGCGAGACCCTCGGCGCCGACCTCCGCCAGCCAACGCTGCGCGCGGCGCCCGGCAGTTGCCCGGTCCGCGTGCCGGCGTGCCCCGAACATGACGTTGGCGATCACGCTCATGTGCGGGAACAGCAGCGGCTCCTGCAACAGCACGCCGACCCGCCGGTCATGGGTAGGCACGCAGACGCCGCGGGCGGTATCGGTCAAAGTCCGGTTCCCGACCCGCACGACGGCATCGTCAGCCCGCAGTAGCCCGGCGATCACCGCAGCGGTGGTGGACTTGCCCGCGCCATTGGGGCCGAGGACGCCCAGTACCTCTCCTGCCGCGACCGTGAACGCCACGTCAAGTTCGCGACTGGCCACTCTGGCGGACACCTGTAGTTCAGCCACCGGCATTCCACCCCGCGATCCGGCGACCACCCAGCCCGATGACGACGACCATGGCGATGACGATGAGCAGAACCGACAACGCCACCGCCGCTTCGGGATCTCCTTCTCGCTGGAGGTAGATCTCCAACGGAAGAGTGCGGGTCACACCCTGACGAGATCCCGCGAAAGTCAGGGTGGCACCGAACTCCCCCAGTGCCCGGGCGAATGCCAGCACTGAGCCGGAAAGCAGACCCGGCGCCAGCAGGGGCAGCGTCACCCGCCACCACACCGTGGCCGGCGATGCGCCCAGCGTCGCCGCCACCATGTCGTACTCCGACCCCGCCGTGCGTGCGGCACCTTCGAGCGCGATCACCAGGAAGGGCAGTGACACGAAAGTCTGGGCCAGCACCACCGCCGTCGTCGTGAACGCGATCCGGACACCGGCCGCCTCGAGATAGTGCCCCAGCAGTCCCAGCCTGCCGAAGACGTACAGCAACGCGATGCCCCCCACGACCGGTGGCAGCACCAGCGGCAACAGGATCAGCGGGCGGAATACGCGGGCCAGCGCTCCGCGATGACGGGCCAGTACCAGCGCGAGCGGGACGCCGAGCACCAGGCAGAGCAGGGTGCTCGCGCTGGCGGTCCGCAGGCTCAGCAGAAGCGCCGACCGCGAGGCCGGACTGGTAATCAACGGGCCGAACCGCGCCCAGTCGACTTTCACAGCGATAGCCAGCAGTGGCAGCACGACGAAGATCGCGCCCGCGGCGGCCGGCAGATAGACCCAGCGCGGCAGCGATACCCCGGGCGCCCCGATCGGCCTCATGGCGTCTCACCCTAGGCCCGGGCCCGAACGCTACCGTCGAGTAACCTTCGTGCTGCAGGCGAGGAGGCACACGATGGACGTATTGATTACCGGTGCGGACAGTGAACTGGGGCGCACGGTCGCGGAGACATTCCGGGCCGCCGGTCATCAGGTGGTGGTCAGCGGCGTGCGACGCGACGACCTTGAACTGGTCGCCAAGGAACTCGACGTCGACGCCATCGTGTGCGACCCCGCCGATGCGACGAGCCTCGCGCAGGCCCGGTCACAGTTCCCCCAGCACCTCGACACCATCGTCACCGTGCCCGGTGCGGTCTGGGTCGAGACCGAGCCCCGGGCGTTCACCGCGGCTGACACCGCGGCGGCGTGGCGGTCCGCCTTCGACCGAACTGTCCTATCCGCGGTTCTGACCGTGCAGACCGTTGCCGACAACTTACGATCAGGCGGCTCGATCGTGGCCGTCGTTGCGGACAACGCCGCCGAGTCGGGGCCCGGGTCCGCCCCCTGGTCTGCCCCGATGGCTGCCGCCAAGGCTGCGCTATCTAATTGGACGGCCGGCCAGGCCCACCATCTCGGGACCCGCGGTATCACCATCAACACGGTGGCATGTGGGCGAACCGCTCAGCCGGGCTATCTCGGACTCGCCACCTCGCAGTCGCCGGTGGCGACCGAGATCGCTCGGCTCGCGCTGTTTTTGTCCACCCCAGCGGCGCGGCACATCACCGGTCAAACCCTGCACGTCGGTCGCGGCGCAGCGGCCACCTACGGCTGATTGGTTCGGGTTCGGCGAACACCGCTGGAGCGTTATTGTCGGCGGGTGACGATTCGACTCGGTTTCCAGATCCCGAACTTCTCCTACGGCACATCAGTCGCAGAACTGTTCCCCACGGTGATCGCGCAGGCTCAGGAGGCGCAGGCGGCCGGATTCGATTCGGTCTTCGTGATGGACCACTTTTACCAGTTGCCCATGCTCGGTTCTCCGGACCAGCCGATGCTGGAGGCCTACACCGCCCTCGGCGCGCTGGCGGCCGTGACCGAGGGCGTGTTGCTCGGCACGCTGGTCACCGGAAATACCTACCGCAACCCGACCCTGCTGGCCAAGATCATCACCACTCTCGACGTGGTCAGCCAGGGACGCGCCGTGCTGGGTATCGGCACCGGCTGGTTCGAACTCGAACACGACCAACTCGGCTTCGAATTCGGTACGTTCACTGAGCGGTTCGCCAAACTGGATGAGGCGCTGGAGATCATTCTGCCGATGATCCGCGGCGAGCGGGTGAGCTTCTCCGGCGAGTATTACCGGACCGTTGAGGCGTTTGCCGAGCCGCGCTACCGCGATCACATCCCGCTGATGATCGGTGGCAGCGGCGAGAAGAAGACATTCGGCTTGGCCGCCCGGTACTTCGACCACCTCAACATCATCGCTTCGTTCGCTGAACTTCCAGGCAAGGTGGCCGCTTTGGCTCGGCGCTGCGAGGAGGTGGGCCGCGACCCCGCCACCCTGGAGACCAGCATGCTGCTCAC
>JBMOKE010000217.1:0-3710 GCA_049315425.1 Mycobacterium sp. | reverse complement strand
TGCCGATGCGGCTGGCCGGGCCAGCGTTCGGATAAACCTTCTTCGAGCAGATCACCACCGGACAAGGCCGGCGGAGACGCGCGTTCAGTCAGTCTACGAGACTAACAGTTCGCCCAGGCTGACCGGGAATCCGTCCGGGGGTACAGGCCTGGCCCGGGGTGGCTGGTTAAATGAGCTAAGCAACGGCGGCGGTCCGTTGCCGCGATTGGGAGGATTCCGATGGCGCGCACGGATGACGACACCTGGGATCTCTCATCAGGGGTCGGCGCGACCGCGACGGCGGTGGCCGCGTCCCGTGCGATCGCCGACCGGGCCGGGTTGATCGACGACCCGTGGGCCGCGCCGTTAGTCACTGCGGTCGGCATCGAGCATTTCTCGGCGATCCTGTCCGGCACCGCACCAGGCGACGACTCCGAGATGGGGCGGATGGCCCACGGCATGGCGGTACGTACCCGCTATTTCGACGATTTTCTGATCGCGGCCACCTCGGTCGGGATCCAGCAGGTGGTAATCCTGGCTTCCGGCCTGGACGCCCGGGGCTATCGGCTGCCCTGGCCTCCCGGCGTCGTGGTGTTCGACGTCGACCAGCAGAACGTGATCGATTTCAAAGCGGCCACCCTGGCGGGTCTTGGTGCAGAACCCACCGCAGACGTCCGCAACGTGGGCGTCGACCTCCGCGATGATTGGGCCGCCGCGGTGCGCGCCCGCGGATTCGATGCCGGACGGCCGACGGCGTGGATCGCTGAGGGTCTGTTGATCTATCTGCCTCCGGACGCCCAGGACCGACTGTTCGACCACATCACCGCACTCAGCCCGGCCGGTAGCCGACTAGCCACCGAGTTCATGCCCAGTATGGACGTGTTCACCCCCGCGGGCACCGACCGCGATGAACCGGACGACGATCGCTGGCGTCGACTCGGATTCCAAGACGATCTGGCCGGACTCGTCTACGGCGGCGAACGCAGCCACGTCATCGACTATCTGACGAAACTCGGCTGGCAGGTCAGCGGCAGCCTGGTCGAAGATCTGTTCGCCCTCCACGGTTTTGAGCACCACGACGACGAAATGTCGAAGAAGTTCGCCGGTTTTCAGTATCTGTCGGCGACGTGGGCATGAGGTTCCACCATGGCGCGTAGCGACGACGACAACTGGGATTTGGCGTCCGGGGTGGGAGCGACGGCGACCATGGTCGCCGCGGGGCGCGCCATGGCCACCAAGGACCCTCGGCGTCTGATCAACGACCCATTCGCCGAACCCCTCGTGCGTGCGGTCGGAATCGACTTCTTCGTGACCATGATCGACGGCGGTATCGACAGCTCCCCTTTCGGCGATACCGGTCCGGAGCGAGTGGCGGCGATGATCGCCGGAATGGCCATGCGCACGAAGTTCTTCGACGACTACTTCATGTCCGCGTGCACAGACGGCCACGTGCGCCAGGCGGTGATACTTGCCTCCGGGCTGGATTCCCGGGCCTATCGGTTGCCGTGGCCGTCGGAGACCGTGGTGTACGAGATCGACCAGCCCGCCGTCATCGACTTCAAGACCCAAGTGCTGTCCGATCTTGGCGCACAGCCGATCGCGCAGCGCCGGACCGTCGGCATCGACCTGCGGGAGGATTGGCCCACCGCGCTCGCAGCGGCCGGCTTCGATTCCGATGCCCCTACAGCCTGGCTGGCCGAGGGTCTGCTGATCTACCTGCCACCCGATGCCCAGGACAGGCTCTTTGACACGATCACGGCGTTAAGCGCACCCGGCAGCGCGGTGGCGACCGAATACGCCCCTGGAATCATCGATTTCGATGCCGACAAGGCCCGGGAGATGGCTGCAAACTTGCGAACCCACGGCCTCGACATCGATATGCCCGAACTCATCTATCCGGGCCCGCGCAGCAGTGCCATGGACTATTTGAGCGCTAAGGGTTGGGACGTCACGGGAACGCCGGGGAACGAATTGTTCCGCCGCAGCGGCCTGCAACCTCCCGACCGCGAAGACTACGACCCACTCGGCGACATCGTCTACGTCAGCGCCCGCCGCTGACGCCGACTGTCTCGGCCTGATCCTCAGAACCGCCAGTCCCCCAGCCACAGCGCTCTCGGTCCGGTCAGGTTGTGCTGACTCTGCTCGATCACGTCCCCGACAGACCCGCGCATCAGCCCGGCCGCGGCGTCGGTCAGCGACGCTGCGGCCGGTTGCGACGATGGTTTGGGCCGCAGAAAATCCAGTACTGACGATCCGGGGAATCCGACCAGTTGAACCTTCGCGTCGGCATCCAGTCCAGCAAGCACCTTGGCCCGGCGCACCGCTGTTCGCATGCCCCCAAGCTCGTCGACCAGACCACGTTCGGCGGCATCGGCTCCGGTCCACACCCGGCCACGCGCGACCAACCCGACGTCCTCGATCGACATCGAACGCGCCTCGGCCACCCGCCGCACAAAATCGTCGTAAAACAAATCCGCCTCAGCCTTGACCAGATCGTGCTGGGAGTCGGTGAACGGCGAGTTCACCGACCACGCATCGGCATTGACGTTGGTGCGCACCACATCTGACCCGACACCGAGCCGGTCCTTGAGATCCCGGGCCACCAGCTTGCCGGTCACCACACCAATCGAACCGGTGATCGTCGCGGCATTGGCCACAATCACCTCGGCAGCCATCGCAATGTAATAGCCGCCGGACGCGGCGACCGCGCCCATCGAGGCGACCACCGGTTTACCGGCTGACCGGATGCGCCCCACCTCCCGCCAGATGGTCTCCGAGGCGTTGACCGAACCGCCGGGACTGTCGATTCGCAGCACAACAGCTTTCACATCGTCGTCGGCACCGGCCTCCCGCAACGCAGCCGCAATGGTGTCACCACCGGCACTTGAGCGTCCGAACGGTGACAGCCCCGGCCCGCCGCGGCCACTGACGATGGGACCGCTCACGGTCACCACTGCGACGGTGGGATCTTTCCTACGCAGAGATGGCCCGCGCTCACGGGTTTGGGCATAGCGGGACAGGAAGAGCCGCGACGGCTCGTCGTCCCCGTCGGAGTCTGGGTCCGATTGTCCGGTGAGTTCGCCGATACGTCGGTAAGCCTCATCGCGGAAGCCGATGCGGTCAATCAGCCCTGCGGTAACAGCGTCGTCACGCAGCAACGGGGCCCGGTCGGCGAGCTCATCGAGCGCGGCGGTGTCGGTCCGGCGGGATTCGGCGATCGCCTGCCACACCTGGTTGTGCAGACTTTCGATCAGGCGGCTGTCGGCCTCCCGGTGCGCATCGGTGTAGCGATCTTCGGTGAACATGTTCGCCGCGGACTTGTACTCTCCGCGCGCGACGAACTGCGCCTGGATGCCGGCTTTTTCCAGGGCGTCACGCAGAAATAAGGCGTTGGTGGCGAACCCGATCAATCCCACCGTGCCCGACGGCTGCATCCACACCTCGCCGAAGGCCGACGCCAGGTAGTAGGACAGGGTGCCCGGATAGGTCTCGGCCCAGGCCAGCGAGGGCTTGACCGAGGTGAAGGCAACGATCGCCTCGCGGAGTTCCTGGACGGCGCCGGGCGGGGCCGCTGAAAGCTGCACGCGGGCAATCAGTCCCGCGATACGCGGATCCTCGGCCGCGCGGTGAATGGCTGCAACTGCCTGACGCAGCAGTAGCGGCCGGCCGCCGCCGGCGATGAACGCCATCGGGTCGAATCCCGCGGTCTCCGGCGGGATGGACTGAAGATC
>JBMOKE010000044.1:0-16551 GCA_049315425.1 Mycobacterium sp. | reverse complement strand
GTTACGGGCCTCTGGTCGTCACCTGGTATGGGTTGGTCCGATTTCGGGCCCTGATAGATGACGTATTGGATTCCGCCGCCGGGTACACCGAAGCCGGGTGACACGGTGGACTGCTGAAGGTGATAGTTGGCCGGGAAGGATGCGGGGTCGACCACGACGTACCGGAAGTATGGTTGGACACCGACGAGCGGAGGAACCGAGATTTGACCAAAAGCGGTCCCGTTGGGCGCCAGGAAACTGCCGAACCCATCAGCGAACCTTGCGAATTCAAACCCGGCCGGTAACGACGGCGCGACGTCCGCTTCGAAGGTGCCGTTCAGACCGTACGGGTTCGGGAAGCCGCTGTTCTCTCCCACGGTGGGATCAGCAGCACCCACCGGCGCGTCGTCTGCAGGGTTCTGACGTTCAGAACAGTCGCTGGCCTGCGATGATCCGCAGACCCTGGTAGGGCCGTAGTTGGTCGCGCCCACGGTGACGCCGGGAAAAAACCCGCCATCCGGGTACCCCGGTGCGGGTCCGGTCGGGCTGAACCCGATGAACTGTGGAGCCGTGCTCGGCAGTGCTTCTGCACCGTCGGCCGCCCGGCCCTGGAGCAGCCCTCCCCTGCCGCCGCGGCCACCTTTTCCGGGGGGTGTGGCTAATGTGCAGGCAGGTTCGCTGCAGGCTAGCGTCCCAGCGCCGCCCGGCCCGCCGCGACCGCCGGCGCCAAAGAACAGCCCACCCCAACCGCCTGCCCCGCCGTCGGTGCCAGGCGCGCCCGGGCCGCCGACTCCGCCGTCGCCGAAGAGCAGTCCCCCGTGGCCGCCGTTGCCCCCCCGTACTGTCTGCGTGTCGGGCGGGGCTTCGTACTGGATGCCAACCGCTGCGTTTCCACCGTTGCCGATCAGTCCTGCTGAGCCGCCGTTGCCGCCGCCGTAACCGTTGCCGCCGTTGCCGTACAGGAATCCGGCACGGCCCCCGTCACATCTCTCCGCGTCTTTACAGGTTCCTTGGTCGAAGCTGAATCCGTTGCCGATCAACAGCCCCGCGTTGGGATGCGCCGCGGTGCCGTTGGAGACGAAGATCGAAATCACCAACCCCGGATACCAGCCCACCGCGTTACCGGTCGCGGACCCTGTGGGGGCAGACGCGGCAGCACTGGGCACCTGGACCGCGGTCGAGGCCGCCCGTTCCGGTGCGACCGCCGCGGCCGCAGTGCTGGTCTGGTTGGTCGCCGACCGGCGCGGCGCTGCGGCGGCCGCGCGGGATGCGCGTTTCACCGAACTCACCGAGGCACCACCTGACGGCCGCGTCGCCGCAGTTGCCGCTGCCGGAGACACCGAACCGCGAGGCGCACGCGTAACGTCCGCCGCCGCCCGCGGTGAGCGCGGTGGGTTCGTAAGGGCCGAGTTGTTGGCCCGCGAACCATTACTAGCACCGGTCGAGGTATCGGCATCGGCGTGACCGATAGCGGCACCGCCCAGTGCAGACGCACCGATACCGACGCCGACTACCCCAGCCCCCAACCACGCCGCCACCCTCAACTCCCGATACCGCAGGCGCCCCAATCGTGAAACCGAGCCCTCCCGGTTAGAAACACCGTCAGTCGCCATAAGTCCCCCTCGTCTAGTCGGCCACAGCGGCAGCGTAAGCTACCCGCCCAACCACAGCCACAAATTCATAAAACTCATCTTCAACAATCGTTAAAAAACAGGCATTGCGAGGCCGCGCAGCGGGCCGAGGACATGTTGAGAACGGCGGCAGCGCGAGCACGTCGCGTTCGGTCTCCCCGCGTTCGCATCGAGAAGGTCAGGGGTTCGATTCCCCTTCGCGCCACCCTGTGTTTCCCGGATCTGAAGTGGGTTTTCCCAGCTTAGGGGCGTAATCCCCTATTCTGTACGCAGCTCGGGCGCGCTGTTACCGCCCCGAGGTGGCCAAGTCCGTTATCATTTCGTGATGTTCAAGTCCGGATCGCGTGGCATCTCGATGAAGTGGTCGGCACTCGCAGCGACGGTTGTTCTACCTGCGGCAGTGATCTTGTCCGCCGGAGCGGGGGCAAATCCGGGTAGCGAGGCGACCTCGCCGGCCGGCGATGACGCGCTGGCCTGCTGCTCGGAAATGGTGGTCGCGCAGCAGTCAGAGTTGATCCCCGATGCCGCACCCGATGCGCTGCCCGATGCCGCACCCGATGCGCTCCCTGATGCGCTGCCCGACGCAGAACCGAATCTCGCACCGGAGGCCATGGTGATGGCGGCGGCCTATGTGGATCAAGGCCCTCGCGCTCTGCCGGTCGGAGTCGCTTCCGAGCGCGGCCTGCAAGTCAAGACGATTCTGGTGGAACGCAGCGTCAGCGCAGCGTTCCCGCAAATCCACACCATGATCGGCGTGCGGCCAGACTCCAAGCCGTGGCACCCCAACGGCCTGGCACTCGACATCATGATCCCCAATCCGGGAAGTTCAGAGGGTATCGCTCTCGGCAATGCAATCCGCGACTATGCGATGTACAACGCTGGCCGGTTCGGCGTGCAGGACGTGATCTGGCGCGGGACGTATTTCACCCCCGGTGGTGGTGCCAGCGGCTACGGCTACGGGCACTTCGACCACGTTCACATCACCACTACCGGTGGCGGATACCCGAGCGGTGGCGAGGAATATCTCGCCGACTGAGGTAGATCTCAGCTCTCCCGCAGCACCCTCGCCAATCCGTTGTTGACCGCCTTGAGCGTCGCGATTCTGGCTAGCCGCTTATCGTTCGCCGGGATCACATGCCAGGGCGCGGCATCGGAGGTGGTGCGCAATATCGTTTGGTCGACTGCTTTGACGTAGTCATCCCACTTCTCGCGGTTGCGATAATCCTCGTCGGTGATCTTGTGCGCCTTATAGGGCGTCTGCTCGCGGGCCTTGAATCGGGCGAGTTGTTCCTCGGGCGACACGTGCAACCAGAACTTCGCGACCAGGTACCCGCGCTCGACCAGTTGCCTCTCGAAATCATTGATCTCGTCGTAGGCACGCTGCCATTCGGCCGGGGCGGCGAAACCCTCCACGCGCTCGACCAGTACCCGGCCGTACCAGGTGCGGTCGAAGATGACGAACTTGCCGGCTGGCGGTAGGTCGCGCCAGAACCGCCACAGGTAGTGATACTTACGTTCCTCCTCGGTGGGCGCGGCAACCGGGATCACCCGGTAGTCACCCGCCTCGAGGGCACCGGTGATGCGCCGGATGACCCCGCCCTTTCCTGCGGCATCCCAACCCTCGAAAGCCAAAACCGTACTCACCCCGCGCTGTCGAGCTTCGAGCGCGAGCCGGTGCAGTCGGGCCTGTTGTTTGGACAACTTTTCGCGGTAGTCCTGTTTGTCGATTGTCTTGGACAGGTCTACGCCCGAGAGCACGTCGGCGGAACCGTCGATGTCGCCGAACACTGATTCGGCCAGCGACCATCCGGGAGATCTGGATTCCTCGGCGAGCCGAGCGGTGAGCGCGGACAGAATCGTTCGGGCGACGGTCAGGTCGCGGTAGCGGGAGTCGGTGGACTCCACGATGGTCCACGGCGCGCCCGGCCCGCTGGTCTCGCGCAGTATGCGCTCGGCGATGGGCAATACCGGCCCGAGTGCGTCCAGCGCCGCCCAGTCGCGCTGGTCCACCTGCCAGCCCGACTCGGGGTGATTCTCGGCCTTCTTGAGTTTCTTCTTCTGCACCTTCGCCGGGGTGTGTAGAAAGAATTTCAAGATCAGGGCGCCGTCGGCCACCAGTGCGTGCTGCATCTGCGAGATATGGCGTAGCCAGATCGAGAACTCCGGCTCATCGATCTCACCCTCGGCGCGCAGGCTGGCCGCCCGCATCAAGCCGCCGACGAAGAACGACGCCCTACCTTTCGGCGGCAATGCTCGCCACAGTCGCCAGAGTTGGGGTCGATGCGACTCCTCTTCGGTGGGGTGGGCGAACACCCGGGTGTCGGCGAAGCGCGAGTCCATCCATTCGTTGAGTTTGTTGACCAATGCATTGGCTGCCAGACGGTCGTCACCGGCAATCCAGATCACCACTGGGAAGTTGGCGTCGCGCAGGTCGTACTGAGCGTTGATCAACCCGACCCGAAGATCGGGGATCGCCGCGTCGTACTCTCCCTTGTCGATCTTGTTGCCGACCTCGGATACCTCGAGCATGTCCTGTCCCCTTCGCCACGGCGGTCCTCCACCCCCCACGATCTCATCGTCGGGGTCTACCGTGGGTGGTATTGGACGTGCGCTGTGCAGGCTGGGCGCTACTCGTTATCACCGCCGGTGGCGACGGTGGCGTCCACCGATGCCTCCGCTCGCAGTCCACGGCCGGCCGGCCAGACCCAGTCGCGTACCTCGGGGATATCGTCACCATGCGCGCGGGTGTACTCCCGGGCACGAATTCGCTTGTCCACCATCTCCTGACGCAGTGCGGCGTAGTTGGAGCCCAGTCCCGGAACGCGGTCGATGACGTCGATCACCAGGTGGTAGCGATCCAGGTCGTTGAGCATCACCATGTCGAACGGTGTGGTGGTGGTGCCTTGTTCCTTGTAGCCGCGCACGTGGATTCGGGTGTCATTGGTGCGACGGTAGGTCAGGCGATGGATCAGCCACGGATAGCCGTGGTAGGCGAAGATCACCGGCCTATCCGGCGTGAAGATGGTGTCGAACTCCCGACAGGACAACCCGTGCGGATGTTCGCTTGCGTCCTGAAGTCGCATCAGGTCCACCACGTTGACGAACCGCACCTGCAATTCGGGAAGGTGCTGACGCAACAGATCCGCTGCGGCGAGTGCTTCGAGGGTGGGCACGTCGCCGGCCGCGGCGATCACCACGTCGGGTGCCTCGCCGACTTTCTCGGTGCCGGCCCATTCCCAGATACCCAAACCGCGGGTGCAGTGTGCGATCGCCTCCTCCATGGTCAGGAAGTTGGGGTGCGGTTGTTTGCCCGCCACGACGACGTTGACATACTGGCGAGACCGCAGGCAGTGGTCATAGGTGGACAGCAGGGTGTTGGCATCCGGTGGCAGGTACACCCGAACTACGGCTGCGCTTTTGTTCACCACATGGTCGATGAAACCCGGATCCTGATGACTGAATCCGTTGTGGTCCTGACGCCAGACATGGCTGGACAGTAAGTAATTCAAGCTCGCGATCGGCCGCCGCCACGGGATCTCGTTGGTGACCTTGAGCCATTTGGCGTGCTGATTGAACATCGAGTCGATGATGTGGATGAACGCCTCGTAGCAGTTAAACAGTCCATGCCGGCCGGTCAACAGGTAACCCTCGAGCCACCCCTGGCACTGGTGTTCAGACAGCATCTCGACCACCCGGCCGGCACGAGCGAGATGGTCGTCGACCTCGGGACCGAAGAACTCGGCGTTCCACTGCTTGTCGGTGGCTTCGAACACCGCCTGCAGTCGGTTGGACGCAGTCTCGTCGGGCCCGAAGATCCGGAAGTTGTCCGGGTTGAGCCGAATCACGTCGGTCAGCCACTGGCCGAGCACCTTGGTGGCCTCGGCCAATGTTGCACCCGGTGCGGGTACGTCGACGGCGTAATCCCGGAAGTCGGGCAGGCGGAGATCTTTGAGTAGCAGTCCGCCGTTGGTGTGTGGGTTGGCGCTCATCCGCAGCTCGCCCGTCGGTGCCAGGGCCGCGATATTCGGGTCGAGTTTGCCTGTCTCGTCGAACAATTCGTCCGGACGATAGGACGCCAGCCAGTCGGCGAGCACCTGCAGGTGCTCGGGAGTGTCCCAGGCGCTAGCCAGTGGGACCTGATGCGCGCGCCATGAGCCGGTGGTCTTCTTACCGTCGATGTAGGCCGGACCCGTCCAGCCCTTCGGGGTGCGGAAGACGATCATCGGCCAACGTGGACGGCGTTCATCGCGGGTGGCGGCATTGGCTTTGATCGCCGCGATCTCGTCGAGCACTTCATCGAGCAGTGTGGCGAACCTCCGGTGGGCATCGGTGTGGTCCGGCGAGCTGTCGTCGGGTACCTCGAAGAAGTACGGGTTATGGCCGTAGCCGATCATCAGGCTGCGCAGTTCATCGGTCGGAATGCGATCCAGCACAGTCGGATTGGCGATCTTGTACCCGTTCAGATGAAGGATCGGCAGGACTACGCCGTCAAGTTGCGGGTGCAAGAACTTATTGGAATGCCAGCTGGTTGCCAGGGCACCTGTTTCGGCCTCGCCATCGCCGACGACGGCCGCGATGAGTAGGTCGGGATTATCGAAGGCCGCCCCGTAGGCATGTGACAGTGCGTAGCCGAGTTCGCCACCCTCGTGGATCGAACCGGGTGTCTCGGGTGCGACGTGCGAGGGGATCCCGCCCGGGAAGGAGAACTGCCGAAACAGCCTGCGCATGCCCTCGACGTCCTGGGTGATATCGGGATAGGTCTCGGTGTAGGTGCCATCGAGGTAGGCGCTGGCCACGAGGCCGGGTCCGCCGTGACCCGGGCCGGTGACGTAGACGCATGACTGTCTACGTTCGGCGATCACCCGGTTGAGGTGGGCGTAGAGGAAGTTCAGGCCGGGTGTGGTGCCCCAGTGTCCGAGCAGGCGCGGTTTGACATCGTCGCGGGATAGCGGGGTTCGCAGCAGGGGATTGTCGAGCAGGTAGATTTGGCCTACCGACAGGTAGTTAGCAGCGCGCCACCACCCGTCGATCGCAGCGATGACGTCGTCGGTGATACCGCCGTGGGATGGCGTCTGCCAGGGGTCTTGGGTGATCGCGGTCATGGGCCAATTCAACCCCCTTTTCGGCTGGAACGGGTTGTCCGGATAGTATTTTTTCCTACTGATTTACGTGAAGGACCAATGGATTCTAAGTGAATTAGACTCCCCGGCAATGGAATTCGATCGCTGTCTATTCATCATGAACATCAGCCGTGTCAGGTCACCAGCAGCCGCCCAGGCCGAAGATCATCCTGGACGGACCGGCGCGCGGCCGCTGACAACATCAAGCGCATCGTGGTGCTGTTCTTTCAGAACAGCAGCGCTAATTCCGCCGGATGGGTTTCCCTGGTCCGGGATCGTGCTTAGTCCCCGATCGGGACCGGCCCGACGTTCCAGATCTCGTCGCAGTACTCGGTGATCGGCCGATCAGAGGAGAACTTCCCTGAGCGCGCCGAATTGAGGATCGACTTGCGCGTCCATGCCGGGGTGTCCCGCCAGGTGTCGCTGACCTCATCCTGGCTGCGGATGTAGTCGGCATAGTCGGCCAGCACCAGGAAGTGGTCGTGGTCGGTGAGGTTGGAGACCAGCGGAGCGAACACCGCGGTGTCACCACCGGAGAATTGGCCGTCAGCGATCGAACCGAGGGCCGTCGCCAGCTCGCCGGAGATATAGTCGCGTGGCCGGTAACCCTCGCGCTGAAGCTTCGTCACCTCCTCGACGGTCAGACCAAAGAGGAAGAAATTCTCCGGTCCGGCCTCCTCGCGCATCTCGACATTGGCGCCGTCGAGGGTCCCGATGGTCAGTGCCCCATTCATCATGAACTTCATGTTGCCGGTGCCGGACGCCTCTTTGCCAGCGGTGGAGATCTGCTCGGAGAGATCGGCCGCCGGATAGATCAACTGGCCGTTCTGGACATTGAAGTTCGGGATGAATGCCACCTTCATGCGGTCGTTGACATCCGGGTCAGAGTTGACAGTCTCCGCCACGGAGTTGATCAGCTTGATGATGAGCTTCGCCATGTAATAGCTGGGTGCGGCTTTACCTCCGAAAAGGTACGCGCGCGGTGCGATCTCGAGGTCCGGATTCTGCTTGAGGCGGTTGTAATCGGTGATGATATGCAACAGGTTGAGGTGCTGCCGCTTGTACTCGTGAATCCGCTTGACCTGGACATCGAACAGCCAGTCCGGATCGAGTTGGATTCCCGTCGCCGATGCGACGTAGTCCGAAAGGCGGGCTTTATTCTCCCGCTTGACGGCTCGCCATCGCTGGCCGAACGCCGGGTCGTCTGCCAGCGGCGCCAGGGCACGCAACTTGGACAGGTCGACCATCCAGCCCTCGCCGATGGTTTCATCGAGCAGCTTTCGCAGTCCGGGGTTGGATAGGCCCATGAAACGGCGCGGTGTCACGCCGTTGGTCTTATTGCTGAATCGCTCCGGCCACATCTCATAGAAGTCCTTGAGGATGGTGGTCTTGACCAGTTCGGAATGCATCGCCGCGACTCCGTTGACGGCATGGCTGCCGATGGTGGCCAGGTGCGCCATCCGGATGGACTTGGCGCCGTCCTCGCCGATGATCGACATCCGCCGCACTCGGGCGTCGTCGCCGGGAAACCGGGTGCGAACCTCATCGATAAAGTGTCGGTTGATCTCGTAGATGATTTCCAGATGGCGCGGCAGGAACTGCTCGAACATCGACAGCGGCCAGGTCTCCAGCGCCTCGGGCAGCAGGGTGTGGTTGGTGTAGGCCATGGTTGCGACCGTGATCCGCCATGCCTCGTCCCAGCCGAGCCCGCGCTCGTCGATCAGCAACCGCATCAGTTCAGCCACGGCGATCGAGGGATGGGTGTCGTTGAGCTGGACCGCCACCCGATCGGGAAGCTCGCGCACATCGCGGCCTGCAAGGTCTTCGATCAGATGAAGGATGTCCTGCAGTGAGCACGACACGAAGAAATACTGCTGAAGCAGCCGCAACTGCTTGCCGACCTCGGGTTCGTCGTTGGGGTAGAGCACCTTGGTGACGGTCTCGGAGACCACCTCCTCCTCAACGGCGCGGTAGTAGTCGCCGGCGTTGAAGGCGTCGAGGGCGAGTTCCTCCATCGCGCGAGCACTCCACAGCGTCAGCGTGTTGCAGGTGTTCACGCCATAGCCCTGGATCGGGGTGCCGTAGTAGACACCCTTGACTGAGCGTTGCGGTACCCACCGCACCCGTTCGGTGTTCCGTTCGTCACGATAGCGCTCGGTGTGACCGCCCCACATGACGCGATAGTTCAGTTCCGGCTTGGCGATCTCCCACGGGTTTCCGGCATTCAGCCAGTTGTCGGTTGTCTCGACCTGCCAGCCGTCGTGGATCTGCTGATCGAAGATGCCGAACTCGTAGCGGATGCCGTAGCCGATCGCCGGCCGCTGCAGGGTCGCAAGCGATTCGAGGTAGCAGGCGGCCAGCCGGCCCAGGCCACCGTTGCCCAATCCCGGTTCTTCCTCGCAGTCGAGCACCTTCTGGTAGTCCTGGCCCATTTCGGTCAGGGCCTCGCGGGCGGCGTCCTCGATCCCCAGGCTCAGCAGGTTGTTGCCCAGATGGGGGCCCAGGAGGAATTCCGCGGACAGATAGCAGGCCACCTTCGAGGATTGCTGCAGATAGGTCTGGGTGGTCTTGAGCCAACGGTCCTGCATGCGGTCACGTACGGCCAGCGCGAGGGCGTAATAGTAGTGCTGCGGCTCCAGTAGGGCGGCCGGACGGCCCAGCGAATAGCGCAGGTGGTCTTCGATGCCGCGGCGTAGCGCGTCGGCGCTCATCGCCGTGCGGCTGTGTTCGTGATCGATGACGATCGCGCGTGCATTCTCGGGCAACGCGGTCGTTGACCTCAAGGTATGAATGACTTCGCTCATAAGTGTGCTCCCGGGATGATTTCAGCCTGTGGCGCGAGTATCACACCGGCGGGTGCTGGCTGCCTTGGGTTCAGGCAACGTTGCGGTTAACATATTGCGCCATCAGCTCAAACTGACCGGCTGGTTAGGGCCAGGGGCGCGCTGAAGGTCTTATGACCCCGCATCCCGATGGTGGTAGTGCCCTGTCGTGGCGGGCCTCGTCAACTCGGGGTCCATCAGGGGAATGCTCCAATCCGGTAGACCCAGACGCCTGGCAAACGGTCCGAGAATGCTGTCGCGGTGCGGTGCGGTCATCCCGTGCGCCTGCAGCGCAGCACCATGCCCTGACGTGATTTCGGCGATGCTGTAGAGGGACTCCGATCCGTTGTCGAAGTAGTGCTCGTGGTCAGTCCACGATCCTGGAGTCCACCCCGCGACTTCGGCTTTGAACCTGGTCGATCCGAAGCCGTCGGCCGCAGGGTCGGCGCCCAAACCGATCGGACCCGTCGATACCCCGGCGACATTGGTCACCAGATCGGTCGCAGCAGAACCGACATAGAGGTGACCTGTTCCGGGCAGATGGAAATCTGCGGCAGTTCGGGCCGCATCGCTACCTGGCGATCCGACGAGGACAACATCGCCGGATCGCATCCCATACCCGGCGGCGGCATCCGCCACTGCGGTTGCTCCGTAGGAATGACCGATCACAGTCACATGTGTCGTGCCGCGATGAGTCACGTGGAGCGCGTTGACGTCTGAGGCGAGCACCGCACCCCCTCGGCGGGCTAGTGCGGTCTGCGCCACCCGCGGATCCACGATGGCATCAGGGGCGTCATATCCCATCCACATCAGCACCGAGACCGTTCGGTCCCGGCCGACAGCCGCCAATGTCTCGGCGTAGAGATTGGTGGCCTCATCATTGTTGACAAGCCAGCCGTTAGCGACACTGTTGCCGGTACCGGGAACCATCACGGCCGTATGGTCCGCGCTATCCGGGTCGCCGATGGCGATCGCGGCCCGGCCTTGCCCGCCGAACTCTCGTGGCTTGTAGAGATACAGCAGAACCTCGGCTCCGGTCTGCGACCGGTTGTAGTCGAGGCCTCCCTGCACTCTGACAGCATTGGCGTAGCGGATGACGTCGGTCATGCTCAGACCGAATTGCTCTGGTTGTGCGAGGATTTCGTCGGCCGTTACGCCATGGTCAGCTGCGCTTTGGTCAATCTTGGCGATATCCCTAGCCATGATGATGATGTTCGCAATGCTGCGATCTGCTACCGGGATACCATCGCAATTACCAAGCGCTTCGGGATTGCGTTCCAGCAGTGAGTCTTTGGCGGCCCTGCTCAGTGATTCCCACCACGTCTTCCGGTCTTCCGGTCCGGTCAGAACCGGGGGAGCCGGTGTTACTGCGAATTGATTATCGGCAATGGCGATTGCCTGTGCGAGTTCGGCATCGACAGTGTTGGCTTCGGCGATTATTGCGTCGAGTCGGGCCGAGATCACCTCAGCGTCGGCATTGAACTGCTCTGTTCCGCGGCGAATTCCGGTGTCGGGAATCACGGTGCCGTTAACGCGGTCGACGATCAGGCCGGCCGATTGTGCATCATCGTCGAGGTTGCGTAAAAGTGACTTCAGCCGGTTGATGTCGTCGGCGGCCTTGTCGGTGGCGCGGGCTACGGCGCGGGCTTCCTCGGCGTGGGCATCCAATTCGGCCCTGGTCATGTCGATGGCCGCGGTCGCGGCGATGGCTGCTAGTCCAGTCCACCCGGACAGTAGTGGTAGTCGAGCAAGCGCCTCTGAGACTGCCGTGGCCGATTCCGCACGCGAGGTTGCCGCCACCGAGACCGCTCGCACCTGCTCGGGGTCCCAGCGGTCGATATCGGCCGGACCCAGCGTCACGGCGAGCCGACTGTGGGGTGTACCTGCACGACCGTCTGCGCACCGCGGCATTCCATCTCAGCGAAATTCAGACCGCTGCGCCTCAGGGCCTCGCCATGGACGTAGACGCGGGCGGACAGTGCCAGAGTCGCGTCGGCCCACGTTGCGGCCCGCGCAGCCAGCGCTGCCGCTGACCGGCCCACCCAGCCGGGCAGCGCAGAGTCGACCATCGCGTCGGCACGGTGACCGATGGTGACGAGGTCCTGGGAATGAGCGGTGACTTCGACGCCGGCGACGATCAACAGCTCGGGAGCGATGTTCATCGGCTGTGACACCGCACAGACCTCCAGCGGTCGAGGCAAACAGGTGACCGTGAAAGCTACCCGTGGCTGATCACACCGCAAGTCACCCGGATTCGGACCAACTCGCGCGGGTCTTCTGACCACACGTCCAGTCAGCCAGCAGTCTGAGCAGGCCTGCCGCTTTCGGGGCGTGCCAGACTGAACACATGCTTCGACGCATTGCCGGGATGGCTATTTCCGCACCTCGTCGAGTCATTGTCGTCGCGCTACTGCTGATTGTGGCTATCGGAGCCTTCGGAATCCCGGTGGCGCAGCACCTCTCTCCGAGTGGGTTCCAAGATCCGACCGCCGAATCATCGCGGGCCGAAAAACTGCTCGCTGAGAAATTCGGCCAGGGCGATGTGCCGCTGGTGATCGTGGTCAGTGGACCCAACCCGTACGACAGCGCGCAAACCCGGGCTGTTGCCACCGACGTCATGGACCAACTGACGCAGTCCGGCCGGGTCGCGACCATTACCTCAGCCTGGACCGCGCCACCCCCGGCCGCAGCGGCTCTGGTCAGTGCCGACAGGAGATCCGGCCTCATCGTTACCGGGATCGTCGGCCCCGAGAGCAAGCAACAGACCTACACCAAGGAACTCACCGATGTGATAGTCGGAGATCGCGACGGCATCGTGGTGCGCGCCGGCGGTGCCGCGATGGTGAATCTGCAAGTCACCGAGCAGTCGAAGCGGGACCTGCTGCTGCTCGAGGCAATCGTTGTTCCACTCAGTTTTCTCGTGCTGATCTGGGTGTTCGGGGGCGTATTCGCTGCGGCCTTGCCGATCGGCGTCGGTGTGATGGCGATCCTGGGATCGTTGGCTGTTTTACGGACCATCACCTTCTTCGCCGGCGTATCGATTTTCGCGCTCAACCTGACCACGGCGATGGGTTTGGCGTTGGCCATCGACTACACGCTGCTGATGATCAGTCGGTATCGGGACGAGTTAGCCGCCGGTGCTGATCGGGACAGCGCGGTTGTCACCACCATGGTCACGGCGGGCCGAACAGTCTTGTTCTCGGCGGTCATCGTCGCGCTGTCGATGGCGGTGATGGTGATCTTCCCGATGAACTTTCTGCGCTCGTTCGGCTATGCGGGCGTAGCGACGGTCGCGTTTGCCGCACTGTCGGCAATCCTCATCACGCCCGCCGCCATCATGGCGCTCGGGGACCGGCTGGACAGTCTGGATGTACGGCGCGCGTTGCGCCGCATACGGCTCCGACCAACGCCCACCCCGCTGCCGGTCGAGCAACAGTTCTGGTATCGCTCGACAAAATTCGTCATGCGTCATGCGATACCAATCGGTTTGGCCGTCGTGGTGCTGTTGGGCGTACTCGGTGCTCCGTTCTTGGGAGTGCGTCCCGGGTTCCCTGACGATCGGGTGTTGCCGAAATCGGCGTCAGCGCATCAGGTCGGTGATCTGCTGCGATCAGACTTCGCGATTGATTCAGACTCCGAAGTGCCGATCGTCATACCGGATTCCGCTGGTCTGGACCGCGCCGAGGTCGACCGTTACGCCGCCGACCTGTCCCGCATTCCCGACGTGAACTCGGTATCGGCGCCGAGTGGCACTTACGTGGCCGGCACGCTAACCGGTCCGCCGCTGGCGGCCACCGGGGAGGCGTTCGGTAGCACCCTGATGACTGTCGGCAGCTCTCTGCCGCTGTTCTCGGAAGCCTCCGAAACCCAACTCAGCCGAATGCATGCGGTGCCCACCCCTGGCGGCCGAGCAACTGAGTTCGGTGGGCTGGCTCAGACCAACCAGGACAGTGTCGATGCCATCACGTCCCGGTTGCCGTTGGTACTGGGTCTGATCGCCGCGATCATGCTTGTGCTGCTTTTCCTGTTGACCGGCAGCGTGGTGGTTCCGATCAAGGCACTGATCCTCAATGTGCTCTCGCTGTCCGCAGCCTTCGGTGCGACGGTGTGGATCTTTCAGGACGGGAACCTCGGCGGCCTCGGTACCACGACGACTGGCACGCTGGTAGCCAATATGCCGGTGCTGTTGTTCTGTGTGGCTTTCGGACTGTCGATGGACTACGAGGTATTTCTGATCTCGCGCATTCGGGAGTTCTGGCTCGCATCCCCGAAAACATCAGCCGATAGCGACGAAAGTGTGGCGTTGGGTCTGGCTCACACCGGGCGAGTAATCACGGCCGCAGCCCTGATCATGGCGATCTCGTTCGCCGCGCTGATCGCCGCACAGGTAGCGGTGATGCGATTGTTCGGCCTGGGCCTGACCCTGGCGGTGCTTGTCGACGCCACCCTGGTGCGGGTGGTTCTGGTGCCCGCGTTCATGCACGTGATGGGTAAGTGGAACTGGTGGGCCCCCAAACCGTTGGTGAGGCTGCACGGCCTGCTAGGGATCAGCGAGGATGGCGGCGGCGGCGGGCGGCACCGGATGGATAGGGCTACTCGCTAACGAAAACAGTTCCGTTGCAAGGACTCCTAGCCGAGGTAGTCCGATTCGAGGACCAGATCGGGGATCAGTGGCAGATACTCGACATGAGTCCGGTGCTCAACGGTGCGGAAGTTTTTGCCCTGGTGCCCACGCATGTAGGCGCGGTACTCCGGAGCGCCAGGGAAACCGACGTTATCTGCCAGGACAATTGATCCCGGTTTCAACCAGCCACGCTTGACGATGGCTGACAGATCAGTCAGGTATGCGTCCTTATCGTGATCAATAAACAGGAAGTCGATCCCACCGGAGGCGCATCCGTGGTCAGCCTGCAACCTGTCCAGGGTGACTCCGTCATCGCCGATAGTCCCGACGACGCATGTAATTCGGTCAGCAACACCTGCATGACTCCAGATGCGTTGTGCAACATCGGCATTATCGGGGGATAACTCAACTGAAAGTATCCGTGCCGAGGGTGCGGCAGCCGCGATCCGCAACGCTCCGTACCCGCAGTAGGTACCCAACTCGAGAGCTAGGCGGGGATTCGCTCGCCGGACAGCGGCGTCGAGCAGTTTCCCCTTCTCGTCGCCGACGCTGACCAGAAATGATTTGTCGTAGGAGTACTGATCCATTTTCGCGAGCACATCGTTGATATCGCCCTGGCGGGCGTGAGCAACCACGTATTCAGCGGCGGCAGTCTCCCGGCCGTCGCCCAACTGGCCCGTTTTGGTGAAGTTGCGGACACCGATGCCCGCGCGCAAGACAGACCAACGAAGCATCGACAGGCGTCTTCGCAGTTCCATGTTGGATACGCTACGTGAGGTACGGCCGTGAGCCGTTATCGAAAGGGGAGCTCCGGTGGGAACGCTGACAGAGCGTGACGCTGTCCGTCTAAGGCGTAGGCGGATGTCGCTGGCGCTGAGCTACGGCGTCATCTGCCATGTGTCTTTTGCACTGGGCGTGCTGACGATGATGGTGGCGATGTTCTTCGGCATGAGTCGATCGCTGGGCACCGTGCCGGCACCGTGGAGCTGGGTCGCCAATGCTGCGCTGCTGATCCAGTTCCCACTTGTGCACTCCCTGCTACTGACCAACCGGGGCAGAGCACTGCTCGGGCGGTTGGCGCCAATGGGCGCGGGAAAAACTCTGTCGACGACGAGTTACACCACAATCGCCGCGCTGCAGGTGTTCGCACTTTTCGCGTTCTGGACGCCATCGTCAACCCTCTGGTGGCAGGCCAGGGGTCCGGCGCTCGTGGTCATGGTCGCGCTCTACGCGGCTTCCTGGGCGTTGCTCGGAAAGTCCATGGCCGACGCTGGGCTGTCAGTGCAGACCGGCAGTCTGGGGTGGGTCGCGCTGCTTCGCGGCCGCAAGCCGGTTTTTCCGCCGATGCCGGTGACGGGCCTGTTCCGGCTGACCCGCCAACCGATCTACGTTTCTTTCGCGCTGACCCTGTGGACCGTCCCCACATGGACACCGGACCAACTTGTGGTAGCAATCACGTTCACGGCCTACTGCCTGATCGCGCCACTGTTCAAAGAGGCCCGTTACCGGCGGATCTATGGCCGGACCTTTGATGATTACGCTCAAACCGTCCGATACTGGTTGCCCTGGCCACGACCACGGAGGTGAGCGCGAGGCGTCGGACCCCGGCGTCAGCCATCCGTAAGGGTCGGTCCCGTGAAACAGGGGCATACTGGAGGCATGTCCAGCAAACCCACGTCCAGTGCGGCCCGTCCGGTCAGCGTGATCGCGGGGGTGCAGGGCGCGCTGCCCCCGAACCGCTACAGCCAGGATGAGATCACCGAGGCGTTCGTGGTCGACCCGGAATTCGTCGAACACGAAAAAATCATGCGCAGCTTGCACCACTCCGCCAAAGTCGCCCATCGCCACCTCGTGCTGCCGATCGAGTCCTACCCCGGCCTGAAGGACTTCGGCAAAGCCAATGACCTGTTCATCGAGCATGCGGTGGAACTCGGATGCGTGGCTGTGTCGGCGGCTCTCGATGAGGCCGGTCTACGGCCCAGCGATGTTGACCTGATCATCTCGACGACGGTGACCGGCATCATGGTGCCCTCGCTGGAGGCACGGGTGGCCACCCGTCTCGGTATGCGGCCCGATGTGCGCCGGGTGCCGATGTTCGGACTCGGTTGCGTGGCGGGCGCAGCGGGTGTGGCCCGGCTTCATGACTATCTGCGTGGCGCACCTGACGATGTCGCCGTGCTGCTGTCGGTGGAATTGTGCTCGCTCACCTTCCCCGCGCTGAAGTCCGAGATCGCGGGCTGGGTCGGCAGTGCTCTGTTCGGTGACGGCGCCGGCGCGGTGGTCGCGGTCGGCGAACGCCGTGCCCGCGAGATCGGTGCGGTCGGACCTGACATCATCGACTCCCGCAGCCACCTGTATCCCGATTCGTTGCGCAC
>JBMOKE010000216.1:0-3713 GCA_049315425.1 Mycobacterium sp. | reverse complement strand
GACCACCGCAGAAGAGTCGACAGAGCCGGTAGAACCGCCGCCGCGGCCGCCGTCCGTCCTGCTGCAGACGGTTGCCGTCGCCGCCACCACACTGGTGATCGCAGGACTATTGGGCGCGACGGGATACATGGCCTGGCAGCACCACAGGGCAGCCCAGCAAAGCCAGCGTGCCGCCGAGTTCGCCGCGGCCGCGCGCCAGGACGTGGTGAACCTGATGTCCATGGACTACACCAAGGCGGAAGAAAGTGTGCAGCGCGTTCTGGATGGCTCCACCGGAAAGTTCAGGGCCAATTTCGACGAGACCTCGGATGAGTTCATCAAGGCCCTGCAAGCGGAGAAGATCCTCACCACGGCGACGGTCAATGACGCCGCAGTGGATTCCATGACCGCCGATTCCGCCGTGGTACTTGTTTCGGCGACCTCTCAGCGCCAAGGCAGGGAGGCGCCCAAGGACCAACAACAACCGCGGGTCTGGCGGTTGGTCCTGACCCTGGAACGCGAGGACGGTCAGATCAAGATGTCCGGCGTCGAATTCATCTGAGAGCGGCCGTCGAAGATGGTGGCTCCGACAGATCGCGGTGAACCCCGGTGGCGCGCATTCGCCGCCACGACGGCGACCGCCCACGGAGCACCCACGGGACACTACGACGCGCTATGGCAATGGTCGGTGGACAATCCGGCGCAGTTCTGGCGGGCGCTCTGGGAGTTCTTCGATATTCAGGCCGCCGTCGGTCCCGGTGACGGGGACAGCGCCGTGTTGGCCGAGGACGCCATGCCGGGTGCGCGGTGGTTTCCCGGCGTCACCCTCAACTACGTCGACCAGGTGCTGCGGCACTGCGGCCGTGGCGGGCCGGCCATCATCGGAATCGACGAGGACGGCACCCGAACCCAGATCGACTGGCCCGAGCTACCCGGGCGCATCGGGGCGGTAGCCGCCGAGTTGCGCCGACTCGGGGTGGTCCCCGGCGACCGAGTGGGTGCCTATCTGCCGGATGTGGCCGAAGCGATGGTGGCCTTCTTGGCAACCGCCGCCCTGGGAGCGGTGTGGTCGGGCTGCGGTCAGGATTACGCACCGCAGGGCGCGGCAGCGCGGTTGGGCCAGCTCGAACCGAAGGTCGTGTTCAGCTGCAGTGGCTACCCACTGAACGGACACTGGATCGACAAGCGTTCGGACACAGCCGAACTCATGGATCTGCTACCCGGTAAGCCCCATCTCCTCCTCCTCGACGGCGCGCACTACCACGAGCTGATCGCCAAGCCCGTTGCCCCGGACGTCACACCGGTGGCGTTCGATCACCCGCTGTGGGTCCTGTTCACCTCCGGCACCACCGGCGCACCCAAGGGCATCGTGCACGGCCACGGCGGCGTAGTCCTGGAGCATCTGAAAGCCGCGGTGCTGCACGCCGATCTCGGTGCCGATGATGTGTTTTTCTGGCAGACCGCGTTGAGCTGGATGATGTGGAACTTTCGGATCGCAGGTCTGCTGTGCGGCAGCACCGTCGTTTGCTATAGCGGGCATCCCTTACATCCCGACGCAGATCGGCTCTGGGACTTGATCGAAACCGAGGGGGTCACCTACTTCGGCACCAGCCCCGGCCATCTCCTGGCCTCCCGCAAGGCCGGGCTGCACCCCGGCGTCGAGCACGACCTGAGTCGGCTGCGGACTCTGGGCAGCACCGGCTCGCCACTGCCCGGCGAACTGTTCGAGTGGGTGAAGGCCGAAGTGGGCGACTCCGTCGAGGTGTCCTCGATCAGCGGAGGAACCGATGTGGTGACCGCCTTCGCCGGCGGTACCACCGGCATGCCGGCGCTGCCGGGTGAGTTGACCACCCGCTATTTGGGCGTGGCCCTGCACAGCTGGTCGCCGAACCGGACGCCGCTCACCGGCGAGGTCGGTGAGATGGTCATCACCGCCCCGATGCCCTCGATGCCGGTCACCTTCACCAATGATCCCGACGGGTCCCGTTATCGCGCAGCCTATTTCGATCATGAATGGGCCGACGGTCCGGCGCCGAATGTATGGCGTCACGGCGACTGGGTGACCGTCACCGACCGCGGGTCGCTCGTCATTCACGGCCGCAGCGACGCCACCCTCAACCGACATGGCATCCGGATGGGCTCAGCTGACATTTACGAAGTCGTCGAGGCGATCGAGGCTGTCACCGAGGCGTTCGTGCTGGGCATCGACGGCCCCGAAGGCGCCTACTGGATGCCCCTGTTCGTCACCCTGGCCGACGGCCGAACGCTCGACGACGAAGTTATCGACACGATCCGCAGCCAGATCCGGACCAGGCTCTCGCCACGACACGTACCCGATGACGTCATCGCGGCCCCGGGCATCCCCCACACCCGAACCGGAAAGAAGCTGGAGGTGCCGGTCACCGCGATCATGGCCGGCCACGCCAATGTGTCGCTGGATGCCCGCTCAATCGACAAGCCAGAACTGATCGACTGGTACCGGGAGCAGGGTCGCGCGCACCGCTGGTGATCCGGTTAGGTTGGGATCATGGATTCACCCACGGTCTTCATCTCCGGAGCAGCGGCCGGCATCGGTCGCGCCACCGCGCTGGCCTTCGCCCGGCGTGGGTATCGCGTCGGCGCCTATGACATTGACTCCGCAGGACTGGACACACTGCGCGAGGAGATCATCCGCGTCGGTGGCGATGTCACGGTCGGAGCGCTCGACGTGACCGACGCCGCCGCGTGGGCCGGGCAACTCGAGGCGTTCACCGGGGCCTCCCACCGGCTCGATATCCTGGTGAACAACGCCGGCGTGCTCAGCTCCGGCCGCTTCGAGGAGATCGCGCTCGCGGAACAGCGGCGCATGATCGACATCAACGTCTACGGCACCATGGCCGGCCTGCATACGGCGTTCGGATACCTGCGGAACACTCCGGGCGCCCAGGTCGTCAACCTGTGTTCGGCGTCGGCGATCTACGGCCAGCCCGAGTTGGCTATCTACTCGGCCACCAAATTTGCAGTGCGCGGTCTCACCGAAGCACTCGAACTCGAATGGCGGCGGTACGGGATCCGGGTGATGGCGATGTGGCCGCTGTTCGTGGCGACCGCGATGGTCGACGGACTCGAGACCGGCAGTACGAAATCTCTCGGTGTGCACCTGACCGCCGATGACGTCGCGGAAGCCATCTACTCGGCCACCCACCCGGACCGGACCTGGCTACCGCGGGTGCACTACCCCGTCGGGCGCCAAACCAAAGTGTTGGCCGCCCTGTCGCAGGTGTCGCCGAATTGGGTTCAGCGGTTGCTGAACAAGACGGTCTCGCACACCTAGCCCACTTCAGGACTAATTTGCCACCGAGGACTGGGGCCTGCGGGGCGGCTGCTGGTTTTGCAGGAACGAACTGCAGATCCCGATATTGCTGGCCACGCAGGGAATGCCACTGATGACCGGGGTGCTGACCGGCGCCAGGCATTGAGCGTTGTACGGGTTGGCGATGAAGCCTGACGCGCAGGTTTGCGCGCCCACGGATGGGGCCAGCGCAAAACCTGCTAGCGCGAGTGCGCTACCGCACATCGCGTTAATCAGAAGTTGCTGCAGTCTGGTTGTCGTCATCATTTTCTTTCCCTGTGAAGCGTACGCGTAGCATCGGCGGCATGCCTGAGCCGACGACCTACCCAGCTGCGCCCCCGGTTTCCCGCCCCCGGACGACCGGCTGGATCGCACCGCTGGCCCTGGTGATCTCGCTGCTCGC
>JBMOKE010000043.1:0-16573 GCA_049315425.1 Mycobacterium sp. | reverse complement strand
GCCGGGGACTCCACCTGCGGTCAGCGCGCGCTCTACGAACTCGGTATGACCGGGATCCCGATCGTCAACGTCAACAACAACTGCTCCACCGGGTCGACGGCGCTGTATCTCGCGGCGCAGTCCATCCGGGGCGGATTAGCCGACTGCGTGCTGGCGCTGGGTTTCGAAAAGATGCAACCCGGCTCACTGGGCGGCGGGGCTGATGACCGGGAGTCGCCACTGCGCAAGCACATCAAGGCACTGGCGGAGTTCGACGAACTGGCGTTCCCGGTGGCCCCATGGATGTTCGGCGCCGCAGGCCGGGAGTACATGCGCGAATACGGCGCTACCGCCGAACATTTCGCCAAGATCGGCTACAAGAACCACAAGCATTCGGTGAACAATCCCTACGCGCAGTTCCAGCAGGAGTACAGCCTCGAGGACATCCTCGGTGCCAAGATGATCTCTGACCCACTGACCAAGCTGCAGTGCTCGCCGACGTCCGACGGCTCAGCCGCGGTGGTGCTGGCATCGGAGGCCTTCGTGGACTCCCACGGTCTGGCCGGCCAAGCCGTGGAAATCGTCGGGCAGGCGATGACCACCGACTTCGCCTCGACCTTCGACGGATCAGCCCGCAATATCATCGGTCACGACATGAATGTCCAAGCGGCCCGACAGGTCTATGACCAGAGCGGTCTGGGGCCCGAAGACTTTCAAGTAATCGAGTTGCATGACTGCTTCTCGGCCAACGAGTTGTTGCTCTATGAGGCGCTCGGACTTTGCGGAGCCGGTGAGGCGCCGAAGCTGATCGACTCCGGTGACACCACCTACGGGGGGCGCTGGGTGGTCAACCCGTCCGGCGGGCTGATCTCCAAGGGCCATCCGCTGGGAGCGACCGGACTTGCGCAATGCACGGAACTGACCTGGCAACTGCGTGGTAGCGCTGATGCACGGCAGGTGGACAGCGTCACCGCCGCCTTGCAACACAACATCGGCCTGGGCGGGGCGGCGGTCGTCACCGCCTATCAACGCGCCGAGCGGTAGCCATCAGCCGTCGTGAAGGACGACGTTGCGCAGCGTCTTGGTTGCCAAGGCGGCTCCCATCAGAACCAGCACGGCGAAGATTGCGATTGTCGTCATCGCCCCCTTGTCGAAAGCCGCGGTGACCACCTGCTGTCCTGCCGATGAGAGGCTGTTCATGGGTCGAATGCCGGTCAGAATGTCCAACAGCTCTTGATGGTCGATGCCTTCGAGCTGGTTTGAACCCGTCGCGCCCTTGAGGGAACCGATCGCGACGTTCTGCATGATCGCAGTCGCGAGCGCTATCCCTATCGCGTTGGACAATCCAAACGTGATGGCGACGACTCCGCTCGCCGTGCCTTTCGTGGCATCGGTGGAGCTGACTGCCAAGATCGATATCGGAGTGGTCTGGATACCGACCGCAGCGCCAAGAACGATGAGCCCGCCGAGAATGGCAGCGTTGGAATCAGCCTTGATACCGAACAGAATAGCTACCAAGCCGAGTGACATCAGCAGCATTCCCGCCACGACGGGAGGCTGAAAGCTACCGCGCCTAGCAAGCAGCGCACCAATCGGATTCGTGATGATGACCGCGATGGTCCCACCGATCAGCACTTTGGCGGTATCGACCGCGCCGAGCCCTCCGACTGTTTGAAGATAGAGAGCCAATAGGTAGAGCAATCCGACCATCACGCCGTTGAAGACGAACGCGGAGACGATCGCCCCGGTGAAAATCCGATGGCGCCAAATCGACAGGGGGATCAGCGGGTCCGCCGATCGGCTCTCGACAACGACGAACAGTCCGAACAGAAGTGCAGCGATGACCACCATGAGCACGAGTCTCGGTGCCGACATCTCCTCGCTCTCGAAAAGCGTGTAGCTGACCATGAAGAACGCCGCAGTCAATATCAGCGCGCCGGCAAAATCAAGCTTGGAGTTCGCTGAGCGATCATGAAACTCAGGAGTTGTGGTGGCGACAAGAACGAGCCCGAGGACAGCGACCGGGATCGCACCCCAGAAAGTCGCCTTCCACCCCAGCAACTCGACCAGCACTGCGAGGATCAGCACCGAAAGGCCGGCGGCGCCCCAGCTGACCGATTGTCTGATGCTCAGTACCCGTGGCCGTTCATCCGGGGGAAACTGCAGCGTCAGCACCGAGAGCGCACAGGTGAAGATTGCGGTGCCGCCGATTCCCTGCAGCACCCTTGCGAGGATCAACTGGCTCGACGTCTCGGCCAACCCGCCGATTACAGATCCCAAGACCAGGATCGCACCGCCGATAACGACAACCCTGCGGTTACCGGTCAGATCTCCGAGCCGGCCGAAGAAGGCCGCCATGCCCGCGACCAAGGAGAAGCCGTTTACCGCCCAGGCCATCGCGTCGGTGGAGCCGCCGACGGCACGACCGATCGTGGGAATCGCGATCACGAAACCGTCGCACACCACCCACCCCAGCCCGATGAGTAAGCAGACCGCAGCAAGCGATCGCCAGCGCAGCGGGTTGAGTGTTGCCCCTTGTGGTGCAGGGGAGCCGTCTGCCGACATCAGGTCCCACTAGAGCGTGACGACCGCATACGCCCCGTCGGCGTAGCGCGCCCTGATGGTCTTCTTGTCGTATTTGCCGACACTGGTGCGCGGGATCTCGTCGATGAACGTCCAGCGCTCCGGTATCCACCACCGAGCGACCTTGTCGGCGAGAAAGGTTTTCAGTTCCTCGGGAGTCAGCTCGACGCCCTCCTGTAACACCACCGCGGCCAGTGGACGTTCCTGCCAACGCTCGTCGGGAACGCCAACCACGGCGGCCTCGCGTACGGACGGATGGCCGATCAGCGTGTTCTCCAACTCCACCGAGGAGATCCATTCGCCGCCGGACTTGATGACATCCTTGGCGCGGTCGGTCAGCGTGATGTAGCCCATTGGGTCGATCCGGCCGACGTCGCCGGTACGCAGCCAACCGGAGGCGAACTTCGACGGGTCGGTGTCGCGGTAGTAGGAACCGGTGATCCACGGCCCGCAGACCTCCAGTTCACCCACGGCCACGCCGTCATTCGGCAGCACGGCACCGTGGTCGTCGACGATGCGGGCCGTCACCCCGCACATCGGCCGTCCCTGGGTGGCCCGGATATCCCACATCTTGTCCGCAGGCGTACCGGGTACCGGCCAGGCCAGCGTCGCCATCGGCGAGGTCTCGGTCATCCCCCACAGTTGCCGGATCTGCACGCCGTAACGCTGCTCGAAGGTCTTCATCAACGACACCGGCACCGCCGATCCCCCGCACGCCACCAGTCGCAGCGACGAGATGTCGTGGCCGGGTTCGCGCTCTAAGTAATTCATCACGTCATTCCAGATCGTGGGCACCGCTCCCGTCACCGTCGGGCGCTGGGTTTCGATGAGGTTCACCAGTGACTTGGCGTCCATGAACCGATCCGGCAGCACGATGTCGGCGCCGGCCATCAGGGCCGCATACGGCAGACCCCACGCGTTCGCGTGGAACATCGGAACGATCGCGCACGCTTTGTCCGAGAAGCTCAGACCCATGCCGTTGCCACTGCAGACGGCCATCGAGTGAAGGTAGCTGGAACGGTGGCCATACACCACACCCTTGGGATTCCCGGTGGTCCCGCTGGTGTAACACATTGCGGCAGCTGAGTTTTCGTCGATATCGGGCCAGTCGAACTGATCGGATTCGGCGGCGGTGATTTCGTGATAGCGCAACACGCGCTTGCCGGAGGCCTCAAACGGTTCCAGGTCACCGGATCCCACCACGATCACGGTGTGGACGGTCTCCATCCTGGGCAGAACCGGCGCAAGGATCGACGCCAGGGATATATCGGCGATGACCACCTGGTCCGCGGCTTCGTAGGCAACGAACTCGATCTGCTCGGGAAACAACCGGATGTTGAGGGTATGCAGCACCGCGCCCATCGACGGAATTGCGACGTAGGCCTCCAGGTGTTCCTGGTTGTTCCACATGAAGGTGGCGACCCGTTGGTCGGAGTCGATGCCAAGCCGACGCAGTGCGTTGGCCAACCGCGCGGCCTGGCGTCCGACCTCGGAATAGGTCGCATGCCGGAAGCCGTCACCGGTGGCGGTGGTCACGGTGCGGTCGCCGTGGACATTCACCGCGTACCGCAGGATCTCCGCGACGGTGAGCGGGGAGTTCTGCATGGTGCTGTCCATTGGGGCCACCTTCGGTCGCGTTTGCCTGCTGGTGGGCGCATAGTATCGCCGCTGCCACGGGGATCAGCCCCCACCTCCCACAGCGAAACCCCCCTGGTTCATGGAACGCTGGGGCTATCGCCGGCGATATCAGAAGCAGATCATTGACTCAACAGCACGTTCAGGAGGCGGCAATGCGCAGGTTGGCGATACTTGCCGTGGCAGCGGCGGCCTACGGGGTGCTGGTCGGGCCCGCCGGACCGGCCTGGGCCGATGAGTCGGCCCAGGACACCATCAACCAGCTCCAGAAAGAGGGCTACACGGTCACTATCGACAAGATCGGCACCGGCCCGATATCCAGCTGCGTGGTCACCAGCGTGCGCAATCCGCAGACGATAACCCAGTGGGTGCCCTATGTCGGGCCCGGGTTGGGCAGCCGAGATTCAACATTCCTCGTGCCGGTGGTGACGAGCCAGACCATCTCGGTGTCGCTGAACTGCCCACAGCGGTAGCGCTAAGGACACAGCGATAGCGCAAAGCAAACAGCGAGCGCTCAGGATGCCGCGCGCAACTCATTTGCCTCGGCGACCTCAATCGCAGTGATCGAACCGTCGTAGTCCGCCACGTAGAGGCGATCGCCCTCGCGGCTGACCGTGATGCAGGACACCGGGCTTTCGGTGTCGATACGGTCGACGATCTGTGCAGCGGCGGTGTCGATGACCACAACCTGGTAGCCGTCGACCAGGTAGGCGGTTGTGCCACTAACCACTAACTGAACCGGCAACCCGTCCACCGCAATGGTGTCGACGACGCGGCCGGCCACTGCGTCCACAACTCTGACCACGCCGCCGAGTTCATCGTCCCAGCCCGTGACGAGCACCCTGCGGTTGTCGCGATCAACGGCGATATCACCGATTGACCCACCCAGAGCAACGGTGTGCAGCACGCGCCCCGCCCGGACGTCGATGACGATCAGCGAGCCGCCGGTGTCGGTGTTGAGCGCGGCGTACAACCGGGTGCCGTCGGAGTTGATTCGAACGGTATCGACCCAATCATCGACCGATCGGGTGACGGTAATGGTCTTGGTCTTGCCGCTCTCGACATCGATCACGGCAATATCGGCGGTCTGATCACCCGAACGCGCCACGTACAGCGCGTCGCCGGAGGGGCTGACCGCGATACCGCGCGCACCGACCGTGATCTCCTGTGCGGCCAGCGCTGCGCCGGCCTTCAGATCGATCGCGACAACGCTGTCTTCGGCGTTCGAGGCCGAGTTGACGTAGGCGCGGTCCGCGGTGGCGACCGCATACGGTTCGGCGATCCCCGCCACGGTGGCACTGACCGTCAGCGTCGGGATGTCGATGACGGACACTGAGTCGTCGCCGTAGTGGACAGCCACCAACTGACGACCGTCGTGACTCAACGCCATGTCGGTGACCGCGCCGGGCAGCCCGGACAGCACACCCAGGGCCGCGCCCACGACCCGGCTCAACTCGGCGGCCGGTCGCGTTGCCGGCAGCAGGTCACTGGTGGTGGCAATCCGCGGATTCGACAGCGTCGACAGCCACACCGCGTCGGTGGGCCGTTCGGCTACTGCAGTTACACCCGTCGTCTTCGCCATTCTCGCGACACCTCCATGAGCCAGACAGCGGTCCGGCCTTAGCGTGAAAAAACCAGGAAATTTCTTCCGACAACTGTGGTGTCGGTCGTGCTCAATTCTAACGGCGGGCACCGACAGAGAAGTTCCGGTTCATCTCGTTAAGAGCTGATCACCCACAGGTGGCGCCCAGCGGGAATTCGTTACTGCTCCGGTGCGCCCCGGCGGGAATACCCGTGACGATGCTGGTGGCCCATGATTTCCTGGGCGGCTCACACACGGCCTGCCCGACGATTTCCGCAATGGCGCCTGGTGCAGAAGTGGTTATCGGCGGCGAGGAAATGCGGCACACATCACATCCGGCGGCGAGTGTCTGCACTTCTTAAGAACTTTGCTTATGGAACAGCCAAGGGTGCGGCTCTTGGCTGCTCAGAGTGACTGTTCGACGACCTCGCGGCTGCGGACCGGGTCGCTGCCCGCGACGTAGGCAGGCTCGGTGTGATCGACCAGTGTGCCTTTGGCGACCCGGCGCTTGGCCTGGCGGAACTCGCGCAGTGGGCCCATCGCGGCCTGGGTGGTGTTGATGGCCGCCCACGTTGCCGCCCGGCGAGCGGCACGCTCCACCGGGTTCGGTGGGGTGTACATGATCATCTCCGCCGCCCAGTCGGTCATCGCGTCGCGGATGCCCCAGTCGAAGAACTTGACCATCTGCGGAACATCGGGGTTACTCAGCAGCGCCTGCCCGGTGGACATCGCAGCGCCATAGGTCAGCGCGAGTTTGGGGAGATAGGATTTCAGGCAGTCCAGGGTTTCTTGTTTTGTCGCCGGCAGGTCGGTACCGCCCAGTGCATGACCCACCCGAACGAACTCGGAGTAGTAGCGGTCGATGTCGCGCAGCGGCGTCGGGTGGTACATCTCATGCGCGGTCGCTATCCCCCACACCACCGTCGCATAGTTCCAGCGCAGCCACTCGGGGTCATCGGCGTCATACGGCAGCCCGTCCGGTCGCACACCTTTGATGGTGTGGTGCATGGACCGCACCGTCTGCGCAAGTTTCTCGGCAGTGTTCGTCGATCCGTAGGCCGTGCCGATGAAGAACGCCACCGAGTGCGCGAGACGCAACTGCGCGCCTTCGACGTCGATGCGACCGGTGGGCTGACCGTTTTCGTCACGTTCGACGACCCGCGAGTGATCCGAACCCATCCAGAAGATGCTGGGATCGAGACGTTCGATGAACGCCGCGCATTGCAACCCGAAGATCAGCGCCGAGGTGTGCGAATGCACGTGCCATACCGCGCTGTCGGGCCCGAACCAGCCGGGATCGCCCTCGGGCCCGGCAAAGTCGAGGCCGCGGAAAAACTTGGCTCTGATATCGCGGTCGAAGTCAGACCTGACCTTGTGTTCGACAATCTGATGCGGCAGTAGCAGTCTCATCCCGAGCGCCTCCTTCCCCGAAGCAGCAACTCCGGTCACACCTTCACGCCAAGGTAGCACCGCCAGGCGTCGCCACACCGGTACGAAGTGCGGAAAAACCCCTACCGACTCGCGCCCGGCCAGCCATAGTCGAAGATGTGAGCCCTCAACTGCCATTTCCGCAACCGCATCCGCTGCGCGCCGGAGACGAGTTGCAGGCCCTGCGGAACGACGGGCCCATCCACCGGGTCCGAACCCCTGTCGGCGACGAGGCGTGGCTGGTGACCGGCTACGCCGCGGTCCGCGAACTGATGGATGACGATCGTCTGGGCCGATCGCACCGTTCGCCGGAGACCGCGCCGCGCAGCCGGGCATCGGCGTTGTTCGGTGGACCGATCGGCGACTTCGACGCCGAGCCGGCCGGCCACCAGCGGATGCGGTCTCTGCTGCAACCGCACTTCTCGCCCCGCCGATTGCGCGCATTGGAGCCAAAGGTCGAGGCACTGACCCGGGGACTGTTGGATCAGTTGGCGGATGACGGTCCGCCCGCTGATCTGCATGCCAAGCTCGCCGGGCCACTTCCCGCCCTGGTGATCTGCGAGCTACTAGGCGTGCCCTACGGTGACCGCGACACGTTCCGGGTCTGGGTGGACGCGGCCGCGTTCGACACCGACCCCGTCGAGTCGATCCAGGGTATGACGGCGTTGGTGGACTACGGCGTCAGCCTGGTCGGCAAGAAGCGGCGCCAACCCGGTGACGATGTGATCTCCCACCTCTGTGAACACGATGACCTGGAGGACGTCGAAATCGCCGTCCTGGCCGTGAGTCTGCTGTTCGCCGGCTACGAAACGACGGTGGTACAGATCTGGATGCATGCGGTGCAGCTGTTGAGCGACCGAACCCGGTGGCAGGCACTGCTCGACGATCCGTCACTGATTCCGAAGGCGACCGAAGAACTGATTCGCGCTTCAATGATCGGCGGGGTAGGCATTCCGCGGTACGCGCGGGACGCCATCGATATCGCCGGCGTGACGATCGCCGAGGGCGATCTGGTGCTGTTGGATCCCGGATCGGCCAACCAGGACCCCGCGTTCTTCAAGGATCCCGACGTCATCGACTTTCGCCGCACGGGATCACAACCCCTGTCCTTCGGTCACGGCGCACGATACTGCCTGGGAGCCCCCTTGGCCCGGATGGAGCTAAATTCCGTTTTCTCCCAATTGATTCCGCGCTTTTCGGAAATGCGGCTAGCGGTCGACGTCGAAGACCTGAGCATCAATTCAGAAGGGTTGGGGTCTGGTCTTGTTGCGCTTCCGGTCACCTGGGGTGATGGATGAGCTCCGATGGGGACCCCGAACGGCGAATCGCGGAGCTGGAACGGCCACTGTCCGCCGGCACCCCAATCGAGGCGCTGTCACCCAGCGAGCCCCGCGGGACCAGTATGCGTGTCGGGTGGATCGTGCTTGCGTTGCTGATTCTCGGGCTGATTGTCGGCGGCATCGCGATCGTCTCAGACAGGCGTCCGGCCGGCGGCGGACCGGTGGCCCGTCCGTCTGCCACTGCGGCCCCGACATCCTCCCCCACCTCGACGGCGACCGTGTCGAGACCGGCGCCCGTTAGAACGCTCAGCGTCGCCGGTGTGGGAAACCAGAGAACACTCGCCTGCAACGACAGCGTCGTCAGTATCAGCGGCGTGGACAACACCGTGGTTCTCACCGGCCGCTGCGACCGCGTGGACGTATCCGGCGTCCAGAACAGCGTGACCATCGATGACGCGGGTGCCATCGGCGTTTCCGGATTGAACAACAGGGTCGTTTTTCACTACGGCACGCCGGAACTCAGCCAGTCAGGCTTCGACAACACTCTGCAGCGGGGCTGACCTCAGCTCAACCGGCGGGTCGCACTTCGCGACCCAACGTCAGTACATGAGCCGGTGACACGGGCATGCGCTCTGGAAGCCGGAGCCTCAGCATGCTCTGTTCGACCCACCACTCCACCGGGTCTTCGATCCCCAAAAGCCGCACCGCGCCGACGTCGGTCGCATCAACGCCGCGGATGCCGAACTCACGCTCGGGCAGGTCGAGCAGTATCGCGTTGACGGCACCGTCGCGCTGGGTGAACCGGACCGCAGTGCCTTCGGTGGTGGTGGCCTCGGCGATCGCCCACGGTCGGGTCCGGTAGATCGCCTCCCCGTTGATCCGCATCCACGATCCCAGTCCGCGCAGTGGTGCCAACTGTTCATCGGGAATCCGCCCGCGCTCATCCGGCCCGATACCGATCAACAGGTTGCCGTTTTTGGACACGATGTCAGCGAAGGATCGAACCAATTCGGTCGTTGTGACAATATCCTGTGGCCGCTCGTTGCGGTTGGCACCGAACGAGTGTCCGACACCGCGGGTGGACTCCCACTTCTTGTCCTGGATCTCAGAGAACTGCGCGTATTCCGGCGTGCGAATGTCGTAGTGATGGTTGGCCGGGAATGTCAGTGATTTGTAGCTTTCGGGAATGAAGGCCCAGAAGCGTTGTATCGCAATGCCTCCCAGTCGGGCCAGGGCGTCGGTGACCATTCCCCTATGCTGGGTGGGTTCGATCCATCGGTCATTGATGACGCCGTCAGGAACGGTGTTGTAGTACTCGGCGAACAGCGCCGGAAGGTCGCCGCCGGCCGGCCAACAGATGTCATTCCACAACACCGACGGTTGGTACAGGTTGATGAGTTCGCGAACGTGGGCGTCGGCATAGCCGACATAGTTGTCCGTGTGCGGCACCGCCAGAAAGCTGTCGGCCGGGTTCTGCAGCAGCGCGTCGTTATAGGGCCAGTCGTAGCCGCCGGAGTAGTACAGGCCCATGCGCATCCCGGCGTCGAGCACCGCACGGCGCAGATCGCCGACGATATCCCGGCGGGATTGATAGCGACCCTTGCGCGGGTGCTCCAACTCGGTAGGCCACAGGCAGAACCCGTCATGGTGCTTGGTGGTCAGCACCACGTAGCCCGCCCCGGCGTCGCGGCAGATCGCCGCGATCGCACCCATATCCGCGTCAGCGGTGCCGCCGTCGAAGGTCGCCACGAAGTCGTCATAGGTCGCATCGGGGCCGTAGGTGTCGCGCTGGTGACACCAGGTCGGGCTGCCCTCCAGCCGACTGCTGTTGAGGTACCACTCGGCATAGGGGTTGTCCCGCAACATCTCCGCGGGACCGGCGTCCTTGAGCAGTTGCTGGATATCAGGCACCTGGGGTGCCCAGCCGGGCACCGAGTACAGGCCCCAGTGCAGGAAGATTCCCAGTTTGGCGTCGTCGTACCAGTCCGGCAGCGGATGGGTGGCGACCGAATCCCAGGTGGGCGTGTACATGCGTGAAGGCTAACCACTGCGTCACTTTCCGGCTGCCCCTCACACGTCACCGATGCCTGAGGCTTAGCGTGACTTAATTCGCGATTGAGCAGCACACCACCACGCGATGGCGATGGGTCACCTAACATGAGCATCGTGGTTGACTGGCCGATGGTGGGTCGTGCCGAGGAGATGCAGGTCATCGACGACGCGTTCACCGGTAAGGCCGGTTACGCGGGCGTGATCGTCGCGGGGCCGGCCGGGGTGGGCAAGACTCGGCTGATTCGCGAAACCACGGTCGCCTTCTCCGAGCGCGATTGGGTGGTGCATTCGATCGCCGCAACGCCCTCTGCTCGGCTAATTCCTCTCGGCGCCTTCTCTGATTGGGTCAATTCCGTCGACGCCCAGCCACTCAACATCGTCGGTTCGGTCATCGCCGCGATCACGGCTTCACCAGACAACGCACCGGTACTGGTCGCCGTCGACGACGCCCATCTGCTCGATGATCTATCCGCGTTCCTACTGCATCAGCTCGTGCACCGGCGATTGGCGGTCGTGATCGCCACGATTCGGACCGGCCTGCCGACGCCTGCGACAGTGGCTGCGCTGTGGAAGGAATCGCACCTGCGTCGAATAGACCTCGAACCACTGTCGCATCCGCAGTGCAAAGCTCTGCTCGACACTGTGCTGGGTGAACGCGTCAGCATCCGACTGACTGAGCGCATGTGGGACTTAACCCGCGGCAATGTGTTGTTTCTACGCGAGCTGGTTCGACAGGAACTCGACGCGGACAGGTTGACCAACGGCGATGGCGAATGGCGTTGGGCCGACGCGTGGACAGCCTCGCCAACGCTGATCGACCTGGTGGATCTAGCCATCGGCTCAGCCCCCCCATCGGCGCTGGAAGTCCTCGACTTGGTCACCTTGGCCGATCCACTGGACATGAATTTCTTGGACACCATCGCTGATCGTGACGCGATCGAAGAAGCTGAGCGGCGAGGCTTGATCACAGTCGAAAGAGGTTCCGGAGCGGGTGTCGTTCGAGTAGCCAATCCGATGTACGGCGAAGCGCGGCGCGCCAACGCCGGATCGGTACGAGAGGCCCGGCTGCGCGGACGGATCGCAGCGGCGATGAAGTCGAACCCATCCGCCAGCGCGAGAACCGATCCGGTGCAGTTGGGTCTGTTGTGGCTGGAATCCGATCTACCCCGCGACCCCGAGGTTTTCTTTCGTGGAGCGACCGCAGCGTCTCTGCGTCTGAATCTCGATCTCACCCGACGCCTCGCGGAGGCCGCCACGGCCGCAGGCGCCGGGATTGAGGCACAAATTCTTCACGCACAGTCATTAACACGGCTCGGCCGAGCCGATGATGCCGAGCGCGTGCTTGATTCGCTGGCAACCTCCGACCAAGCCACTGCAGTGTGGGCGGCGACGATCATGCGAGCGGCAATCCTGCTCTTCTCTCGGGGAATGCCGGACCAGTCGTGGGCCCTTCTCGATCAGGCGATGCAGACCGCACCCGAGGTGCTGGCTCCGTCGCTGCAGGCATTCCGAGTGGCCCAACTTGCCGTGGGAGGTCGGCCGGTCGAAGCAGCCGCGCTCGCCGAATCCCTGGATCGGACAATGCTGAGCCCGCTACCGTCGACAATCCTGTCCACCGGTTTAGCTCTCGCTCTCGGTGACCTTGGCCGTCAGAAAGCAGCCACGGAGATCGTCGAAGAAGGTAATCAGCTGGCCGGATCTTCACCCGATGCCGCCTATCAGGCGGTCGGATTGAATCTGGTGCATGCCGGCTCACTGGTACTGGCTGGCTCAATCCACGATGCCCTGACAATCGGTGGCCGCCTTGAGGAACAGTGGGCTGACATACCCAGGGTTCCCAGGACCGTGGCAAACGCAGTAAGCGGCATCGCGCTGCTGGCCCACGGCGAACTGCGACCTGCGTGCGAACGACTTGAGGTGGCAGTTCGGGAAGCAGAGTCCCGTAAAGACGGAAGTGGCCTGGCTTATCTACTGCGGGTGCACTACACCGAAGCACTGGCACGGGCTGGCGAGTACAGCGAAGCTCTCGAATCACAACACCGCATGCAGACCGGTCGTCACAACTCCTATGTGTGTAACGAGCCCGCCCGTCTGCATGCGATGGGTTGGGTCGCGGCCGCTGGTGATCGCATCACCGAGGCGATCGCCCACGCAGAGATGGCCGCGGAATGCGCGCGTGCCCACGGTCAGCCCGCTCGCGAAGTCACATGTATCCAGTCGTTACTCCAATTCGGCGAGAACCAGCACAGGTCCAGACTCGACGAACTTGCTGAGCTGGTCGAGGGTCCGCGTGCCGGACTGATCGTCCGTTGGGCACGCGCTTTGGCAGCCAACGACGGCAACGGCTTGCTCGAGGTTTCCATCGATATCGAGAAGATGGGAGATCGGGTCGCGGGCGCCGATGCCGCCGCGCACGCGGCACTCGCCTATGAACGTCAGAACCTCCGTGGGGCCAGGCTGACTGCCAGCGAACGGGCGACGCGGATCATCACGGAATGCGGGGCAGCCACCCCCGCAACCCGCGCCGCAACTACCCCGCTACCTCTCAGCAGGCGTGAACGCGAGATTGCCACGCTCGTCCGCGATGGCCTTTCCAACAAGCAAATCGCTGAAGCCCTCACCATGTCCGTTCGTACCGTTGAGGGTCACATCTACCGCGCGTGCAACAAGGTCGGCATCACCACACGAGCCGAACTTGCCTGCCTGATGGCGGGCGACCCAGCACACTGATCAACCGCCCTCGTCCGCGTTTCCGCATTACAGCAATCCAAACGTCGATTTTCGAGTAGTGGACTACTCAGTGCGCCTGGCCTCGAAGCGACGAGGGTCGCGATCATGAGTGTCCTCAACTTCAGCCCGGATCGCCAGGCACACTCGACCAGCCCGGGCGACTCGAAGGTCACCGAGACATGGCCGGAATACCTCCGGAGAATTGCCAGTGGTTTGACCCAGGCTGAGATAGCCGCGCGTGTCGGGGTCGGTCGGCTGTCGGTGAACAACTGGTTGCACGGCAAAACCAGGCCCAAGGCTGAGACGGTCATCGACGTCGCGCGGGCGTTCCAGTGCTCGCCGATCGAGGCGCTGCTTACCGCCTCCTACCTCACTCCAGCCGAGCTCAACGGCCCCGCCGAAATCAGGATCTCACTGCGACACGTCGAACCTCACGAACTGGCGTCTGAGGTGGGCCGCCGGCTCACTGCCCAGGACACCCCGCCACCCCGATCAGTCACCGACGGTTGACCGACCTGGCTGATTCGTCCGACGGGACCCCCAGTAGACCGCGCGCTTCGTAGGTCTTCGCGTTCGGGATACGCCGACCGCTGCGGATGTCCAGCATCCGTTCACCGCGGAGCTTGTTGTACAGCATCTCCGACTGCAACCTCCGCTGAGCCAGCCACTCATCTGGCTTGCCCTTGGCTATCCGCTCGCCTGGAACTTTTTGAACGCTGGTGATCGTCGCAGTCGCTTCAGTGCACTCCGGCTGGGTCAGGTGCTCCAGCATGTTGGACACGATCTCGACCAGATATACCGGCACACCCTGTTCATGCAAGGTGATCGCGAGCTTCCTCGCCACAATGTAGGCGCCCTCTTTCGCCGCCAGCGGCATCTGCGCACCGGTGAACGCCATCATGCCCTCGGGGTATACGCCGAAGCTGACGACATCGTTCTTCTCCAGGAACTCCTGAACCCTGCTCACGGCCTCCGACACCGGGAAGAGCTTCGGGTCGTCCTCGTCGACGTAGACGACATCGCCAGGGGACACCGGCGGCGGGATCGGGTAGACCCCCCTGCGCGCCATCACGATGTGGTGCTGGCTGCCGATCTGGCGGGACAGTCGGTTGCACAGCGCACCCTCGTACATTGAGGCGTCGTGATTGCCGATCAGAACCATTGCCCGGCGCGGGGATTCCGCCATCGCCGCGTTAGCCGCTTCCACACCCTTGAAAACGATGTCGTCGGTACGGAAGAAGTTACTGGGATCCAGCCAGCGCGGCCAGTGCGACACCGATCTGTGCAGACCCACCAGCGCGATCACGATCAACGAGGTCTTGACCGGCTTACGGCCGGCCAGCAGCATCTCGGGCACCGCGACAGCGACCGACAGCGGTGCCGCGGCGTCACGCCGGGCCAGACTGCTATTGATCTTGTTGACAGAGCGGATCAGCAGCCGCGAGCGCACCGCCGCGATCGGATTAATTGATCGCCGACCGCGGAGCCTGATCAGTTTGCGCATCGCATCAAGGGTCTGCTGAGCGGCCATGGCGATATTGGCTTCCAGGCGGGTAAGCAGCAGCGCATCGTCTTTGCCTCTCGGCGCACTCTCGTCGACAAAGAGGTTCCGGTAGCGCTCGACCAGTTCCCGGAGAGCGGCTTTGATGACAACCTGGGAGTTGTCGATGGCAGCAACGGCGTCGGGATCATCGGCCAACGCGGCCCGGCCGATAGCGACCCTGTCGTCGTAGAGTGCCTCGAATCCGTCGAGTTTCGAGAAATACTCGGCGCTCATGTGTCCCTCCTGGAAGAACGGTTCAGGGCTCTTAGACTACGTGGGCTATCGCCCGGGCATACACGACTCAGGCAGCGTCGACCTCCACTGCCGTCGAGTCCCAACGCCAGACCTAAGCCTGCAACCGGTCAACGAGGTGGCCAATGATGGCAGCGACACTGCACTGCAGCAGCGATTGAATTTTTTAGGTTCCGGGATCTCCGGGATTTCCGTTCGCGCCAGTTGAGCCGGCGCCGGTTGCCGTTGCCTCACCGCCGGCACCTCCGGCGCTCTCGCTAGTGCCATCGCCGGCACCCCCGTTGCCGCCAGTGCCGCCTTGAGAGGTTGAAGTAGTGCCGTCCGCATTGGCGGCTCCGCCAGCACCTCCGGCGCCGCCGTCTCCCGAGACCGCACCGCCACCTACCCCGCCGACGCCGCCGGTTACCTGCGCATCGGTGACGGTGGTCGTTGCGGCTCCGCCAGCACCTCCGGCGCCGCCGTTTCCGGAGTTCGCACCGCCTGAGCCGCCAGCGCCACCGTTGCCGCCAGTTCCACCACCGGTGCCGGCGGCAGCTATGCCGCCTGCCCCGCCTACCCCGCCGTTGCCGTTGTTGCCGCCGTTGCCGCCGCCGCCGCCGATACCCCCGGGGGTGCTGCTGGCGGGTTGGGAGATCCCTAAGCCGCCTGATGTGGCGGCATAAATGGTTTCACCGATGACGTACACGCCATCCACGTTGCTGCTGCCCAGCCCGCTGTCCGTGGTGTAGTTGGTGAACTCCCTGCCGCCGTTGGTCGAGATACTCAGGCCTCTGTCGGTGGCGGCGTAGATGGTCTCACCGCTTGCATACACCCCCTGAACGTTGTCGCTGCCCAGCCCTCCCCGAGTGCTCTCAGTGGTGTAGTTGGTGAACTCCCTGCCGCCATCGGTCGAGATACTCAGGCCTCTGTCGGTGGCGGCATAGATGGTCTCACCGCTTGCGTACACCCCCTGAACGTTGTCGCTGCCCAGCCCGTTGCGCATGGTGGAGTTGGTGAACTCCCTGCCGCCGTCAGTGGAGATGCTCAGACCACCGGTGGTGGCGGCGTAGATGGTCTCACGGCTTGCGTACACCCCCTGAACGTTGTCGCTGCCCAGCCCGTTGCGCATGGTGTAGTTGGTGTAAACCCTGCCGCCGTCAGTGGAGATGCTCAGACCACCGGTGGTGGCGACGTAGATGGTCTCACCGCTGGCGTACACCCCCTGAACGTTGTCGCTGCCCAGCCCTCCCCCGGTGCTCTCAGTGGTGTAGTTGGTGAAATCCCTGCCGCCACTGGTCGAGATGCTCAGGCCTTTGTCGGTGGCGGCGTAGATGGTGTCACGGCTTGCGTACACCCCCTGAACGTTGTCGCTGCCCAGCCGGTTCTCGGTGGTGTAGTTGGTGAACTCCTTCCCACCACTGGTCGAGATGCTCAGGCCTTTGTCGGTGGCCGCGTAGATGGTCTCACCGCTGGCATACACCCCCTGAACGTTGTCGCTGCCCAGCCCTCCCCGGGTGCTCTCGGCGGTGT
>JBMOKE010000215.1:0-3720 GCA_049315425.1 Mycobacterium sp. | reverse complement strand
AACACCGGGGTGTGGGTGGAGTCGAGTTCGTCGGTGCGGAAGGTGCGCCCGATCGAGATGATGTACACCGGCAGCTCGCGCGCCAGTAGGGTGCGCACCTGCACCGGCGAGGTGTGGGTGCGCAACAGCTGCCGGGAACCCTCCGGCGCGATGTGAAAGGTGTCGGACTCGCTACGCGCCGGATGGTCGGGCGGGAAGTTCAGCGCATCGAAATTGAACTGCTCACATTCCACCTCGGGACCCTCGGCCAGCTCCCAGCCCATCGCCACGAAGGTATCGGCGATGTTCTCGGCCAGGATCGTGATCGGGTGCCGCGCTCCGAGCGCCTGACGCGTCGAGGGCAATGTGACATCGACGGTCTCGGCTACCAAGACGGCATCGTCGCGCTGGGCGCGCAACACCACCAACCTGCTGTCGAAAATCTCCTGTGCCTCCGCACGAGCAAGATTGACCCGCTTGCCGGCATCGGCGCGGTCGTCCTTGGACAGTGCGGCCAACCCCTGGCGGGCCAGGGCTAGCGGGGCGCGATCACCGAGGTGCTCGGTCTTGGCACGGGCCAGCGCATCAAGGTCGCCTGCGGTATCGAAGGCGTGGCGGGCCGCGGTGACGGCGGCGGTCAGCACGTCCTGGGCCACAGCAGCGTGTGACGCTTCGACGGGTTGCTCACCCACGGGGCGAGATTCTCCTTAGCTGGCCTGGATTTCGCGGCACGGGCGTGACGGAAGTACCGACCTGGAGATCATAGGTGATGCCACAATGACGCGTCGGCGGGCATTTTGCGCGGTCGGAGGAGGGTGGATGATCAGAGGACTCGTCGTCGCTGCGATATGGGCGGCCGCGGTAGTCGTCGGGGTGTTGGCTCTCAAGATCGGGACGGCGTGGTGGATCCTGGCCGCGGTGCTGGCCGCACTCGCCGGTCTGGGCACCTGGGACCTGCTGCAAACACGGCATTCCATCCTGCGGGCCTACCCGATCCTGGGCCACGCCAGATTTGTGGCCGAGTTGATCCGGCCGGAGATCTACCAGTACTTCATCGAGTCCAACACCGACGGCGCGCCCTTCAGCCGGGAGAGCCGCGACGCGGTGTACCGGCGGGCCAAAGGGATCAAGGGCGACGAACCGTTCGGCACCGAGCACAATCTCAACGCCATCGGCAACGAGTTCCTGCGGCACTCACTGCGCGCCAGGATGGCCACCGACCTGACTCCAACAGTGCGCCTGGGCGGGCCCGACTGCACCCAGCCCTATGACATCGCACTGCTCAATGTCTCAGCGATGAGTTTCGGGGCGCTGTCGGGCAACGCGATCGAAGCGCTCAACGGCGGGGCAGCCAAGGGCGGGTTCGCCCACGACACCGGGGAAGGCGCGATCAGTCCCTATCACCTCAAGCACGGTGGCGATCTGATCTGGGAGATCGGCTCGGGCTACTTCGGTTGCCGCACCCCCGATGGGCACTTCGACGCCGAGAAGTTTGCGGCCAAGGCCAGTCTGGTGGAAGTCAAGGCGATTTCGATCAAGCTGTCCCAGGGCGCCAAACCCGGTCTCGGCGGGGTACTGCCCGGCCCCAAGGTCACGCCCGAGATCGCCGAAACCCGGGGCGTGCCCGTCGGCCAGACGGTGGTGTCACCGCCGGCGCACACCGCGTTCACGACCCCATTGGAGCTGATTCACTTCATCGCGACGCTGCGCAGCCTGTCCGGCGGCAAGCCGGTCGGCTTCAAGCTGTGCATCGGAGCCCGCACCGAGTTCCTCTCCATCTGCAAGGCGATGATCCGGACCGGCATCACGCCCGACTTCATCATCGTCGACGGTTCCGAAGGCGGCACCGGGGCGGCGCCGCAGGAGTTCGAGGACCATGTCGGCATGCCGCTGACCGAGGGCCTGATGCTGGTGCGGAACTGTCTGGTCGGAACCGGGCTTCGCGAGCACATCAAAATCGGCGCATCCGGCAAGGTGGCCACCGGCTTCGACATTGTCAGACGCGTCATTCAAGGTGCGGACTTCACCCTGGCGGCGCGGGCCATGATGTTCGCGGTCGGCTGCATCCAGGCGATGAAATGCCACACCAACCACTGCCCCACCGGGGTCGCCACCCAGGACGCCGGACTGGCACGCGCCTTGCACGTGCCGGACAAGATCGAGCGGGTGGCTAATTTCCAGCAGGCGACGGTAGCCAGTGCCGCTCAGATGGTGGCCTCGATGGGACTCGGCGGCTTCGCCGAACTTCAGCCCTCAATGCTCAACCGGCGCATCGACAGCTACCGAACCCGAACCTATGCCGAGATCTATGAATGGTTGATGCCCGGCGAACTGCTCGATGATCCACCCGAGGCATGGCTGTCGGATTGGATCGAAGCCAGCGCCGAGGAGTTCGTCTGAGAACGCGCCACCACCTGCCAGATCACCGAAACCACTTGCGCGAGTGCGGCACCGAGTAATCCAATGGCCGCGACGGTCCCGAGATCCCGACCGGAGGCGATCAGCAGATAGCCGAAGCCCCCCGCTATGACCAGCAATGCATACCGCGTCAGCGTCCACTGCGTCGGCTGTGCGAACCGGATACCCACTCCCATACCCAGAATCAGCGCGAGAGCATGCCCCACAGCGGTGAAGTCCCCACCGTTGAGCACTGTCGACCCCAGCGCTACCGCGAGCCACCATCCGGTCCACGCTGCGCGCCAGCGCCGCGGAATCGCTGCGGTGAAGGTACCCAGCACGCCGACAACGCCGTAGCTCATCCCGACGTCGGCGACGTCGACGATCGAGTGCGACTGCAGTCCCAGCGCCAGTGCCGCCGCGAGTCCAGCCGCGACGAGCAATGTCGCCCCGATATGACCGACGGCGAAAGCCACCAGAAGCCGGCGACTGTGCCACAGCAGTTCACCAAGTGCGAGCACCGCCACCACACCCGGCAGCCAGATCTGGATGGAGTCGACGGGGTTGACGAAGGCGCTGCTGATCAGCGTGCCGATCCGGCCCTCGCCGAGGTTCTGCAGATTGGTACTGGCGCTCCGGATGACGTTCGCCTCGAACTTCGGCCCGAAATGCAGCAGCGCGAACGCCACCGCGGCCAGTGCCGCTGCCAGCGTCAGAGTCACCTTCAGTCGACTAAGCCAACTCAGCACTGTCGTCCGTCTCCTCCTCGCCGGACTGATCACGATCCGCGCTGATCCGATACATCATCAGATCGGCCGGCACACCTGCCTGACGCGGCGCGAACACTTGGCGGCGTACCCGCTTGGCACTCACCCCCAGTGTCTCCATCTCCTCGGCGGAAATCCTCTCCAGTGTCTGGCCCGAAATGATGAGCCCACCACGAGTGGCCCGCTCCATCACCCGGGCCGCCACGTTGACATCCACGCCCAGCCAGTCCGATCCGATGCGCTGCGGGCGACCGGTGTGGATGCCGGCCCGCATGCGCGGCGTATAGCCCTCCACCTCAACGGTTTTCACGGCTGCCAGTGCCTCTACCGTGGCGCGCACCGCGGTGGCCGGTTCGGTGAACACCGCCATCATGCCGTCGCCCATACGTTTGACGATCTGGCCGCCGGAATCCAGCACGGGCGGTTCGGCTACCTGGGCTACCCGGCGTAGCAGACGCAACGTGGCGTCATCGCCGGCTTGTAGCGCCCACTCGGAGAAGCTGACCAGATCGGTGAAGACCAACGTCACCTCGGCATTGGCCGGCCGACCGGACACTCGTTCGGTGATGGCCTGCCA
>JBMOKE010000214.1:0-3729 GCA_049315425.1 Mycobacterium sp. | reverse complement strand
TGGCGGCCGCCGCGATGAAAGCGGTTCGCACCGACGGCGGCTGGATCCTCTCCGGAAAGAAGGTGTGGACCAGTGGGGCACACCTGGCCCACCAGGTGGTGGTGCTGGCCCGAACCAGCCCGGTGGATTCCGCGCACCGGCACGCCGGCTTCAGCCAGTTCATCGTGCCCACCGACTCCCCCGGTCTTGAGATCAGCCCCATCGTGCTACTCACCGGCGAACACCACTTCAACGAGATCGCCTTCGACGAGGTGTTCATCGATGACACCAATCTTCTCGGCACCGAGGGCGACGGCTGGCGACAGGTGACGGCCGAATTGTCCTTCGAACGCAGCGGGCCCGAACGGATCCTGAGCACCGCGCCGATGATCACCGCACTGGTGCGATTACTGGCCGGCCAGGAGAACCTGGACGACCACACCGCCGCAGCCGTGGGTGATCTGCTGGCGAGGCTGATCTCCCTACGACAACTGTCGGTATCGGTGGCGCGGGCATTGGCCGACGGGCGCCCGCAGGTCAATGAGGCCGCTCTGGTCAAGGACCTGGGCACCCGCTTCGAACAGGAATCGGTGCAACTGGCCGCCGATCTGCTCAGCTACGTCGACACCGATGCGCCGGGCCGGGCGGTGGTGGCGGATCTTGTTGAGGTGGCCGGCCTCCACGCGCCGATGTTCACGCTGCGCGGCGGGACGAATGAGGTGTTGCGCGGCATGGTGGCCAAGGGCATGGGAGTCCGATGACGGTCTTGAGCGGTGGCGTTTTCGGCAGCGCCGCCGACGATCTCACCGATCTCCGTGCTCTGGCGGACGACATCGGGGCCCGGTCCTTCGAGTCCCGGATCGGTCAGCGCGGTCTGCCGGATTCGTTCGATCGGATTGCGTGGGGGCATCTCGAGGAGGCCGGACTCACCAGGTTGGACAGCACCGTCGACTCAGGCGGCGGCCCGGCCGAGGTCGCGGTGGTGCTGCGGGCACTGGCCCGCCACGCAGTGAGCGTGCCGGCGGCCGAAACCGACGTGCTCGCCTGCTGGGTCGCCGACCGTGCCGGCCTGGAGGTTCCACAGACCGGCCCACTGACGATCGCCACAACACTCGCGGCTGTGCCGTATGCGTCCGATGTGGCCGCCGTCGTGCTGGCACTGCCCGACGAGGGCGGACTTCGGGTGGCGGTCTGCGATCCGGCGGATCTCGCAATCACCAAGGGGCACAACGGCGGTGGCGAGCCCCGCGACGCGGTGGTCACGCGCCTGCCATCAGATACATTCGTCGCCGTCGAGGGCGCTGCGGCGGAGCTGGCGCGGCGCGGCGCCTGGGCGCGCTGCATGCAGGTCATCGGCGCACTCGACGCCGCCGTCGAGTTTTCAGTGGCGCACACCCGCGAACGCGAGCAATTCGGCCGTCCACTCAGTGCATTTCAGGTCGTGCAGCACTCACTGGCTGCGATGGCCGGCGACGTGGAACGGGCCCGTGCGGCCGCCAACCTCGCCGTGGTCGCCGCTGCCGACCACGGCTTCGACAGTCCGCAGGCTGACTACGCGGTCACGGTAGCCAAAGTGACGCTCGGTCGCGTCGTGCCCGCAGTAGTGACCTCCGCCCACCAACTGCACGCCGCTATCGGTGTGACGATCGAGCACCGGCTATGGCTCGCAACCCAGCGGGCGCGCAGTTGGATCGGCGAGTTCGGCGATACCCCGCACTATGCACGCCGCTTGGGCCGACTCGCGCTGGCCGCCGACGATCCATGGGACATGATCATCGGTAGCGCAGCCGGCGCAGGAACCTAGCTACCGGTCCAGTTCGGCGGGCGCTTCTCGGCGAAAGCGACCGCACCTTCCTTGGCGTCCTTAGAGGCGAACACCGGCATGATGATCTGGGCCTGTTCGCGCCACTGATCCTCCGGGCTCCAACTGCGCGACTCCACAATGACGCGCTTGGTTGCGGCGACTGCCAGCGGCCCGTTGACGGTGATTCGCTCGGCCAGTTCAATCGCCGCCTCCAGCGCGTGTCCCGGCTCGGCCAGCACGTTGACCAAACCGAGCTCGTGGGCCCGCTCGGCGGGCAGCGGATCACCGGTCAGTGCGAGTTCCATGGCGATCTGGTACGGGATGCGGGTCGGCAGGCGCAGCAGCCCGCCGCCGGCGGCCACCAGGCCGCGCTTCACCTCCGGGATGCCGAACGCGGAGTTGCGCGCGGCAACGATCAGGTCGGTCGCGAGTGCCAACTCCGTTCCACCGGCCAGGGCGTAACCCTCGACAGCGGCGATCACCGGCTTGACGGCAGGGCGCTCGGTGAAGCCCAGGCCGCGGCCTTTGACCGCGACGTTCTCGCCGCGGGCGAAAGCCTTGAGGTCCATGCCGGCGCAGAACGAGCCGCCCGCCCCGGTGACGATCCCCACCGAGAGGCCTGGGTCGGCGTCGAGCCGATCCGTGGCGTCCGCGAGGCCCTGACTCACCGCCGCATTAACCGCATTCTTGGCCTCGGGCCGGTTGATGGTGATGATCAGGATCCGGCCGCGCTGTTCGGTCAGGACCGCTTCTGCTGTGCTGGCTTGTTCGCTCACCCGGCGATCGTAGCGGGGGCACCGGCGGCGACGGCGGGGGTCCATAATGGCCGTCATGCCCAATGAGGACATCCACCCCGAACTGCGTCGCGCCGCGCGGTTCGTCCCGCGGTTCTCGATCCAACCCTGGGCGCTGCCGCTGGTGCGGAAACTCACCGACCTTGGCAAGCCCTCCGACGCCGGCGTCGACGTCCTGACACTCCCGTCGGGAGCGGGTGTCCGGTTGTATCGCCCGGCCAATGCCGCGGGCCCGACGCCGGCACTGCTCTGGATCCACGGCGGGGGCTACCTCTTCGGCACCGCCGCCCAGGACGACGGCGTGTGCCGGCAATACGTCGAACGTCTCGGCATCACGGTCGCGGCCGTCGACTACCGTCTGGCGCCGGAGCATCCCTATCCGATCCCGGTGGAGGACTGCTACAGCGTGCTGACGTGGATGGCGCGACTGCCGGGGATTGATTCCGATCGGATCGCGATCGGTGGAGCAAGCGCCGGCGGCGGGCTGACCGCAGCGCTGGCGTTCCTGGCCCGCGACCGCGCCGAGGTGACACCGGTGCTGCAGATCCTGTCCTACCCGATGCTCGACGACCGCAGTGTCGATCCTTCGCTGGACGACACCGGCTTCCGGTTGTGGAATCCTGCGAGCAACCGCGTCGGCTGGCAGTCCTACCTCGGCGGTGCCGACCCCGCGGTGGCGGTCCCGGCCCGTCGCAATGATCTCGCCGGTCTGCCGCCGGCCTGGCTTGGGGTGGGAACCCTTGACCTCTTCCACCGCGAAGACCTCGCCTACGCGGAGCGTCTCGATGCGGCCGGCGTGCCGTGCGAGGTGCACGTGGTCCCCGGGGCCTTCCACGGCTTCGACCGGATCGCGGCGAAATCCTCTATCGCCCGTGCCTATTTCGACAGCCAGGCCACCAGTCTGCGGAAAGCGTTGAACTTATGACTCCGATCTCCGCCGTGCTCACCGAACAGCAGAGCGACCTGCGCGATGCGGTCGCCAACCTGATGGCCAAGCGCTCGCCCGAGGCAGCGGTGCGCCGACTCATGTCCGACGAATCCGGTCACGACACCGCGGTGTGGTCCGAGTTGGCGGCGATGGGACTGCTCGGTCTGACCATCCCCGAGGAGTTCGGCGGCGCGGGTGCCGATGCCACCGAACTGGCGGTGGTG
>JBMOKE010000213.1:0-3736 GCA_049315425.1 Mycobacterium sp. | reverse complement strand
GTGACCGAAGCCTTCATGCCAACTCCCTCATGAAACTGTTTTCTCTGGCCGTTATGGTGCGGATCGGCGGCACGTCAGGATACCGCTGTCACGCCAAACATTGGGGCTGCCATCCTCGAACGACAACCCGGGGCCCAAGATGACCGGACCGTCGACGTCGAAACGGTCGCCATGAGCGGCAACCCGGACCGGCACGTCCACTACATCCGCTAGGCCTTCTTCTCGTCAGCTCGCGGTGCTGAACTCCGCCAGACCTGCCAGCCGGAAGCCGGTGTCGTCGTCGGTGTAATAGAGGTACACGGGCGCACCTGTCTGTGGGTCGTAGAGCTGGTATCCGTCGGGGTAGTCGCGTCGGGTGTAGTTGGCGACGGCGATGAGTCCCTGACTCCAGGAGCCGCCGCGGATGATCCGTGCATCGGGTTGATCCTGTCCGGACTGACCGGATGTGGGCGCCAACACGACGCCGTCGTTCCATTCCCACAGATTGCCGGTCATATCGTAAGTGCCGTAATACGAGGTGCTGTTGACGTAGGTGCCGACCGGGGTGAGCTTGAAATTCCTCGGCCGTTCATCGTCGTAGTTGGCGGAATTGATTCCCGTGGTGTCGTAGTTGGGCAAGGTGTCGCTTTGGGTCGCGTAGGTCCAGTAACCGCCGGTTCCGTTCTTCGTCGGGTCGTAGTAGGCCGCCTTGTACCACTCGTCTTCCGACGGCAGCCAGTACCGTGCGCCGTCCTGCTTGAGGAAGACGCCTGTCACGGCACCGTTCAGGTTGTAGGCGCCTGTTTCAGTGCTGGCATCGGCGGTACCGCCGTTGCTCATCCAGTTGGCGTAGCGGGCCACGGCGAACCAGTTGACAAACGCCACCGGCAGATCGGCGCGCGTCTTACCGGGGAAGTCTCCGACCGGATCGCTGGAGGCCGCGTAGACGTAGACACCCGCACTCAGCGTTTGGGTGATCAGGGCTCCGGTCTTCTCGCCCCCCGCCATTGCGTTCTGATAGAGCGCCTGGATGTAGTCCGGTGCGGTCGGACTCGTGGCGACAGTATTGAGGAACGCGACGTATTCACCGACGGTGGTCTCGTAGGTCGAGATGCTGAACTCCTCGGCGACCGAGCCGAACCCGGTCCCAGAGTCAGTGGGGTTGTTGGGGTTGCCGACGCGCACCATGGAGATGGTGCGCGCACCCGGGATCGCGGCGGGGGGTGTCGACGGCGCGGTGCCCGACGGAGTCGACGTCGGCGCAGTCGTCGTAAGTGACGCGGGCGGGGTGCTGGTTGGAGCGGCCGTCGCCGTGACGGTCGGCTGAGCGCCGCCGATGCGGAAGCCGGTGTCGTCGTCGGTCTCGTCCGGGGTGTAGTCCCGCCGGACGTTGCTGCCCGGATTAAGGATCCCCAAACTCCACGAACCACCACGGATGATCATCGAATTGGGTTGATCCTGATAGTCGCTCACGTAGGAGTCGGTCCACTCCCACAGGTTGCCCGCCTGGTTGAGGGTGCCGTAGTAGGAGGCACTATTCGCGTACGCGCCGACGTCCACCAACTTGTCACCCTCAGGGAACACGACCGAGTTGTAGGCCGCAGCGTTTGTCCCCGCGAGGTCCCGAGGCTTGGGGTTGTTGGGCGCGGTGTCCGACTTGGTCGGATACTTCCAATATCCGGCATTACCGGTCTCGGGATTCACCGTCGTCTTCGTCGGGTCGTAGTAGGCGGCCTTGTACCACTCACCCTCCGAGGGCAGCCAGTACTTCGCGTCGACTGCCCTGACGGCGATCACCGTGCTGGTGGTGCCGTTGAGGGTGTAGGCCCCGGACTCGGTACCCGGGTCGGGTGTGAAGACGTTGTAGGTCGGCTGTCCGTTGTTGAGCCAGTTGACGAATCGTGCAGCGTTAAACCAACTGACGCTAGCGATCGGTAACTGGTCTGCTCCGGCTGCTGCGGTGTACGTCCAGTCCCCCGCTGTCCCCGTCCGGTAAATCTGGTCGCCGATCACGGAGTGCGAGGAAGTCTGGCTAGGAGCCATGTCGCGGTTCCACAGGTCCGTCAGATAGTCATACTGGGAATCGTCCGGCACGTAGCGGGCCACCGCATTGAGGAACTGGACGTAGTCGGCCGCGGTGGTCTCGGTTTGCGCGATACCGAAGTCATAGGCCACCGAGCCGTAATTGCCTTGGCTGCCTTGATTATCCGCGGGATTGCCGGCGTTCCCGATAGCGAGCATCATAATTACGAGCGGATTGGTGCCCGCTGTGCCCGCGGCACCGGTGCTTCCGCCCCCGGTTCCCGCACCGCCGGCACCGCCGGCCCCGCCGGTTCCATTGGTGCCACCGACAGCTCCGGCACCGCCGTTGCCGCCGTTGCCACCGTTGCCACTGGTGGCTCCACCAGTGCCACCGTAACCGCCGGCTCCGCCGTTGCCGCCGGTGCCGTCCGCGCCGGTAGTCGCTCCGATACCGCCCGCACCGCCCATGCCTGCGTTGCCGCCGTTGCCGCCGTTACCGCCGTTACCGGTTGCGGCACCGCCGCTGGCACCCGCGCCACCGGCACCGCCGTTACCGCCGTTACCGCCGGCGCCACCGACCCCACCGGCACCCTGGGCGCCTGCCGCACCAGTCCTGGTGATGACGAACAGCAAGCGGCCGCTACCCGCGGCCCCCGCAGCACCCCCGACACCGCCTGCGCCGCCTTTTCCACCGATACCGCCGTCACCGCCACTCGAGCCGACGACCACCGGGGTTGTGGCACCCGCGCCGCCGTCGCCGCCCGCACCACCGACACCGCCGGCGCCACCGTTACCCGCAGCGCCGCCAGTGCCGAACACCCAGCTGCCGTCACCACCGTTGCCGCCGGTGCCGCCGGTTCCGGCCGCCGCTCCCACCTGGCCGGCTCCCCCGCCACTAGAAGCACTCGACCCCGCTTTGCCCGTGCGGCCCACGCCCCCGACACCGCCTGCGCCGCCGTTGCCATAGAGGGATAGCGACCCCGCGCCGCCGCCGTTGCCGCCGTTGCCGCCCCCACTCCCACCGGTACCGCCAGCACCGCCGCTGCCGAGGATCAGGCCACCGGCTCCACCTTTGCCACCGGCACCGCCGGCGGACAGTGCCGCACCGCCGCTTCCGCCATTGCCGAACCAACCGGCCGAACCACCATTGCCGCCGTTGTAGCCATTGCCGCCGCTGCCGAAGATGCCGCCATTGCCGCCTGTGCAGGCAGTGCCCTGGATGCACGTATCAGCCGTCCAGGAATAGCCGTTGCCCGCGATGATGCCGCCATTGGGGCTGGCGGCAGTGCCGTTGCCGAAGAAGGCGCTGAAGATAGTGCCGCTGGCAGCCGCGGTCACCGCCGCGCCAGCACGTGAAGTCGGGATCACCGAAGAACGGGCGGTCGCCTTAGCCGGAGCCGCGGGAGCGCCGTTATTGCGCGCGGCAGCAGTCACAGCCGCCGAAGGGGTCACGGTGATGATGGGCGGGGTCGAGTTGCCGTGAGAGAAAAGCGACAGGCGTGCAGCACCGGCGCCGCGACTCGAACGCCCCGGCGAGGTCGCCTTGGTCGATGACGTCGAAGCACTGTCGGAACCCTGATCGCTGGTCGAACCATCCGAACCAGTGGTGTCCGCATACGCAATCGGCAACGCGGTGATCGCTGAGCCAATGCCCAAGGCCACGGCGAGCGCACCCACCCGACCTATGCGTCCGGATAATTCAGTCTGCGTCATCCACCCCATGGCCGCGACGCTA
>JBMOKE010000212.1:0-3738 GCA_049315425.1 Mycobacterium sp. | reverse complement strand
TCGAGATCGGCACCTTGGGCCGCCACAGCTTGCGCGGGTGATCCTTGGTCCAGATGCGCTGCGCACCCCAGACGATGTGCGGGATGATCGGCACGTCCGCGGCGATGGCCATGCGCGCTGCACCGGACTTGAACTCTTTGAGCTCGAAGCTTCGGCTGATCGTCGCCTCGGGGTACACCCCGACCAACTCGCCGGCCTTGAGCGCCTGGACGGCGGCGTCGAAGGATGCCGCGCCGCTGGATCTGTCCACCGCAATGTGGTGCAGGCTGCGCATTATCGGCCCGGTGATCTTGTGGTCGAACACCTCCTGCTTGGCCATGAACCGCACCAAACGGGCTGGTTTGCGACGGTAGGCGGGCAGGCCGGCGAAGGTGAAGTCGAGGTAGCCGGTGTGGTTGATCGCCACCACTGCGCCGCCAGTGGCGGGCAGGTTCTCCATACCGGTGACGGTGAAACGCAAGCCCTGAGTTCGCCACATCAGCCGAACGGCCGCGATGACAGTCCCGTATGCCGGCTCCACAACGGTCAGCCTAGTGCACGGACCGCTAAGCTCATGAGGAGTCGCGTCCGCCATGGGGAAGGGTATTCGTGCAGGTCACCAGCATCGGCCATGCCGGCTTTCGAGTCGATACGCACGCAGGAAGCATTCTGTGCGACCCGTGGCTGAACCCGGCCTACTTCGGCTCGTGGTTCGTGTTCCCCGACAACAGCGGCCTGGACTGGCCCGCCCTCGGGGACTGCGATTACCTCTACATCTCGCACCTGCACTCCGACCACTTCGACCCCGCACTACTGGCCGAGTACGTCAACACCGATGCCGTGGTGCTGCTGCCCGACTTTCCGGTGCCCGATCTCAAGCGGGAGTTGCAGGCGCTGGGCTTTCATCAATTCTTCGAGACTCAGGACTCGGTGAAGCACCGCCTCAGCGGTCCCAAGGGCGATCTCGACGTGATGATCATTGCGTTGCGCGCTCCCGCCGACGGTCCGATCGGCGACTCCGGCATCGTCATCTCCGACGGCACCACGACCGTGTTCGACATGAACGACTCCCGGCCGCTGGCCCTGGAGGTACTCGCCGAGTTCGGTGGCGTCGATGTTCACATGACGCAGTACTCCGGCGCCATCTGGTATCCGATGGTTTACGACATGCCCGATCGAGCCAAGGAGGCCTTCGCCAGCCAGAAGCGCCAGCGCGGCATGGATCGTTGCCGGCAGTACATCGCCGACATCGGTGCCGCCTGGGTTATCCCGTCCGCCGGGCCGCCATGCTTCCTTGATCCGGAGCTGCGCTACCTCAACGACGATCATGGCGACCCGGGAAACATTTTCCCCGACCAAGTCGTCTTCCTCGAGCAGCTACGCCTACACGGTCATCATGGTGGGCTGATGATGATCCCCGGTTCGGTCGCCGATTTCACCGGCTCGCAACTGATCTCGCTGACCCACCCAATCGCCGACGACGAGGTCGAGAAGATCTTCACCTCCGGTAAGGCGGACTACATCGCGTCCTACGCCACGCGGATGGCACCGGTACTGGCCGCCGAGAAGGCTACGTGGGCGGCGGAGGGCGGTGAGCCGTTGCTGGAACCACTGCGCGCCCGCTTCGAGCCGATCATGCTGGCCAGCGACCAGATCTGTGACGGCATCGGCTACCCGGTCGAGCTGAAGCTGGGGGCTGAAACCGTCGTTGTGGACTTTCCGAAACGTACTGTGCGCGAACCTGTTCCGGATGAGAAATTCCGCTACGGTTTCGAGATCGCCCCTGAGCTGGTCCGCACCGTGTTGAGAGACGACGAGCCCGACTGGGTCAACACGATCTTCCTGTCCACGCGGTTCAAAGCCTGGCGGGTCGGCGGCTACAACGAGTACCTGTACACCTTTTTCAAGTGCCTCACCGACGAGCGCATCGCCTACGCCGACGGCTGGTTCGCCGAGGCGCACGATGACAGCTCAACGATCACCCTGGACGGTTGGCAGATGCAGCGGCGCTGCCCGCATCTCAAGGCCGATCTGTCGAAGTTCGGCGTGGTGGAGGAAGCCACGTTGACATGCAACCTGCACGGCTGGAAGTGGGACCTGGAGTCAGGTCGCTGTCTGACCAGCAAGGGTCACGCATTGCGCTGCTCGCCGACATGACCCACCCACCGCGGCAGTACTACGACGATGGCCTGGTGCAATTGGATCGGCAAGCCCTGACGCTAAGGCGCTATCACTTCCCGTCCGGAACCGCGAAAATCATTCCGTTGCAGTCGATCAAGGGCTACGCGGCCGAACCGCTGGGCATCTGGATGCAACGCTTCCGCCTATGGGGCACCTCAGATCTGCGGCGCTGGTTACCGTTGGATGCCGGCCGCCCCACAAGGTCCATCCTGATCACCCTCGATATGCCAGGTGCCTGGCCCAGCCCGGCATTCACCCCGGCTGATCCCGGAGAGTTTCTGGCGTTGTTCGACCAGGTACTGAACCGCTGACGGCGCCGATCCTCAGGGCTGCCAGACCAGTTGACGCAATTCGGAATACGCGGCTCCGGCAGTGTCATAGACCCGAACGATCGACTCGTCGCCGGATTTCAGGTAGGTCGACTCGCCATAGTCGGTGTACCGCGTCGCGCCAATCCCGATCAACGCATTGCAGGGACGTCCACAGGCCACCATCAACGCGCCCACATCCTCCAGTGGAGTGTCGGGCGAACCCTTCTGGTTGGCCAACCGTTCGATGATCCAGTCGAGCAGAATCTGGCCGTAGTAGGAATAGCCCAGCAGGGGGCTGTCTGTGCCGTACTCGTGGTGCACTCCGTCGGCGGTCCGGAGATGACACAGCAACCGCAGGGTGGCCGTCGGCCCGCCCACGGTGAGGTCACCGATGTCGAAGAATTCGCGCGCAACCCCTTTGGACGCTGGTCCCCAGTTCTTCTTGTGACTGATCTTGGGCGCGTTCGGCCGACGGATCGAACAGTCGTTGAAAGCCCCCAGCGCGAACGGTTGCAGCGTGGCGACGGTGTCTCCGTCCCAGAGCACCCGGCAGGCAAGGCCTACCTCGGGTTCGATTTGCAAGTTGAGCGGACCATCGGCTTGCGTTGTCATGGGCGCGATCAGAGCGTCATGCGACAAAGGGAACTCGCCCAAGAAACTGTCGTGGCCGGGCGCGTACCACGGGAAGATTCCCTTGGGTGCATCGCCATTGCTTTCCACGGCTGCGAAATCGACTGCTTCCCCGGCCTGTTCGAGATGTCCGGCAAAATTCCCCGCAACACCGAAGCCGAACCAGCCACGCACTTCGTCGAGGTCCATCTCGATCATTGCCGAGCTGATCACGGTTCCAGAATCTCTGTGCCGACGAAGGGCACCAGTGCGGCTGGCACGCGGACAGTGCCGTCTGGCTGCTGATGGTTCTCCAGAATCGCGACCAACCATCGGGTGGTTGCCAGAGTTCCGTTCAGCGTTGCGGCGATCTGTGGCTTGCCTCCCGCATCGCGGTAGCGGGTGGCAAGTCGCCGGGCCTGGAAGGTTGTGCAGTTCGAGGTCGAGGTCAATTCGCGGTACGCCTGCTGCGTGGGTACCCAGGCTTCGCAGTCGAACTTCCGCGCGGCAGACGAGCCGAGATCTCCTGCGGCGACGTCGATCACGCGGTACGGCACCTCGATGAGCTCGAGCATCTGCCGCTGCCAGCCCAGTAACCGCTGGTGCTCTGCCTCGGCCTGCTCAGGTCGGCAGTAGACAAACCCCTCAACCTTGTCGA
>JBMOKE010000211.1:0-3767 GCA_049315425.1 Mycobacterium sp. | reverse complement strand
CAGTGGCCTCTGGCCACCGGGTCGATTCAGTGGCCTCTGGCCACCCAGGCGTCGTAGTTCACGATCTCGCCACCGATGGTCGTGGTATCACCGTGGCCGGTGTAGACGACGGTGTCGGCCGGCAACGTGCCGAGCTTGTCCTTGATGGACCCGAGGATAGTGGGGAAGTCGGAGAACGAACGCCCGGTGGCACCCGGGCCGCCCGCGAACAGGGTGTCACCGGAGAACACCGCACCCAACGCAGGTGCGTAGAGGCAGGTCGATCCGGGGGAGTGGCCCGGGGTGGCGATGGCATGCAACTCGATACCGTCGGCCTTGAGGATCTGACCGTCCTGCAGGGCACGGAATGGTTTATCGCCGTGGGTCGTCTCCCACAGCATGGTGTCGGCCGGGTTCAGAAAAACCGGTGCGTCAAGATCGGCGCTTAATTGCGGGGCGACGGTGATGTGATCGTTGTGGCCGTGGGTGCAGACCACCGCGACGACGTGGCGACCGGCCACCGCGTCCTCGATGGCCTTCGCATCATGCGCGGCGTCGATCACGATGACCTCTGAGCTGTCGCCGATGATCCAGATGTTGTTATCGACGTCCCAACTGCCACCGTCGAGGGCGAAGATGCCGTGGGTGACGATCCGCTCAATTCCGCTCTGATTCGCACTCACAGCACGACCACCGAGCGCAATACCTCACCGGCGTGCATCTTGTGGAATGCATCCTCGATGCCCTCCAGCCCGATGCGTTCGGAGACGAACTTCTCCAACGGGAGGCGGCCCTGGCGGTAGAGGTCTATGAGGGTGGGGAAGTCGCGCTCGGGCAGGCAGTCGCCGTACCAGGAGGACTTCAGCGAACCGCCGCGGGCGAAGAAGTCCACCAACGGCATCTCAAGGCGCATATCGGGTGTCGGAACGCCGACCAGCACGACGGTTCCGGCCAGATCGCGGGCGTAGAAAGCCTGCGTCCAGGTTTCGGGCCGGCCGACCGCGTCGATCACCACGTCCGCGCCGTTGCCGTCGGTCAGCTCTTGAATGGCCTCCACGACATCACCCGCACGGGCGTTGACGGTGTGGGTGGCACCGAACTCCCGAGCCCACTCGAGTTTGGTGTCGTCGGTGTCGACGGCGATAATCGTCCGCGCCCCAACCAGTTTCGCGCCGGCGATGGCCGCATCTCCCACCCCGCCGCAGCCGATCACCGCCACGGTGTCGTCGCGGCTCACCGCGCCGGTGTTGATCGCCGCGCCGATGCCGGCCATCACGCCACAGCCCAGCAGTCCGGCGACGGCCGCGTCGGCCTCGTCATCGACCTTTGTGCACTGTCCCTGGTGCACAAGGGTTTTGTCGGCGAACGCGCCGATGCCCAATGCCGGTGTCAGTTCGGTGCCATCGGTCAGCGTCATCTTCTGCGTGGCGTTGAAGGTGTCGAAGCAGTACCACGGTCGGCCGCGTCTGCAGGCCCGGCACTCTCCGCAGACCGCGCGCCAGTTGAGGATCACGAAGTCCCCCGGGGCGACCTGAGTGACGCCCGCACCGATCGATTCCACGACGCCGGCGGCCTCATGGCCGAGCAGGAAAGGATAGGAATCGTTGATACCGCCCTCGCGGTAGGTCAGATCGGTGTGGCAGACGCCGCACGCGTGCACCGCGACAACCACCTCGCCCGGACCGGGGTCGGGAATCACGATGTCGACAAGTTCGACAGGTTGGCCCTTGCTCCGCGAGATCACGCCACGCACCGTTTGACTCATGGGTCAAACGATAGTCGGGCCGCTGTCACGCGAACAGGGGGATACGGTGGCGGCGATGTCTGAAGCCCTTGACCTGATCGCCGACTGGCCCGTGTCGGCCGCGTCGGCCGCCGTGGTGGGCCCAACCGGAATGCTTTCCAGCCGAGGTGACTTGCCGAGGGCCTATCCGCTGGCGTCGGTGACCAAGCCCTTGACCGCGCGGGCGGTCCAGCTGGCGGTCGAGGAGGGCGTCGTCGACCTGGACACTCCGGCCGGCCCGCCGGGCTCAACGATCCGTCATCTGCTCGCACACGCCTCGGGGCTGGCGATGAACTCGGCTGAGGAGCTGGCCTGGCCCGGTACGCGCCGGGTCTACTCCAACTACGGATTCGCGGTGTTGGCCGAAACAGTCCAGACATACTCCGGCATTGAGTTCGGCCGCTATCTGACTGAAGCGGTCTTCGATCCACTGGGCATGAGTGGGTCGCGCCTTGACGGCGGCGCCTCGGCGGCCGGTTTCGGTGGGGTCTCGACGGTCGCTGACCTGGTGGGCTTCGCCGGCGATCTGCTCCGTCCGCGCACGGTCTCGGCACAGATGCACGCCGAGGCCACCAGCGTGCAGTTCCCCGGGCTGAGCGGGGTCTTACCGGGCTTCGGGGTCCAGCGACCCAATGACTGGGGTCTGGGTTTCGAGATCCGGGGCGGTAAGACCCCGCACTGGACAGGGAGGGCTAATTCGCCCGGCACCTACGGGCATTTCGGGCAGACCGGGACGTTCATCTGGGTTGATCCGGTCGCTGACCTGGCTCTGGTGGTCCTGACTGACCGGGACTTTGGTGAGTGGGCGAAACCGCTGTGGCCTGCGCTATCGGACGAAGTCCTGCGAGAGTTCATTTCGGACTAGCGCAACAGGGGCATCAGGGGGCACAATAGACCCGTACGGCACAACTGCATCTTCGGAAACACCAGGTCGTCGGGGAAGACGTCCCTAGTGGAACCGAAGGAGTAAGTGATGCGTACGTCGAATCAGTTCACCGACGTTACGACGGGTGTGGTCTATCTCCACGCCTCGCCGGCGGCGGTCTGCCCGCATGTCGAGTGGGCATTGTCGTCGACCCTGGGTGCCGGGGCGAACCTGAAGTGGACCCCGCAACCGGCCATGCCCGGACAGCTCCGCGCGGTGACCAACTGGGTTGGCCCGGTGGGCACCGGGGCGCGGCTGGCCAGTGCGCTGCGGTCGTGGTCGGTGCTGCGATTCGAGGTCACCGAGGATCCCAGTCCGGGTGTGGACGGGATCCGGTTCTGCCATACGCCTCAGTTGGGGCTGTGGAGCGGGGCGATGAGCGCCAACGGCGACATCATGGTGGGTGAGATGCGTTTGCGATCGCTGATGTCCGAGGGTGCCGACTCGTTGGCCGCCGAGTTGGACACCGTCCTGGGTACGGCCTGGGACGAGGCGTTGGAGCCCTACCGCGACGGTGGCGACGCCGGCGAGGTGAGCTGGCTCAGCCGGGGAGTCGGCTGACCCCGGGTACGATCGCCCCGACGAAAGAAGGGGCGCAAGCGTGGCGCAACGTGCACAGCAGTGGTTACAAGCTGGCGATCACTTCTCGTGGGTGCCGCGCGAATCACTTCGGCACACCGACCGCCTCAACATTTTTCACGCCGAATTTGGTGACCCCGAGGCGCCGCTGTTGCTGATGGTGCACGGGTTTCCGACGAGCAGTATCGACTGGCAGGACGTCGCAGGCGAACTCAGCGCCACCCATCGGGTGTGCGTGCTGGATCTGCCCGGGTTCGGGTTCTCCGACAAACCCGCGGGCGAGAACTACACCTTGCGTCGCGACGGTGAACTGCTCGGCTACTACATCGAAGAGGTGCTCGGCGCGAGCACCGGTGCCGTCGTCGCCCACGACCGCGGCGACAGCGTGGCTTTGAGTTTCGCCGTCGGGTGCGCGGCTGATGAATTCGGTTTTGAACTGACCAACCTGGTGCTCAGTAACGGCAACATCTTTCTGCCGTTGTCGAACCTCACCGACTACCA
>JBMOKE010000210.1:0-3781 GCA_049315425.1 Mycobacterium sp. | reverse complement strand
TGATGTCGTTCATCGCGCTGAAGGTCAGCACCATGTAGAACGCGATCGCCATGGCGCCGATCCCGGTGCGGACCGGAACGTCGCGGGGGCGCTGCAGCAGGTTGTGATGTGCGTCGTCCTTGGTGAACCACCGCTCCAGGAACGGGTAGACCATCAGCAGGCCGAAGATCACACCCATCAGCAACGCCACCCACACCGCGGCCGGGATGGTGTGATTGCCGAAGTAGATCTCCCACGGCGGGAACAGGCGGATGAGGCCGTCGGTCCACATCATGTAAAAGTCCGGCTGCGAGCCGGCCGACACCTGCGATGGCTTGTAGGGACCCAGCACCCAGATCGGGTTGATCTGCAGCAGGCCGCCCATTAATCCGAGGATGCCGACGACGATCGCGAAGAAGGCACCGGACTTGACCGCGAACACCGGCATCACCCGGACACCGACAACGTTGGTCTCGGTGCGTCCCGGGCCGGGGAATTGGGTGTGCTTCTGGAACCACACCAGTGCCAGGTGCATGCCGATCAGCGCGAGCATGATCCCCGGGAACAGCAGGATGTGGATGGCGTAGAGCCGGGGGATGATGATGTCGCCGGGGAAGTCGCCGCCGAAGAGCGCCCAGTGCATCCAGGTGCCAATCACCGGGATCCCCAGGGAGATTGACGAGAGTGCCGCGCGGATGCCGGTGCCGGACAGCAGATCATCGGGCAGCGAGTAGCCGAAGAAGCCCTCGAACATGGCCAGGATGAGCAGCAGGGAGCCGATGACCCAGTTCGCCTCGCGGGGACGCCGGAAGGCGCCAGTGAAGAAGATGCGGGCCAGGTGCACCATGATCGACGCGGCGAACAGCAATGCCGCCCAGTGGTGAACCTGCCGAACGAAAAGGCCGCCGCGGACTTCGAAGCTGATATTCAACGCGGTCTCATACGCCCGCGACATCTCGATACCGCGCAGCGGCTGGTAGACGCCGTTGTAGGTGACCTCTGCCATCGAAGGGTCGAAGAACAGCGTCAGATACACACCGGTGAGCAGCAGAATAATGAAGCTGTACATGGCGATCTCGCCCAGCAGGAATGACCAGTGGGTGGGGAACACCTTGTTCAGCTGGCGCCGAAGAGCTCCCGAGGGGTGATACCGGGAATCGACATTGTCGGCAATTGTCCCGACTCGGTCCGCGACACTTGTGCTCATGATCTGCGCTCCCAGAAGGCTGGTCCAACAGGTTCGATGAAGTCGCCGTTGGCGACGAGGTATCCGTCGTTATCGATGGTAATCGGTAGCTGCGCCAAAGCGCGAGCAGCCGGTCCGAAGATGGGCCGGGCGAAGTGCAGTGCGTCGAACTGTGACTGATGGCACGGGCACAGGATCCGGTAGGTCTGCTGTTCGTACAGCGATGATGGGCAACCCAGGTGCGAGCAGACCTTGGTGTAGGCGAACAGATCGCCGAAGTTGAAGCTCTCCTGACCCTGCCGTTTGACGACCCGGGCCATGTCGACCGGTTTGATACGGATCAGCATCACCGGGTTGCGCACACCCATGGCGATCTCGCCGAGTTTCTCGTGCGACTCCACCGTGGTTCCGTCGCCGTCCGATTCGCGCCAGGGGAACACCGTCTCCATGCCGCCGGCATCGAGATCCTCCGGACGCATCTTCACCAACGGTGACTGACCTGCCCTGCCGGTGGAGCGCCCGAGATAGATCGTCTCGCCCTTGAACCGTGGGGTCCAGCCCGACGTCCACAGCACGGCCTTGAGACCATCTGCGGTGGGAACGACCGGCTTCCAGGGGTTCTTGATAATGCCGCCCGCCGCGGCGACCAGGGTGCCAAGGCCGAATGCGCCCAAGCCGATCCCGAGCGACATGCCGATCAGCTTGCGGCGCTTGACGGTGGATCCCTCGAACGCATCGACCAGATTGGCCGCGGCGGTCCTGCGATCCAGTTCCGAGGATTGTCCGTCGTGTCGATCCTGGATGGAGATCTCTTCGGGGATGAACTTCTTCTGGTAGAGCACCGCGCCGATCCCGATGGCCAGGATCGACAACCCGAACGTCACGCCGTACAGCGGAGTGGCCAGGGTGTAGAGGAAGTTGCCCTCGACGCCGTTGGGCTTGTACTCCCAGGGCCAGAACAGGAAAACCAGCAGCAGAGCCAATCCCATGATTCCGCCGAGCAACAGCCATAGTGCGACCGATCGCTCCGCACGCTTCTCAGCCCGAGTGCCCTCGACCGGCCAGCGGGGCTCCTTCAGTACGGTGTCGACGCCGTCGAGTTTGCCGCCGAGCCGGACCAGGTCCTCTGTTGACATGGCCGCCAGTTGCTCGTCGGTCGGCTGGTCTCCCGTGTAGTCGCTCACGACCTCGCCCCGATCCACAGCGCCGCCGCGACGGCGGCCACGATTCCGATGATGAAGATCGCCATGCCCTCGGGCGCGGGTCCAAAACCGCCGAGCCCGTAGCCGCCCGGATTCAGTGTCTCGCTGGATGAACGGACATAGGCGATGATGTCCCGCTTCTCCTCTGGGCCGAGTTGGCGATCGGAGAACTTCGGCATGTTCTGCGGCCCGGTCAGCATTGCCGTGTAGATCTGCGCCGGCGTGGCCGGATCCAACATGGGCGCGTACTTGCCCGAGGACAGTGCGCCGCCGCGGCCGGTGAAGTTGTGACATGACGCGCAGTTGAGCCGGAAGAGATCTCCGCCACGGGCGACGTTACTGCCGATCAGTGACTTGTCGGCGATCTGGCCGTTGGCGTCACGCGGGACCAGCGGTCCACCACCCATGCTCTGGACGTAGGCGCCCATCGCGTCGGTCTGGGCCTCGTCGAATGTCGGAGTCTTACGAGGGGCCTGAGCCTCGCCGCGCATCGCCGGCATACGGCCGCTGGAGACCTGGAAGTATACCGCCGCTTCACCGACGCCGAGCAGGCTCGGCCCACGGCCGTTTACGCCCTGCAGGTTGGCACCATGGCAGGTGATACATGCCGTTTCGTAGAGTTGCTGACCAGTGCGCAGCAGCGCCGACTGGGATTGATCGGCGACAGCCACCTGCGGACTCGGCGTCAGGGTCGCGGCCAGTACGCCGGCCAGACCCAAACCAAACACCAGCAGGACGGCCGCGGTAAGCCGGCGATGAAGCCGCCGATGTGACTTGCCACTCAAGCGGGACCCAATCTTGAGCATCGAACCCCTTCGCATCATCGGATTTCGCATCATCGGATTTCGCACTAACGGATGAAGTAGATCGTCGCGAACAAGGCGACCCAGACGATGTCGACGAAGTGCCAGTAGTAGGACACCACGATCGCCGCTGTCGCCTGTGCCGGGGTGAACTTGGTCATGGTGGTGCGCAACAGCAGCAGCACGAAGGCGACCAGACCACCGACGACGTGCAGACCGTGGAAGCCGGTCGCGAGATAGAACACGCTGCCGTAGGCGCTGCTCGAGATGGTCGTGCCGTGCGTCACCAGGTGGTAGTACTCGTAGCCCTGACCGAGGACGAAGAACAAGCCCATCAGGAAGGTGATGGTGTACCACCGGCGCAGACCGAAGACGTCGCCGCGTTCGGCCGCGAACACGCCCATCTGGCAGGTGAACGATGATGCGATGAGCACCAATGTCACTGGAACTGCCTGGTAAAGATTGAGTTCGGTGGGCGGCGGCGGCCATACGCCACCTGATTGGGCGCGCGCCGTGAAGTACATGGCGAACAGTCCGGCAAAGAACATCAATTCACTGGAAAGCCACACGATGGTGCCGACACTGACCATGTTCGGTCGGTTCAGCGAATG
>JBMOKE010000209.1:0-3792 GCA_049315425.1 Mycobacterium sp. | reverse complement strand
ACGGCGTTGGCGATGTCTTCGGGCTCCAGGGTCTGCACCGGAAGCGCATTGGTCATATCCGGTCCGGCATGCTCCAACTGGGCCAGACCTTCCAACCAGGACCGGGTGAACTCGTTGTCGATCATGGGTGTGTTGACCCCGGCCGGATGTACCGAATTGACCCGAATGCTATGTGCGGCAAGAAAATTCGCGTAGGCGCGCATCAGACCGACGACGCCGTGCTTGGCCACTGTATAGCCCAATGAGCCGCCCATCGGGGCGCCGATGCCCACCAGTCCGGCCACCGAACTGGTCAGCACTACTGATCCGCCGTCACCCTGTTTAATCAGCGGCCGCATCGCCACGTCCACGGTGTGGTAGACACCGGTCAGGTTGACGTCGAGGACGTCCTGCCAGGCATCCGCAGCGGTCATTGGGGCGATCCCGGCGTTGGCGATCACGATGTCGAGCCGGCCGAGTTCGGCGATACCTTCGGCGAGCGCGGTTTTCAGCCCCGAGCGGTCACGGACGTCAGCTTGGCGAGCCACGATTCGCGCCCCGGTGTCCTCGACGAGTTTGACCGTGGCCGCGAGATCGTCGGGGGTGGCCAGCGGGTAGGGGACGCTGGCGATCTGATCGCACAGATCGACCGCGATGATGTCGGCGCCCTCGCTGGCCAGCTTGACCGCATGGGCGCGGCCCTGACCGCGGGCTGCGCCGGTGATGAAGGCGACTCGGCCCTTCAGGGCCTGCCCTTTCGGGGTGCCTTTCGGGGTGCCCTCTGATACGCCCATCAGCTCAGGCGCGCAACTGGCCCTTGGCCGGGTCGCCGGCCGGGAGGGGCTCGAGCATCTTCACGTCCGGTGCGCCGGCCAGGTGCTCGCCGATCGCCCCGAACAGCACGCCGATGGCGGGGGCGGTGCCGTGGGCCTTGAGTGCCTCGGCGTCGGCCCACTGCTCGACGAACACGAAGGTGTCACCGGTCTGGTGCAGCGAGTACAGCTGACAACCCGGTTCGTCGTGGACTGCTGCAATAGCCTGCAGACAGGCTGAGCGGACCGCGTCGGCGGATTCCGGCTTGGCGGTGAATGACGCGACGACCACAACGGGCATCTGCTGACTCCTCGGCTTGATCAGGATTGAGACGTGCGAGATCGGACACTTAACCGTAGAGCCACGGCGCTGCTGGCACACAATGAGCCCAGAAGACAATGAGCCCACACGGCAATGAGCCCACCAGGAGGTATCGCCCATGAAAGAGCACTCCGACAGGAAATCGTTGTACATGAGTGTGCTGATGACACCAGACATGGCGAATTTCACCGGCAAGGTCCACGGAGGCACGCTGTTGAAATTTCTCGACCAGGTGGCGTACTCGTGTGCCAGTCGCTACGCGCGCACCTACGTGGTGACACTTTCGGTGGATCGCGTGCTGTTCCGCGACGCCATCCTGGTGGGGGAGTTGGTGTCATTCTCGGCCACCGTGAACTACACCGGCCGCACCTCTTTGGAGGTGGGTATCCGGGTCGACACCGAGAACATCCGGGACGGCTCTCGCCGACACACCAACAGCTCCTACTTCACCATGGTGGCCGTCGACGACGCCGGGAACCCGGTTGCGGTGCCGCCATTGGACCCGACCACGGAGCTCGAGCGCACTCGCTACGCTGCCGCGGTGACGCGCCGGGCAGCGCTGAAGTCGGCATTCGCCGATTGATTGCGGTCTGGCAACGGCGCGCCGTGTGACCCGTGTTGCCTATGGTGCAGATGGGACTCTAGGGACTAATCTTCCCGCATGGCAAATAAGACGGCCGCTCGCTCTGGCGTGCGAACGACCAGTTCAAAGGGCAAATCCAAACCGGCGAAGCCGGCTCCGGCAGGCCGCACATCACCCGCCAGAAAGGGCCCGGTCAAGAAAGGCCCGTCGAACTTCGCCGTCGCGTCAGCGGCCGGTGGCCGGGCCGCCCGAGCCGCCTGGTTCATGGTGGCCCGGGGCGCCGGATCGACCGCTCGCTCGGTCGGTCGGGCCCGCGAAATCGAGCCCGGGCATCGTCGTGACGGAATCGCGCTGGGGTTGCTGGCGCTGGCCGTGATCATCGCCGCGGCGTCGTGGTTTGACGCCGCCCGGCCGGTGGGGGGCTGGATCGACTCGGGCTTGAGGACCTTCATCGGCGCCGCGGTGACCCTGCTGCCGATATTGATCGTCGCCATCGCGGTGGTACTGATGCGCACCGAACCGGACCCGGAGACCCGCCCACGCCTGGTGTTGGGTTCGGCGATGATCGGCCTACCCGTGCTGGGCCTGTGGCACCTGTGGTCGGGATCTCCCGCCGACCCGGCCGCCCGCCAACACGCGGGCGGTTTCATCGGGTTCGCCATGGGCGGACCACTGTCTGACGGGCTGACGGGGTGGATCGCCGCACCGCTGCTAATCGGCGCGGCGGTGTTTGGCGTGCTGCTGCTCACCGGCACCACCATCCGTGAGGTTCCCGAGACGCTCTACGCCATGTTCGCTGCTCGCGCTCGCTACGGCGACGACGACCACCGGGACGACTACGAGGACGACTTCCAGGACGAGTACGACGACGACGTCGTACCGGCCCGATCCGTTGTCAATCAGGATCCAGCCGAGGATCTATCGGATGGTTACTACGACGACCCGCGTGCTTACAGCGCTGATGTGCTGCCGGGCGGGGCAGGCCCGATCGGCACGCCCTATGACAACTACCCACTCGATGAACCGGTGCCCGGGGCGGCCAACCTCACCGAACCGATCAAACCCCGCCGCAAGAAGATCGCTCGACCCAAGCAGGAAACCGCGTCGATCGACCGGACGGTGGACGGTCCCTACTCGCTGCCGCCACTGGATCTGCTGATCGCCGGTGACCCGCCCAAGCGGCGCAGTTCGGCCAACGACCAGATGGTGGACTCCATCACCTCGGTCCTACAACAGTTCAAGGTGGATGCCACGGTCACCGGATGCACCCGCGGGCCGACCGTCACCCGCTACGAGGTGGAACTCGGTCCCGGGGTCAAGGTCGAGAAAATCACTGCGCTGCAACGCAATATCGCCTACGCGGTGGCCACGGAGAGTGTGCGGATGCTGGCGCCCATTCCGGGCAAGTCCGCGGTGGGTATCGAGGTGCCCAACACTGATCGCGAAATGGTCCGACTCGCCGATGTGCTGAACGCTGCCTCGACGCGACGAGACCACCACCCGTTGGTCATCGGGTTGGGCAAGAACATCGAGGGCGATTTCATCTCGGCCAACCTGGCCAAGATGCCGCATCTTCTGGTGGCCGGCTCCACCGGTTCGGGCAAGTCCAGCTTCGTCAACTCGATGCTGATTTCGCTGCTGGCTCGCGCCACGCCCGAGGAAGTGCGGATGATCCTCATCGACCCCAAGATGGTGGAACTGACGCCTTATGAAGGTATTCCGCATCTGATCACCCCGATCATCACCCAGCCGAAGAAGGCGGCCGCCGCACTGACCTGGCTCGTGGAGGAGATGGAACAGCGCTATCAGGACATGCAGGCCTCCCGGGTTCGTCACATTGACGACTTCAATTCCAAAGTGCGCTCCGGGGAGATCACCACGCCACTGGGCAGCCAGCGGGTGTATAAGCCCTACCCCTATATCGTCGCGATCGTCGACGAGTTGGCCGACCTGATGATGACCGCGCCGCGTGATGTGGAGGATGCGATCGTGCGGATCACCCAGAAGGCGCGCGCAGCCGGCATCCATCTGGTGCTGGCCACCCAGCGGCCGTCGGTGGATGTCGTCACCGGTCTGATCAAGACCAACGTGCCGTC
>JBMOKE010000208.1:0-3798 GCA_049315425.1 Mycobacterium sp. | reverse complement strand
CCGTGGATGATCTGGCGTTGCAGATTGGATTCGTCGACGGTGTCGAAGTCGACGATGCCCAAGGTGCCGACGCCGGCGGCGGCCAGATAGAGCAGCGTCGGTGACCCCAGGCCGCCGGCGCCGATCACCAGCACGCGGGCGTTCTTCAGGCGCCGCTGCCCCACCACCCCGATGTCCGGGATGATCAGGTGGCGGCTGTAGCGGGCGATCTCGTCGCGGGTCAGTTCAGCTGCCGGGGAGACCAGCGGCGGCAGGGACATGCCGCGCTAGGCGATCGGATAGGGCCAGGAATTGAACCGGCAGGTCTTGCCGTCCGGCTTGACGTACTCCGGATCGAATCGGGTGGCGTCGTTATCCGATGTGGAGAACGTCTGCTGCATCATGATCGGCGCCAGCGCACCGTTGCGCTCACACGGCTCATGGGTGGTGTAGCCGATCGCGTGGCCCACCTCGTGGTTGATCAGGTACTGCCGGTAGGAGCCGATGTCACCCTGGAACGGCACCGCACCACGCACCCAGCGCGCCAGGTTAATGAACACCCGCGGTTCGGCGTTCGGGCCGTAAATCGGGTTGTAACAGGACGTCTCAAGTTGGATCTCGTAGCCACAGCCTTCACGGATCGTCATCGGCGAGGTGAGCGACACCCGGAAGTCGGGCTTGACGTCGCCCGTGGTGGCGTCGATGCGCTGAAAAGCGAACTGCGGGTTGTGCGTCCAACTCTTCGGGTTGTCCAGGGTCTCGGTCACCATCCGGGCGAATCCCTCGTCACCGCCGAACGACGACGTGTCGATTCCGTCCTCCACCTCGACGGTGTACTTGAACACCTTCGCGGTGCCACGACCGACCTGCGGGGTGGTCCCCGGCACAATGCGCCACGTCCGCTCGCCCGCCTCGGTGTACTGCCCGCCGGCAGGCAGGATGCCGGTGGGCAGGCTGGCGTCGAACTCGGTCAGTCCGCGCGGGGGCCCGCCGATAATGGTCGTACCGGACGATCCGATCGTCGGCGGACCCTTCACCATGTCGTCGGCGACGGGAACCGCGGTACCGGTCAGGGTTTGGTAGAGCACGACGCCGGTCACCGCGACCAACACCGGCAACGCATAGGCGCGCCAGCCGTAGGTGGCCAGAAACCGGCCCAATGGACTCTGTCGGCGCAACTGGTCGTGCTGTTCGCGGTTGGCCCTGGGCCGACCGGAACCGACCGCCATCGGGTCGCGCAGAGCCCGCAGTGGCTCGCCCGCGTCGCCGCGCAGTACCGGCACGCGGCCTCGGGCACGCGGCTCCGGCTCATCGGTCACCGTCCCAGGATGGCATAGCGAGTGAGTCCGCAGCTCAGGCGAGCGCGCGTGTCGAGCCCCCGCGCAGGCGCGGAGGCGCTAACAGCCGCAGGTAGTAATGTCGACTCGATGAGCAACCTGACCCCCACCAGCGCGCCCAAACGCGCCCGCGGTGGCGGCCGGATGCCCCGTGATGAGCGCCGGGGCCAGCTGCTCACGACAGCCAGCGATCTGTTCGTCGACCGGGGCTATCACGCGGCCGGGATGGATGAAATCGCCGACCGGGCCGGGGTCAGCAAACCGGTTCTTTACCAACACTTCTCGAGCAAGCTGGATCTGTATCTGGCGGTGCTGCACCAGCACGTGGACATCCTGGTGTCCGGCGTGCGCCAGGCACTGCGCACCACGACCGATAACCGGCAGCGGCTACGCGCGGCGGTGCAGGCGTTCTTCGATTTCATCGAGCACGACAGCCAGGGTTACCGGCTGATCTTCGAGAACGACTTCTCCAATGAGCCGCAGGTGGCGGCCCAGGTGAAAGTGGCCACCGAGGCATGTACCGACGCGGTGTTCGACCTGATCAGCTCCGATTCCGGGTTGGATCCGCACCGGGCCCGGATCATCGCTGTCGGCCTGGTGGGCGTCAGCGTGGACTGTGCGCGCTACTGGCTCGACGCCGACCGGCCGATCAGCAAGGACGACGCGGTTGAGGGAACGGTGCAGTTCGCCTGGGGCGGCCTGTCACATGTCCCGCTGACTCGATCCTGACGAGTCCCCGGGATCGGACTGCGACGCCTTACGACGCCTCAGGGGCGATACCGAACCCGACCCGTCGCATGTCGGCCGCGCCGATCTCCAGATAGCTGATCTTGCTGGCCTGCACCAGGATTCGCTTGCCCTTGTCATCTGTCAGGGCCAGCACCGAAGATGCCCCCGCCGAACCTGTCTGAGCCAGCGCCGCTTTCACCAGATCCTCGACCTCAGCGGGCGTCTGGGCGCTGTTGAAAACGAGCTCACGCGGGCTGTCCGAAACACCGATCTTGACCTCCACGCCGGCCCCTTTCCATTCGAGTGCGACCCACTGAAGGCTAGTGGAAGCCTCCGGAGGGCTTCCGGCCAGCCGCGCCCGTTCGGCAAAGAACGTGTCAAGCTGCGGTAACAGCATGACAACGGTCGCGGGTCGCGGGTCCGGGCGGGCGTCGGGCGTTCCTACCGTTGGACCTGTGAGCGACGGCGAGCGACGGCACATGACCAGGTGGCCGCGGGTGGCCCTGACGGTCATCGGTCTGCTCGGCATCACCGCCGCCACCATGTTCGTCATCAAGGCCGGCGGCACGGCCACCACGTCCGACCCGGACGGCCCGCCGCCGACCCGGACGGTGACCGCCACCTTCGCCCCGAGCACCCCGCACGCCTCTGACGAGATCCCGATTCGGGTGGAGTCGGTATCGCCGGCGGCGAGCGCGCGAGTGGATCTGCGTCGGATCGTCTACACCGTCGCCGGCAACCAACGTCCCAACGATCCGGTCACCGTGGTCTACGCGGACGAGACCGGTGAGTTTCACACCGCCACGAATGTGACACTGCCGTGGACGCTGACCGTCACCCCTGACGTACCGGTGAACTACGTGACCGCCAATAGCGCGGGCAGCCAACTCAATTGCTGGATCACCAACGCCAGCGGAGCGACGGTGGCCTCCGATACCCGATTCGGCATCAGCACCACCTGTAACCGCTAGGCCAGCCCGAGCTGACGCATCCGCTCGTCATGCGTGCGCTGCAGCCGATCGAAGAATTCGGTCAGCTGACCCAGGCCCCCGCCCACCACCACCAGATCCACCAGTTCGTCATGGTCGGCCATCACGTACTGCGCCTGGGTGATCGCCTCGCCCAGCAGCCGACGCGACCACAGCGCCAGCCGGCTGCGCTGCCGCGAGCTCGCCGTCACCGCTGAGCGCACCTCGGCGACGACGAACTGCGAATGACCGGTCTCGGCCAGCACGGCGCGCACCACATCGGCCACCTCGTCGGGCAGCGAGCCCGCGATCGCCCCATACAGATCGGCCGCCATGGCATCGCCGACATAGGTCTTGACCAACGCCTCCAGCCAGGTGCTCGGCATGGTCAGCCGGTGGTACTTCTCCAGGGCCGGTGCGTAGCGCGCCATGGCGGCAAGTGCGTCGACCCCGCGGGCCTCGAGGGTGTCACGGACCAGGTCGTAGTGGCCCATCTCGGCCGCGGCCATCCGCGCCATATTGATGCGACCGCGCAGGTCCGGTGCCATCCGTGCCTCATCGGTGAGCCGGTAGAAGGCCGCCACCTCACCGTAGGCGAGCAGCGAGAACAACTCATTGACGCCGGGGTGATCGGCCGGAACCGTCGACGGCGAAACCCGCTGAGTCGCTTCCATGGGGCCACTGTAACCCCGCCGCAGATCGGTTTATCGGACCGGAGCGGGTACCATGAGAAGCGGTAATGTGCGTGCACGCAGTGGGCCCGCCCCGAAAGCAGGGCCAACCAT
>JBMOKE010000207.1:0-3841 GCA_049315425.1 Mycobacterium sp. | reverse complement strand
ACCTGGAATGGCTACCGGGCAAGAACGTCGGCATGTCGGCGAACTGCGGTCCTGACGCCGCACTCGGTGACCTGCCCCTGATCTACCCGTTCTTGGTCAATGACCCGGGCGAGGGCACCCAGGCCAAAAGACGGGCGCACGCCACGATTATCGATCACCTGATCCCGCCGATGGCACGTGCGGAGAGTTACGGCGATACCGCACGGCTGGAGCAGCTACTCGACGAGCACGCCAACATTGCCGCGCTTGACCCGGCCAAACTGCCCGCGATACGCCAGCAGATCTGGACATTGATGAGTGCGGCGAAGATGGATCACGACCTCGGGTTGGCGGAACGCCCCGAGGACGATTCCTTCGACGACATGCTGTTACACGTCGACGGCTGGCTGTGCGAGATCAAAGACGTCCAGATCCGCGACGGCCTGCACGTGCTCGGTGTGGCGCCGCACGGCGAGGCCGAATTGGACATGGTGCTGGCCATCCTGCGCGCCCGCCAGTTATTCGGCGGCGAGCAGAGCATTCCGGGCCTTCGTCAGGCCCTCGGGCTTGCCGAGGACGGCACCGACGAGCGCGCGGCCGTCGACGCGGCCGAGGAGCAGGCCCGCGGACTGCTGGCCGCACTGCAGGCGACGGGCTGGGATGTCGGCCAGGTCGACTCGTTCACGTCGGATCCGGGTGTCGCACGAATCCTGCGCTTCGCCGCCGACGAGGTCGTCCCGCGTTTGGCCGGGACGGCTGCAGAGATCGCCCAGGTGTTGCGCGCTCTGGATGGCCGCTATATCGCGGCCGGACCCTCGGGTTCGCCGCTACGCGGGTTGGTCAATGTGCTGCCGACCGGACGCAACTTCTATTCGGTGGATCCCAAGGCCATGCCGTCGAAGTTGGCCTGGGAGACCGGCGTCTCGATGGCCGATTCGCTGCTCGAGCGCTACCGGTCCGATCACGGTGAATGGCCGAGATCGGTCGGATTGTCGGTGTGGGGCACCTCTGCGATGCGCAATTCCGGCGATGACATCGCCGAGGTGCTGGCGTTGCTTGGCGCACGGCCGATCTGGGATGAGGCCTCCCGTCGGGTGGTCGACCTTGAGGTGATCCCGCTGGCTGAACTAGAACGTCCCCGCATTGATGTCACGGTGCGGATCTCCGGGTTCTTCCGCGATGCCTTCCCGCATGTGGTGACCATGCTCGACGACGCGGTGCGATTGGTGGCCGGGCTCGACGAGTCTGCCGAGCAGAACTACGTCCGCGCCCACGTCCAGGCCGATCTCGATGATCACGGTGACGAACGCCGCGCCACCACAAGAATTTTCGGCTCCAAACCGGGAACCTACGGCGCCGGCCTGCTGCAACTGATCGACAGCCGCAACTGGCGCGATGACGCCGATCTCGCCGAGGTGTATACGGCATGGGGCGGATTCGCCTACGGCAGAGATCTCGACGGTCGGCCCGCCGCCGAGGATATGTCGATGCAGTACCGCCGGATCGTGGTCGCGGCGAAGAACATCGACTCCCGCGAGCACGATATCGCCGACTCCGACGACTACTTCCAGTACCACGGCGGCATGATCGCCACCGTCCGCGCGCTGACCGGGACCGCACCGACGGCCTATATCGGCGACAACACCCGCTTCGACGCGGTCCGTACCCGAACCCTCACCGAGGAGACCGCCCGGGTGTTCCGAGCCCGCGTCGTCAACCCGCGGTGGATGGCCGCCATGCGCCGCCACGGCTACAAGGGCGCCTTTGAGATGGCCGCCACCGTCGACTACCTGTTCGGCTACGACGCCACCGCTGGGGTGATGGCCGACTGGATGTACGAGAAGATCACCGAGGCCTATGTGCTGGATCCGGAGAACCGCAAGTTCCTGGGCGAGTCCAACCCCTGGGCGCTGCACGGGATGTCGGAGCGGCTGCTGGAGGCGGTCGGCCGCGGGATGTGGGAGAACCCCGACCCGGCGACCCTCGACGGCCTGCGACGGGTGATGCTGGAGGCCGAGGGCGATCTGGAAGCCCGCTAGCCGGGTAGATTTATGGCATGGCTGCCACTTTCGATGAAGTCTCCAAAGCCCAGTACGTGCTGCTGACCACGTTCACCAAGGACGGCCGGCCCAAGCCGACACCGATCTGGATCGCCCGCGACGGCGACCGCGCCCTGGTCATCACCGAGAAGAACTCGTGGAAGGTCAAGCGCATCCGCAACACCCCGCGGGTCACCCTCGCGGTCTGCGATATGCGCGGCAAGGTCAAGGGCGAAACGATCGAGGCTGTCGCCAGCGTGCTCGACGACTCCCAGACCGAGCGCGTCTACCAGGCCATCAACCAGCGCTACGGCCTGGTCGGTCGGATCTTCAACTTCTTCTCGAAGCTGCGCGGCGGTGCCAAGCGCACCGTCGGGCTCGAGATCCGCTCGGCCTGATCATGAGAGCCGGATGGCTGGCGCTCGCGGTGGCGGTACTGCTGTCCGGATGTCATACCCGGGCCGGCGTGGCGTCGATCGGCAGTCAGGACCGGCCCTCGCCTGTTTCTTACCGGGTCACCGGAACCGTGACCGTCGGTAAAGGGCCGGCCGGTGTTGCGGTGGACCCCGGCACCCACACCGTCTATGTCGCCAACACTGCCGATGACACCGTGTCGGTGATCGACGCGGCGACGCGCACCGTTGTCGGCACTATCCCGGTCAGCGATAAACCGTCCGCTATTGCGGTGGACCCCGGTACGCACACCGTCTTCGTCCGGCATTCCGGGTACCAATCATCCGGGAATGGTCCTTACCGGTCGGAGGCGGCCAACGTGTCGGTCATCGACGGTGCGACGCGGACGGTCATCGCCACAGTTCCTGTCGGAAAGGGCTGCTGTAGTGGTCTGACAGTGGACCCGGCCGCTCATCTTGTTTACGTCACCAACGACGAGGACGACACCCTCTCGGTCATCGACGGGAAGGGGCCACGACCAACCTACGCAGTCATCGACACCGTGCCGGTCGGCGCCGAACTCACCGGTGTGGCGGTCGATCCGGGGAAGAACTCCATCTACGCCGTCACGGAAAGGGGCGGAACGGGCGGTAACTCGCCCCCTGTCGGTAAAAACTTGGTGCGGGTGATCGACGGAGTGAGCCGTACTGTCACCGCAACGATTCCTGGCGGTCCGGGTCCACGGGCCGTGACGGTCGATCACAGCACCCATGACGTCTATGTCGCCAACTTCTGGGGCAGGGATGTATCGGTGATCGACGGGTCCACCCAGTCCCTCACGGCCACGGTGCCAGTCGCCGCCGGCGTCGCGGGGGTCCCCGGATTCGAGGTGGATCCGAGTACCCACACCGTCTACGTCACCAGCTACGACACCAATGCCGACTCCGGCACCCTCTCGGTGATCGATGGTTCTACGCGGGTCGTCACGTCGACCGTGGCCGTCGGCAAGAATTTGAGGGGACTGGCCGTTGATCCGGTCACGCATGTTGTGTACGTCGCCAACGACCCCGAATCCAGCTCGAAATCGACCATCGACGGCACGGTCTCAATCATCGAGAGTGTGATCGGGTAGTGCAGGGCCGCATCCGAGCGGGTTCTTTCGCAGTCGCGGTGGCGATGGTTCTGTCTGGATGCGCTGCCCGCGATGGACTGACTACGGTCGGCCGCCAGGACCGCCCCTCGGAGGTGTCCTATCGCCTCACCGGAACCATCACTGTGGGCAAGCGGCCTTCCGGTGTGGCGGTGGATCCCAGCGCCCATACGGTGTATGTCGCCAATAGCGGCGATGGCACCGTGTCGGTGATCGACACGGTATCGCGCACCGTTAAAGCCACCATCACGGTCGCAGACGGCCCGGACGCAGTCGCGGT
>JBMOKE010000206.1:0-3841 GCA_049315425.1 Mycobacterium sp. | reverse complement strand
TCGCCCACGGGTCACGGTTCGGCGGTCACACGCTGTTCATCAAGGATCGCAAGCTGCACTACGTGTATAACTTCCTCGGGATCAAACCGGAGCAGACGTTCGTCTCGCCTGAACTCAAACCGGGAAAGCTCACCCTCGGGGTGGAGTTCATCCGCGAGGGCGCGGGCGAACACGGCGAGTCACTGGGAACCGCAAAACTTTATGTCGGCGATCAGGTAGTGGCGGAGGGGCCGATGCGAGCCCAGGTCGGCAAGTTCACGCTGTCCGGCGACGGGCTGTGCGTCGGATTCGACAGCGCCGATCCAGTGAGCCGGTCGTACCCGCCCGGCGGCTACCCCTACACCGGTGGCGAGATCCTCGGTGTCGGCATCGACGTCGGCGACGACGTGTACCTCGATCTCGAACGTGAGGCCGCCGCGGCTTACGCCCGCGATTAGGACTCAGCGGCCTACGCCCGCGATTAAGCCGGACCGACTCGGTAGATCGACTTCAATGCGAAGAATTCGTCGAGACCCTCCGGGCCGAGTTCGCGGCCGATACCGCTGGCCTTGACCCCACCGAACGGCGCGCCCATATCCAACTGGTAGTCGTTGACTCCGATGGTGCCAGTCCGGACTTCGCGGGCCACCTCGGTGGCGCGTTCGGTGTCGGTGGACCACACCGTGCCGGCCAACCCGAACTCGCTGTCGTTCGCAAGCGCGATGGCGTGTTCGTCACCGTCGTAGGGGATCACCGCCAGCACTGGTCCGAAGATCTCCTCCTGGGCGATGCGATCGGAGTTGTCGACATCGGCGAAGACCGTCGGTGAGACGAACCAGCCCCGCGGCTGATCCTTCGGAACGCCCCCGCCGACAACGAGTTTCGCACCGCTGCTCTTACCGGCTTCGATGTAGTCGAGCACGCGGTCACGCTGGCGCGCACTGACCACCGGACCGATATCGGTTGCCTTGTCCAGCGGGTCGCCGACGTTGAACCCGTTCACCAGGTCGGCCAGTGCCTCCACCACCTCCGCGTAACGGGATCGCGGCGCGAGGATGCGCGAGCCTAGATAGCAGGTCTGGCCGTTGTTGACGAACGATACCGAACGCAAACCACGCATCGTGGCGTCCAGGTCGGCGTCGTCGAGGATGATCGCCGCGGACTTGCCGCCGAGCTCGAGGGTGACGGGCCGCAACAGCCGACCACAGACCTCGCCGATGATCCGACCCGCGACTGTCGACCCGGTGAAGCTGACCTTGTCCACACCGGGATGGGACACCAGATGTTTTCCGGTCTCCACACCGCCGGGCACGACGTTAAGTACACCCGGCGGCATCCCACACTCCTGGGCTGCCTCGGCGAAAACCAGAGCATCCAAGGCGGTTTCGGGTGCAGCCTTGAGTACCACTGTGCACCCTGCGGCTAGCGCGGGTGCGAGTTTGAATGCGGCCAGGGCTTGCGGATAGTTCCACGGGACGATCGCGGCAACCACTCCGATCGGTTCGCGGCGGACGATCGTGTGGCCGATCGCACTCGGCCGAATCTCCTCGATCGGGGTTTCTGTGATGAGCTTGGCGTAGTAACCCAGCAGCGCGGCCGGGAACAAGCCGTTGGCGCCCCGGGATAGTGACATCGGCATCCCGTTTTCGCGGGTTACCAACTGGTCGGTGGTCTTGGCCCGCCGGTGCAATGCCGCGGCGAATCCCTTCAGGACCTCCGCCCTGTGGTCCGGCGATGACGAACTCCACTGCCGCAATGCTGCCCGCGCGGCGGCGACGGCCGCGTCGATGTCGGCTTCGGTTCCGCTGGCACCGTCCCCGATGAGCTCACCGGTTGCGGCTTCCAGTACCGGTTCACATTTGTCGGCGAGATGGAACTCACCGTCGATGAAGACCTTGGCGCTCGCCGTCGCTGTCATGAAAGAACTCCTCTGCTTGCGGTGACATCTTCGCTTTCAAAGAGCACACCATCGGCGATCAACCGGTTGATCTGGTCATCGGTCATATCCAGGATGTCGCGACAGATCATCCGGGTGTCCGCACCGGGCAATGGCGCGGGGATCTGGGCAGCCGGTGGGATGTTCCGGTACTGCGCCGGCCCTGCCTCGCTGGGCAGCGGATGTTCCAGTAGCGGATGGGTCATGTCGTGCAAAACTTTTCGCAACACCAGTTGCGGATCCTCGTAGACCTCGTCGGGCCGGTTCATCGGACCGGCTGCTACCCCGCGGGCCTGTAGTGCTGCAGCCACCTCGTTGGGCGAGTGCATCCGCGTCCACGTCGCCAGCTCGGCTGACGGATGCCCGGTCACCTCGGCGACCGCCTGCCGGTCGGCTTCCGAGGCCAATGAGACCACGCACCACTCGTCCTCGCCGGCGCATGGGTAGACCCCGTGGTCGGTGGAGTCGGGATGCAGCGCATCGGCATCCGCGCCCAGGATCACGTAGCTGGTGTCCAACTGGTTGATGACGGCCTCGGCTTGCGAGACGTGCACCTGCGCGCCCACACCGCAGCGAGTGCGCCGGATCAGCGCGGCCAAAGCACCGATCGCGGTGATCCGGCCGACGACGTGATCCGGAAACACCGTGGTTGCGTCGAAGAATGGATGCCGACGGTCTTTGGCCGCCGCCTCCTCCGAGGCCCACAGCCGGGTGAGGCCGGTGGCCGATCGGACCAGTGGTCCGTATCCCATCCGCGTGCTCCACGGGCCGGTGTCACCGAATGCGCTGCTCTCGGCGAGTACCAGACCCGGATTCAACGACCGTAGATGTGCATACGGAAAGCCCAGTGCAGCAAGTGTTCCCGGCTTGAAATTCGCGAAGACCGCATCCGATACGGTGACCAGGCGTTCGAACAGCCGGGCGCCGGCCTCGGTGCGCAGGTCCATCCCCAGGCCAAGATTGTTGCGGTGCGCCCGGGCGAAGGAATCGCCGATCAACTGATCGGGGAGCTTCTGCCGCAGTCCGTCCGGGTAGGCCGCGCTCTCAATCTTGATGATCTGTGCGCCCAGGTCACCAAAGAGCCGGCTCAGTTCCCCGCCGGCGACAATGATGCCCAAATCGGCGACGCGAATCCCGTCGAACGGCCGGTCCCCCACCGTGCCGGTGGGCGCCGGTGTGAACTGCGGCGCCAGCCAGTGCGGTTCATCATCGGCCCATGCCGCCAATTCCGGGGCCGGCGTGCGATAGCCGGCGCGTTCACCATCGACAACCCAGTAGCCGCTCGGGATCCGCGCCCGGACCCCCGGTGCAAGTTCAGCATCGACCAGGGCACCCACTCCATTGAGGTGATCGGATTGCAGAACATCAGCCGGGGTCAGTACGGCTGCGATCGGAACACCGAAAGACTGACCGTCGGTGACTAGTTTTTCCATCGTCTGATCGGCGAACAACGCGCCGATGAGGGGCCCGAGTTCCGCGAAGGAACGCACGCGCGCGGCAATGGTGTCGAACCTCGGGTCCTGGAACTGCTCCGGCTCCCCCAACCAGGCCCGCAGGCCGCGCCACTGTCGCGGAGACATCACGCAGAGTCGGACGTAGCCGTCGCTGCAGGCAAAGATCGGGTACGAGTCCTGGTTCTTCGGCCTGCCTCGCCAACGATCGGCCCGGTTGCGCGCGGTCGCGGCCTGCCCCTGGGTGCCGAACGGAGGGTCCAGCGTCAACACCACGGCGTCGTACCGGGAGAAGTCGATGTAGTCACCGATGCCGCACCGCAACCGGTTGAAATACGCCACCAGCACCGCCCACGCCGCCTGCACTGCCGCGGTAGCCGAGGCTATTCCGTCCGGTGGCAGTACCGGCTTCCCGGCCGTGGGTCCGGACCGCGACAACGCACACGACATCGCGTAGAGCACCGGGTCGGTGGCC
>JBMOKE010000005.1:0-56210 GCA_049315425.1 Mycobacterium sp. | reverse complement strand
CGGTCGGTGAGGATTCTGCTGCAGCCGTGCTGCTAACCCATCTGCGTGCCAACGGTGTCGGTACCGACGCCGTGTCCACCGTGCCCGGCCCGAGTGGCACCGCGGTCGTTGTCGTGGATGCTGCTGCCGAGAACGCGATTGTTGTTGCGCCCGGAGCGAACTCGCGTCTGACCCTGGACTCCGACGCCGCCCGGCGACTAATCACTGAATCCGACGTGGTGCTGATGCAACTGGAGATACCGTTGGCGACCGTGCTTGATGCAGCGCGACTGGCACGCCAGTCCGGCGCGACGGTGATGCTCAATGCGTCGCCGATACCGGCCGTTGTCGCCCCCTTGGCCGAGATCGCCCAACTCGTGGACGTTGTGGTCGTCAACGAAGATGAAGCCGCGCATTGGCAGTGGCGGGTCCCGCACCTGGTGATCACGCGGGGATCGCGCGGCGCGTCCTATATCGGCTCAGAGCGCTCGTTCGACGTCCTGGCCCCGGCCGTGGATGCGGTGGACACCTCGGGCGCGGGCGACGTGTTCGCCGGGGTGCTGGCAGCAAGTTGGGACGATGAACCGGATCGCGCGGTGCGGCGCGCCTGTGCTGCCGCGGCGCTGGCCACACTGATCCCCGGTGCCGGCAATTGTGCACCGACCGAAAGGGCCATCGCAAGCGCCACTAAGCGAGGTTGACGATGACAAATCCCGATGCTGATCCCGATGACAGGGGAACCAGCCTGATACCGATCCTGACGGCACTGGCGATCATTGTGGTCGCGCTGATCGCAATCGGGCTGTTGCGGATGATTCGGGGCGACGTACAGCCTGACGAGGGCCGCATCGGGACTGCCGCCGTCGGCCAGAACGATGCCCTGCAGCGCGCGGACTACGCCGACTTCCAAACCTTCACCTGCGTTGCCGAACAGGGCACCGAGGCCCGGTTACTGGCTGAACAGCAGCAATCCGCGACCGCCAAGGGAGCCAGGTTCGTCGACGATGTGACCGCGATCGCCGTCACCGGGGACCGGGCCACCGCCACGGTGGTGTATCACTTCGAGCGCTCGCCGGACGACAAGATCAAGACCGCGACGACGTTCGTGCGCGAGAACGGTGAGTGGAAGGTGTGCTCACCGGGACCGAGGTAGATGGCCTGAATCAGACGATATGGAAGACTCACATACGTGAGCTACGCCGGAGATATCACGCCGCAGCAGAGTTGGAAACTGCTCAGCGACAACCCCGACTCAGTCCTCGTGGACTGTCGTACCGATGCCGAGTGGAAATGGGTCGGTGTTCCGGATCTGGTCAGCCTGGGCCGCGATGTCGTGTTCGTCGAGTGGAACACCTCCCGCGGTCACAACGACAACTTCGTCGGTGATCTGATCGCGGCCGGCGTCACACCGGGGGAGCGCCCGGTGATCTTTCTGTGCCGATCCGGTAACCGGTCGATCCCCGCGGCGCAGGCCGCGACCGCAGCCGGTATCGCCCCCGCGTACAACATGCTCGACGGATTCGAGGGTCAACTCGACGAACACGGCCACCGGGGCGCCGGCGGCTGGCGCGCAGAGGGCCTGCCCTGGAAGCAGTCATGACCGACGACGCCGGCGTGCCGTCGGTGCGGATCCCGGCCGCACTGCCCGAGGGGGTCAGTCAGGAAACCATCGGCGTGCGCGGCGGTCTGCTGCGATCCGGATTCGACGAGACCGCTGAAGGGCTCTACCTGACATCCGGGTACGTCTACGACTCGGCCGCCGATGCGGAGAAGGCATTCACCGGCGAGATCGACCGGTTCGTCTACTCCCGCTACGGAAACCCGACCGTTGCGATGTTCGAAGAGCGGCTACGGCTGATCGAGGGCGCTGAGGCGGCTTTCGCGACCGCGTCCGGGATGGCTGCGGTGTTCACCGGACTGGGTGCGCTGCTGGGCGCCGGTGATCGGCTGGTTGTGGGCCGCAGCCTATTCGGCTCCTGCTTTGTGGTGTGCAACGAAATTCTGCCGCGGTGGGGTGTGGAGACCGTCTTCGTCGATGGCACCGACCTCGACCAGTGGGAGCAGGCCCTGAGCAAGCCCACGACGGCGGTCTTCTTCGAGACGCCGTCGAACCCCATGCAGTCGCTTGTCGATATCGCCGCGGTATCGGAGATGGCTCATGCCGCCGGCGCAAAGGTGGTGCTGGACAATGTTTTCGCCACGCCACTGCTGCAGCAGGGTCTCCCACTCGGCGTCGACGTCGTGATCTACTCCGGCACCAAGCACATCGACGGCCAGGGCCGGGTTCTCGGTGGCGCGATCCTGGGCGACAAGGAGTACATCGGCGGACCGGTGCAGACGCTGATGCGCCACACCGGACCGGCCCTGAGCCCGTTCAACGCCTGGGTGTTGTTGAAAGGCCTTGAGACGCTGTCGGTTCGGGTCAACTACAGCACCGCGTCTGCACTTCGGGTCGCGGAGTTCCTCGAGGGCCATCCGGGTGTGAGCTGGGTGCGCTACCCATTCCTTGCGTCTCACCCGCAGTACGACCTGGCTAGGCGCCAGATGAGCGGCGGTGGCACGGTCGTGACCTTTGAACTCAAGGCACCGCAGGGCAGAGGCAAAGAGCGTGCCTTCGAGGTACTCGATAAGCTGTCCGTCATCGACATCTCCAACAACCTCGGCGACTCCAAGTCGCTGATCACCCACCCGGCAACTACCACACACCGCGCCATGGGTCCGGAGGGACGGGCCGCCATCGGCCTCGGCGACGGTGTGGTGCGCGTCTCGGTCGGTCTGGAAGGCACTGAAGACCTGATCGCCGATCTGGACCGCGCTCTGAGCTAGTCCGGGAACCCCTGGCGGGCGGCCACACTGATCGGTCCGATCCACACATCGCCATGGCCGGGGATGAGGGTGTCGGTGTCGGCCGTGGCAAGCGCCGCAAGGCTGCGCACGCAGTCCGAATCGCTGTGATTGAACAGCGACGGCAGCAGTTGTGGGCCGTGCCGGGTGGACAGCGGATGGCCGGTCACGAGTGCATCGCCCGCCACCAGCACCCGACCGACAACATAGGAACAGTGGCCGCTGGTATGCCCGGGTGTGGGCAGTGCCACCGGCCGGCCCGGCAGCGTAGAGGCGATGTCGGCCGTCAGCGCCTGCGCGGTGGGAATACCCTCGCGCACCAGACCGCCCTTGGCGGCCACCTGCAGCGACCATCGCAGCCACGTCGGCCGCCAGGCGTGCGTCACTAGCGCAGCCGGGGAAGCCTGCTCGAGATAGTCGCGTTGGGCGTGGCCGACCTCGCGCGGGTGGCAGTACACCGGAGTGCGGTGCGTCTTGGCGAACCAAATGGCCGCGCCGAAGTGGTCGATATGGGCGTGCGTCAGCAGGATCGCCTGGACATCGCCCGGTACAAAACCCAACTGCCGTAGCGACGTCACCACATCGTCACGATGGCCGGGAAACCCGGCGTCGATCAACACCACGCCGGAGTCATCGCTGACCAATGTCCAGTTCACCAAGGGTGTCTGGGCCAGATGGACACCCTCGGCGACGGCCGTCAGCACCGGGGTCATGCCCGAAGTTTAGGCAGCCTCGTTCAGCGTCCGCCGCGCTCTGGGGTAGAAACAAGACTGTGGCTGAATTGAAACTGGGATACAAGGCATCGGCCGAGCAGTTCGGGCCGCGGGAGTTGGTCGAACTCGGTGTGCTCGCCGAGGCGCACGGCATGGACAGTGCGACGGTGAGCGACCATTTTCAGCCGTGGCGTCACGAGGGTGGGCATGCGCCCTTCGCGCTGTCGTGGATGACGGCCGTCGGTGAGCGCACCAAGCGGATTACGCTCGGGACCTCGGTGCTGACACCGACCTTCCGGTACAACCCCGCCGTCATCGCCCAGGCGTTCGCCACGATGGGTTGCCTCTACCCGGACCGGGTGTTCCTCGGAGTGGGCACCGGTGAGGCGCTCAACGAGGTTGCCACCGGATTCACCGGCGAGTGGCCGGAGTTCAAAGAACGCTTTGCCCGCCTGCGTGAGTCGGTGCGGCTGATGCGCGAGTTGTGGCGTGGTGACCGGGTGGACTTCGACGGCGACTACTACCACCTCACGGGCGCCTCGATCTACGACGTACCCGAGGGCGGGGTGCCGGTCTACATCGCGGCCGGCGGTCCGGCCGTGGCCAAATACGCCGGACGGGCCGGCGATGGCTTCATCTGCACCTCCGGCAAGGGCGAGGAGCTCTACACCGAGAAGCTGCTCCCAGCGGTCCTGGAGGGGGCGGCCGCCTCCGAACGCAATGCTGCGGACATCGACAAGATGATTGAGATCAAGATCTCCTATGACACTGATGCCGAGGCCGCACTGAACAACTGCCGGTTCTGGGCGCCGCTGTCGCTGACGCCCGAGCAGAAGCACAGCGTGTCCGACCCGATGGAGATGGAACGCCTGGCCGATGAGTTGCCCATCGAGCAGGTGGCCCGGCGCTGGATCGTCTCGGCAGATCCTGATGAGGCCGTCGAGAAGGTGGCCGACTACGTCGGCTACGGACTCAACCACCTGGTGTTCCACGCTCCCGGCCACGACCAGCGCCGATTCCTCGAGCTATTCGAACGTGATCTGCTGCCCCGGCTGCGCAAACTGGGCTGATTGCCGGGGCGACTAGGGAATGCTCGAGCCGTGACAACAGGGCCGACCTCGATCTACGTCGCCTCGCCGGAAGGCGAGACCGGCAAGTCCACCATCGCGCTGGGGATCTTGCATCGGCTCTCCGCGCTGGTACCCAGGGTTGGGGTGTTCCGTCCGATCACCCGACGTGAGGACCGCGACTACATCCTCGAGCTGCTCCTCGCCGAAAGCGAATCCGGGCTGCCCTACGAGGACTGCATCGGGGTGAGCTATCAGCGTCTGCACTCCGACCCCGACGGTGCGATCGCCGATATCGTCGACCGCTATCACGCGGTCGCCAGCCGATGCGACGCCATGGTGATCGTCGGTTCGGACTACACCGACGTCGCCACCCCCACCGAGTTGAGCGTCAATGCCCGTATCGCGGTAAACCTCGGAGCCCCGGTGGTGTTATCGGTCCGGGCATTCGACCGGACACCGGATGAGATCGTCGCGGGCATTGAACTGTGCCTGGCTGAGCTAACCGCGCAGCACGCGCACACCGCCGCGGTGGTCGCCAACCGGTGCGACCCCGCTCAGATGGCGACTGTCGCACAGGCCTGTCAGAACCTGGAACCGCGCGTCTACGTCATTCCGGAGGAACCGTTGTTGGTGGCCCCGACCGTTGCCGAATTGTGTGTGGCGGTCAGCGGCACCCTGGTTCATGGCGACCAATCACTTCTGGCCCGTGAGGTGATGGACGTCATGGTCGCCGGAATGACGGCCGATCACGTGCTGGAGCGACTCCGCGAAGGCGCCGTCGTCATCACCCCGGGAGACCGTTCTGATGTGGTACTCGCCGTCGCCAGTGCCCATGCGGCCGAGGGATTTCCGACGCTGTCGGCCATCATTCTCAATGGTGGTCTGCCGCTGCACCGGGAGATTGCCAGGCTGGTCACCGGAGTTGGATTACGACTACCCATCATCGCCACTGATCTGGGCACATTCGCGACCGCCAGTGCGGTGGCGAATACTCGCGGACGGGTGACGGCGGCTTCGGAGCGCAAGATTGATACCGCGATCGAACTGATGGAGCGGCATGTCGATATTCCCGACTTATTGACACGGCTGGCGATCCCCATCCCGACGGTGACGACGCCACAGATGTTCGCCTATGGCCTGATGCAGCGGGCCCGCGCCGACCGCAAGCGCATCGTGTTACCCGAGGGCGATGATGACCGCATCCTGCAAGCCGCGGGACGGCTGTTACGCCGCGGTCTGGCCGATCTCACCATCCTCGGTGAAGAGTCCCAAGTACGTTCCCGTGCAGCCGAACTTGGCGTCGACCTCAGTGCCGCGGTCGTGATCAACCCCCGCACCAGCGAACTGTGCGAGCAGTTCGCCGCTCAGTACGCCGAGTTGCGCAAGAATAAGGGTGTGACGCTTGAGCAAGCCCGCGAGATCATCTGTGACGTTTCCTACTTCGGAACCATGCTGGTGCATAACGACATCGTCGACGGGATGGTGTCCGGCGCGGCACACACCACCGCTCACACGGTTCGGCCGGCCTTCGAGATCATCAAGACCCAGCCCGGTGTCTCCACCGTGTCCAGCATCTTCCTGATGTGCCTTGCCGACCGGGTCCTGGCCTACGGCGACTGCGCGATCGTGCCCGATCCGACTTCCGAGGAGTTGGCGGATATCGCGATCAGTTCAGCCCTCACCGCCGCACAGTTCGGGATCGACCCGCGGGTCGCCATGCTGTCCTATTCCACCGGCGAATCCGGTACCGGCGCCGGTGTGGACAAGGTCAGAGCCGCAACCGAACTCGTTCGACAGCGCGCGCCAAGCCTGCTGGTCGAAGGTCCCATCCAATACGACGCCGCTGTCGACCCGGTCGTCGCGACGGCCAAGATGCCCGACTCCGCCGTCGCCGGCCGCGCCACCGTGCTGATCTTTCCCGACCTCAACACTGGCAACAACACCTACAAGGCCGTGCAGCGCAGTGCGGGTGCGATCGCCATCGGTCCGGTGCTGCAGGGCCTCAACAAGCCGGTCAATGATCTGTCCCGCGGCGCACTGGTGGAGGACATCGTCTACACCGTCGCAATCACCGCGATCCAGGCACAGAAGTGACGGCGGCCACCGTACTGGTCCTCAACTCGGGCTCCTCGTCCCTGAAGTATTCGTTGGTGCGGCCCGACACAGGTACGTCCATCGTCGACGGCATCGTCGAACGGATCGGTGAGGACGAGGGTGTCCCCGACCATGAGGCAGCGCTGCGAGCCGCCTTCGACGCGGTAGCAGCGGGAGGGCAGAACCTGACGGATCTGGGATTGGTTGCCGTCGGGCATCGGGTCGTACACGGCGGTCCCGATCTCTATCGGCCCACGATCGTCGACGATGAGTTGATCGGGCAGCTCAGGGAATTGGCAGCACTGGCTCCTTTGCACAACCCGCCGGCGGTGCTGGGCATCGAGGTGGCCCGCAAGGTATTGCCCGACCTACCGCATGTCGCGGTCTTCGATACGGCGTTCTTTCACGATCTGCCCGCCGCCGCGGCCACCTATGCGATTGACCGCGACATCGCGGCACGGTGGCGGATCCGCCGGTACGGGTTCCACGGCACATCGCATGAATTCGTCAGTCGCCAGGCTGCTGAATTCCTCGGTGTCCCGGCTGCTTCGATCAACCAGATCGTGCTCCATCTGGGCAACGGAGCGTCCGCATCAGCGATTGCCGGCGGTCGTCCGGTTGACACCTCCATGGGTATGACTCCGATGGAGGGTCTGGTGATGGGAACCCGATCGGGGGATCTTGACCCCGGCGTGATCAGCTACCTCTGGCGGTCCGCGGGGATGGATATCGACGAGATCGAGACCATGCTCAATCGGCACTCCGGCATGCTCGGCCTGGGCGGCGAGATCGATTTCCGGGTCGTCCACGAGCGCATCGCGGCCGGCGATGAGGCAGCAAAGCTGGCCTACGAGGTCTACATCCACCGACTGCGCAAGTACATCGGCGCCTACCTCGCGGTGTTGGGACACGTCGACGTCATCACGTTCACCGCGGGAGTCGGCGAGAACGATGCGCGGATGCGCCGCGATGCGCTGGGCGGTCTCGCCTCACTGGGCATCGAACTCGACGAGCGACTCAATGACGCGCCGTTGCGCCAGGCGCGACGGATTTCTGCTGCATCCTCACCGATCACGGTCCTGGTGGTTCCCACAGATGAGGAACTGGCGATCGCCCGGGCCACGCTGACCGCGATCTGAGGTGGCGAATCAGAACGTGGTCAGCGGACGGACCTCGTTGGCAAGGTCTACCAGCGCATAACGGTGCGATTGGCTGGTGGCTACCCGAGCCAGGCTTCGCAGCGATGCCTCGACCCCGAGGCGCAGGCCGTTGTCCGTGAACGGAAATCCGAGGATCGTGTTCGGCTGAGCATCGTGCCCGGCGATCCAGTCCAAGGCCGTCCCCAGTACCAGCGCGCGGATTTGGAGCACCCGGGGCTCGGTGTCGGGCAGCGCTTCGACACGACGGGCGGCATCTCGAATCTGGTCCTCAGTGAGCTCATGTGCCGAGCGGCCGGAAAGTAGCGTCACCGCACTGGTCAATCGGGCAGTGGTGAAATGTCGCGAGCCGACCGGGACTTCATCCAATGTGGTCACCGATCCGCGCCGATCCCCTTCGACGGACTGCGCACGTGCGAGTCCGAAACCCGCCGAGATGATGTTGTTGTCGGTATGCCAGACCGTTTCGTAGAACGGCCGTTCGTCGGAGTTACCGGCCAGTTCCGCGGTTGCTGCCAAGGCCAGTTTCGGTGCCAACTCACCGGGAAAGGTCGCCAGAACCTCGGTGAAATGCTTGGTGGCGGAATCGTAGTCACTGGTCAGCAACTCCGAGACTGCTTTGAACCAGACCAACCGCCAACGCCATCCGACCCGCGTGGCCAGATCATCCAACTTTCGGTTGGCCTTGGCCACGTCGCCGAGATCCAGCAGAGCGCGAATCTCCATCAGGGGCAGTTCCACCGAGTCGGATACGTCGACACCGTCGGATTCGAGACTGTCGTGGCGGGCCGCCCGCAGTGAATCGAGGGTCTGCACCGGTTGCGAAAGAACGGTGGCCGACAGCACCGTTGCTGCGACATCGGTGGGATCAACCAGGGGAACCGGCAGGGCAGTCACGATCTCCGGTGCGGTCAGCTTCTCGGTGTGTACCAGGCCGTCGAGGTAGACATCGGTATGTGCGACAAGCAGTTCCACCCCGAATGTCGAGCGAGTCCGAGTGAACACCGTGGACAGGCCCGGCCGCGGTACGCCGGTATCAATGGCCACCACCTCGCGCAGCACGCCGAGTAACTGCGAGGACATCTCCTCGGTGCTGACGAATCGGCGGCGAGGGTCGGGGTCGATAGCCCGGCGAAGCAGCCGGCCGAATGAGTCGTACTTCGCCAGCACCGGATCGTCGTCAGGTAGGCCGTCAACGTAGCGGCCGTTACGGGTGCGCAGGTGAAGCGTCAGTGCGGCCAGGGTCCGACCGACGGTATAAATGTCGGTTGCGACGGCCGGTCCGGAGCGGACGATCTCAGGTGCCTGGTAGCCGGGAGTGCCATAGAGATAGCCGAATGAATTGATCGGTGAGACGGCACCGAGGTCGATCAGCTTGAGCTGCTCCTCGGCGACCATGATGTTTTCCGGCTTAAGGTCGTTGTAGCACAGGCCGATTGAATGCAGATAGCCCAGCGCAGGCAGGATTTCGAGCATGTAGGCGATAGCCTCGGCGACCGGAAGGGTTTCTCCCTTAATCGGTTTGAGAAATTTTCCGCCGACGTACTCCATCACGATGTAGCCGACCGGCTCGCCGCGAGAGTCGGGGTGCTCGACGAAGTTGAAGATTTTGACGATTGACGGATGTGCCACTTCGGCGAGGAACTGTCGTTCGGCCATCGCGATGGCCTGAGCTTCGGCGTCACCGGAATGCACCAGGCCTTTGAGCACGACCGGTCGCTCGTTGACGTTATGGTCGACAGCCAGGTATACCCAGCCGAGTCCACCGTGGGCAACACAGCCCTTGATCTCGTACTGATCGGCGACCATGTCGCCCGGGCTCAGTTGGGGTAGGAACGAGTAGGCACTACCGCAGTTCGGACAGCGGCCCTCTGACTCGCCATCGCGCGTATCGGTCGAACGGCCAACCGGGCGATGACAGTTCCAACAGAACCGCTTGGACTCGGCGACAACGGGATCCACCATCAAGGCCGCGAGCGGGTCGATCTCCGGCACCCGTGGGATCTCGACAAGACCGCCGCCGAGGCGTCGGTTGGGCGACAGGATTCTCGCCACCGTAGCCTGAGTTTCCTCGGTCTCGATCGGCTCGCTGCCGACGGAGGCCGCGTCTTCATCGAAGTGCGGCCGAAAGATCGCCTGCGTGGACATCGGGCGCATGGTCGCAACCGAATCCACACCCAGGTCCGCCAAGGTGGCGGGCTGCGTGCCAACGTCGATCTCGGGTGATTCCGGTGTGCTCATCAGTCCACGTACCTCGGTGTCGGCGGTGCGGGTGCCGGACCGAGCACCGTCAACCATCTGCGGTAGAGGGCGTCCCAGGTTCCGTCGTTACGGATTCGCTCCAAGGTCCCGTTCACAAAGCGAACCAGTGCGGTGTTGGTGAGGTTGATTCCGATCCCGTAGGGCTGCTCGGCCATGTTCGGGCCGACGATGTGCAGATACGGATCCTGGGCCACCAGACCTGCCAGAATCGCGTCGTCGGTGCTGACCGCGTCGACCTCGCGCTGCTGTAGCGCTACCAGGCAGTCGGCCCACGTCACGACAGTCACGATTGCCGGCGGCGGGTTTATCTCCTGAACCTTTCTCAGCGACGTGGTCCCGCGTGCCACACAGACCTGCTTACCGGAAAGGTCTTCCGGGCCGGTGATATCTGATTCACGCGGAGCCAGAATCCGTTGGTAGGCGGTGAAATAGGTTGTCGAGAAGTTCACCAGCTTGCGACGTTCGCAGGTGATCGTCATCGTCTTCACCACGATGTCAACAGTGTTGTTCTGCAACGCGGTGATGCGATCGGCTGAGGACAGGATGCGGTACTCCACAGCCGACGGCGTGCCGAAGATGTCTCGGGCCACCTCGCCCGCGATATCCACGTCGAAACCGGTGATCCCGCCGGTGACGGGGTCACGGAAGGAGAACAGGTTGCTACCGATGTCGAGTCCCACCAGCAGGCGCCCACGCTCTCGGATGGATTTCACCGCAGCATCTGCCTGAGCCCTATTGGGGAAGGGGCGCAGGCTCGCGGTGCGGTCGCAACTGTTCTCACCGGTATCCGGTGGCCGCGGCGGCTCGGGTTTGAGATCCTCCATACCGGCCGGCGTCGGCGGTGCCAGGGTAGGACCAGGCGACATGACCGGTTCGGCGGGCTGCGCGCACCCGCCGAGTATGGCCGCCATCGCCGCGGCGATCACGGCCAGCGTGCGAGTACTAACGCGCACCCCGATCACCGGTACTCACTCAACCTCGGCCACAAGCCCAGCGCCACCGCGAGCGCGGCTCCGACGGACAGCATCGCCCCGCCCACCGTCGTACCCGACAGAACCCGGCGGGCCGACGATATGTCATTGCGTAGCTGCGTGCGGCTCTCCTTAATACCTTTGGACAGCGCGTCATTCAGCTTGTCGAAGGCGGGCGTGGACGCGTCCTCGCCGGTACCCAGCGCCACCTGGGTGGCGGCCTGGTAGTTACCCACCTTGATGTAGTCGCTGATCCGCTCATCAGCCTGCCGCCATCTCTCCAAGAGTTCGTCGGCCTGGGCCAGGCCGCTGTCGTCTACCGTGTTCTTGCGGGCCAGGTAGTTGCGGAGCTCATCGCGCATGAGGTCCACCCGCTGGTAGTAGGAACGCTTGCGGACGTCCTCATCCCCGCGGCGGATCAGCGCCAACGTCTCATCGGCGCGGGCCTGCTGTGCGGTGATGGCCAGGCTGGTCACTGTGCGCAAGGATTCCGCCGCGGTGTTCTTGGCGGTACGGCTGCTCGCGGTGGAGATGGCCAGTGCGCTTCCTACCCAGACAATCATGATCGCGATCGCCAGCCCGCCGACGACCAGACCGACGTTGACCCGACGCTTGGTGTGCCGGGCCAGCCAGCGATGAGCGAACGCGCCGAACAGCAGTGTCGCCGCGACGATGATGATCACCGGTGCGGGAATCTTGGTTGATGCGCCAGTCTCAGCGTCAACGCGCTCCGAGGTCGCCTCGTACAGCCGTTGCGCGTCGGGCAGGATCGTCTGCTGCATCAGCGCCGAGGCCTCCGAGAGGTACGACGACCCGACCGGGTTGCCTGTCCGATTGTTGGTTCGCGCCGTTTCGATCAGCCCGGTGTAGACCGCCAGATGTGCGTTGGTTCGGCCAAGCAGTTCGATCAGGGCCGGGTCGGTCAAGCCGCTGGATGCACTGGTTACTGCGACGGCGGCGTCGGTGATTGCCTGCTCGTAGCGTTTCCGAACGGCTTGAGGCTCGGATCCGGGGATGAAGGCGGTGGTCGCGGCGGCATCGGCCACCGACAGCGTGGTGTAGAGCTGGCCGGCCGCGAAGGCCAGCGGTTCGGTGTGGTCGAGGACGTTCGTCAGCGCCAACTGCCGTTCGTTGATCGTGGTCGAGATTGCGAACGCGCTGAGAATGCCCAGCATTGCCAGGATGGTCCCGATCGCAAGAATGCGCCCCGGGGTGGTGTTGGCGAACCACCACCGTGGGTGAGCAGGCCCGGTGGGCGTCCGCTGTGCTAGCGGCTCGCTCGACGGGTGCGCCACCTCGACGGTCACCTCGCGCGGACCTCGCTCCCCTTCGTCGGTGCGCCGTCTCCCGGGGCCCGACTCTCTTGAATGAAGTCTAGGAGCAGCCGCCATCGATGGCGTGCTTATCCTGAACGCGTGCGAGGCGACGGTGACGGCTGGGTGGTGTCTCATGCGGGCACCCGGCACTGGGGCCGGTACGGGGCCGCCGGGTTGCTGCTGCGTGCCCCGCTCGGGGACGGCACCCTGGCCGTGCTGCTGCAGCATCGCGCGGAGTGGAGCCACCATGGCGACACCTGGGGACTGCCCGGCGGTGCCCTCGACAGTCATGAGACGCCTGAGGAGGCCGCCCTCCGGGAGGCGCAGGAGGAGGCCGGGCTGCCCAGCGAACAACTCAGTGTGCGGTTCGAGGTCGTTACCGCCGAGGTGCATGGTCCGGGCGACGTCCGGTGGACGTACACCACGGTCGTCGCCGACGCCCCGGAGACGCTGCCTACCGTGCCCAACCACGAAAGTCGCGCACTGAACTGGGTCGCCGTGGATAAGGTCACCGGCCTGCGGCTGCACCCCGGCTTCGCGGCCAGCTGGAAGAGTCTCAGCTCACGGCTATAGCGGCGTTACGTGCCGGCCACAAAGTCCACGATGATTTCCGCCAGTCGTCCACCCTGCTGCTCCTGCACGAAGTGACCGGCTGCTGAGATGGTGGTGTGGTTCTGCAGCCGGGCACCCGGGACGCGTTCGGCGAATACCGCATCCCAGCCGCGAGTGGCCGGATCACCATCGGAATACGCCGTGAGGAAGGGCTTCTCCCACTGTGTGAGCGCAGCCATCGTCGCCGCGCCGATCCTGGCGCCCGGGTCGTTACGGGTGAGCGGAATCAACGCGGTCAGCTGCCGCAGTCCGGCCTTGTAGGTCCGATCGGGGAAGGGCGCGTCATAGCCGGCCAGCACCGCGGGGCCCAGCGGCCCGGCAACGGCGTCGAGGAAAACGCTCGGCGTGATGTCGGGTGCGCGTTGATAGAACGACACATAGTCCAGCAGCGTCTCCTGCAACACCATCCGACCCGGCTCGGCGCCATGGTGCGCCCAGGTCAGCTTGCCCGCAAGTGCTGACTCGCAGGTGTGCAGAATGGTGTTCGTCGCCACTACTCGGGAATACCGATCCGGCTCGCGGGCCAGGGCGCTCAACCCGATTGGTCCACCCCAATCCTGCACAACCAGTGTGATGTCGCGCAGATTGAGGCCTGCGATCAGGCCGTGGACCCAGTCGATATGGCGGGCAAATGTGTAGTCGGTGGGTTCGGCAGGTTTGTCGGAGCGGCCAAAACCGATGTTGTCCGGGGCGATTACCCGTAGGCCTGCCTCGGCCAGAACGGCGATGATCTCGCGGTAGAGATACGACCACGTCGGTTGGCCGTGCAACAGCACGACCACGGGTCCGTCGGCGGGGCCTGCATCGACGTAATGCATGCGCAGCGGAGGCAGGCCTGCGGTTTCCACATCGCGGTAGCTCGGTTCAAACGGATATCCGGGTAGGTCGGCGAACCGCTCATCGGGCGTTCTCAACACTCGCATCGGCTGAAGCGTAGCCGCGAGCGTCTAACCTGGAAGCCGTGAAGCGCGTACGCCGGACGACGGCACTAGTGGCCGTTATGTCCGTACTGGCGCTCGGTTGTGCTCGGGCGGCTGACACCTCGCAACCAGTGGCGGCAGGAACACCCGCCAAGGAATTCGGCGAGGTGCTCCGTCAGCGGGTCACCACCGACGCGTTGGTGGCGCACCTGGCCAAGCTGCAGGCCATCGCTGACAGCCATGACGGCACCCGCGCGGTCGGAACTCCAGGCTATGACGCCAGCGTCGACTATGTCGCAGGGATGTTGCGCAACAAGGGCTTCGACGTTCAAACCCCGGATTTCCAGACCCGCGTGTTCGAGACCGCGAAGCCGGAGTTGACGGTGGGCGGCGTGGTAATCAATGCCAACACGCTGGAGTTCAGCGCCGGTACCGCCGGTGTCAGCGGCCCACTGGTCGCCGCACCCTCCGACGAGACGCCGGGGTGTGTGCCAGCTGATTACGACGGCATCGCGGTCAAGGGTGCGGTGGTGCTGGTGGACCGTGGAAGCTGCCCGTTCTCGGACAAGCAGACCATCGCCACCAAACTCGGGGCCGTCGCGATGATCGTCGCTGATAACGTCGATGAGGAGAGTATGGGCGGCACCCTCGGTGAGAACACCGCGGTGACGATTCCAGTGATCAGCGTGAGTAAGGCTGACGGTGCCCGATTGCGGGCCGCGCCCGGACCGGCCACCATCAAACTGGCCGCCAGCACCAACACCATCAACGCACGCAACGTGATCGCCACGACCAAGACCGGTTCAGACCGCGACGTGGTGATGGTCGGCGCCCACCTCGACAGCGTCCCGGCCGGCCCCGGTATCAATGACAACGGGTCCGGAGTCGCCGCCGTGCTGGAGACGGCCTTACAACTGGGAAGCTCACCGGAGGTGAAGCACGCGGTTCGATTCGGCTTCTGGGGGGCAGAGGAAATCGGCCTCGTGGGCTCGATGAAATACATCGAGTCGCTCAATGTGGATCAGCTCAAAGACATTGCGCTGTATCTGAATTTCGACATGATCGGTTCCCCCAACCCCGGCTATTTCACTTATGACGGCGATCAGTCAACGGCATTGGAAGACGGTCAGAGTCCTCCCCGGGTGCCGGAGGGCTCGCCCGGGATTGAGCGGACGTTCGTCGGATACCTGAAGTCGGTCGGCAAGACGGCCGAGGACACCTCGTTCGACGGCCGGTCCGACTATGACGGCTTCACCATCGCCGGGATTCCGTCCGGTGGGTTGTTCACCGGAGCCGAGGAGAACATGACCGCCGAGCAAGCCGCACTGTGGGGTGGGAACCCCGATGCGCCGTTCGACCCGAACTACCACAAGGCGACCGACACCCTGGACCATGTCGACCGAACCGCTCTCGGCATCAACGGCGGTGGAGTCGCCTTCGTGGTCGGTCTCTACGCCCAGGATCTCGACGGCCGGAACGGGATGCCCGTGCGGGCGGACCGCACCCGGCATGTCGTCACCGAGCCGTGACGTTGCGTATCGACTGGACGGCGGCCGCGCCCGGGTTGGCCCAGTTCCACGGCTACCAACGATCGTGGCTGCGCGGTGACGTCATGGCCGGCCTCACCGTGGTGGCCTACCTCGTCCCGCAGGCCATGGCCTATGCCACGGTGGCGGGTCTGGCGCCGGTGGCGGGATTGTGGGCGTCTCTGCTTCCTTTGGTGATCTATGCGTTCATGGGATCGTCGCGCTACCTCTCCGCCGGTCCTGAGTCGTCCACCGCGTTGATGACGGCGGCCGCACTCGCACCCCTGGCTGCCGGGAACAGCGGCCGCTACGCCGCGCTGGCCGCGGTGTTGGCCGCAATGGTGGGGCTGGTCTGTTTCGCCGGCGGGTTGTTGCGGCTCGGGTTCATCGCCGACCTGCTCTCGAGGCCGGTTCTGATCGGTTATATGGCAGGCGTCGCATTGATCATGATCGGCGGACAGCTGGGCAAGTTGACCGGCACACCCGTTGTCGGCGACGGCGTCATCGCGGAGGTGCGCTCGCTGGCCGCGGCATTGCCACATGTGCACTGGCCGACGCTGATGTTCTCCGCCGCGGTGCTTGCCGTCCTGTTCCTGCTGGTATGGCTGGTACCGCGTGCTCCCGGCCCGTTCATCGCGGTCGCGCTGGCTTCGGCGGCGGTGGCCGTCTTCTCGCTAGACCGACATGGAATCCAGATCATCGGTGAGGTGCCCGCCGGGCTGCCGGCGCTCGGACTGAGTCCAGTGCCGCTGAGTGACCTGGGAGTGCTGGCTGCGGCTTCCGGCGGTGTGGCCCTCGTCGCGTTCTCCGACAGCGTGCTCAACGCCCGTATCTTCGCGGCACGTAAAGGCGAGACCATCGACGCCAATGCCGAATTGCGCGCTCTGGGCCTCTGCAATGTGGGATCAGCTCTGTGCCATGGCTTTCCGGTCAGTTCCAGTGCAAGTCGAACGGCACTGGGTGAAATGGTCGGTGCCCGCACCCAGTTCTCCTCGCTGGTGACACTGGGTCTCCTTCTGATCGTGATGCTTTTCGCACACGGACTACTCGCCACATTTCCGACGGCCGCCCTTGGTGCCCTGGTGGTCTACGCGGCATTGCGATTGATTGACATCGCCGCCTTTCGACGACTGGCTAGGTTTCGGCGCAGCGAGTTAATACTCGCGCTACTCACCTCGTTAGCGGTGCTGATCTTCGGGGTGCTGTACGGAGTGCTTGCCGCCGTCGGACTGTCGATTCTGGACCTGCTGCGTCGCGTCGCCCGTCCGCACGACAGCGTGCTCGGATTCGTGCCCGGGGTGCCCGGCATGCACGATATCGAGGACTATCCGCAGGCCCACCTGGAGCCAGGCCTCCTGGTGTACCGCTACGACGCGCCACTGTTCTTCGCCAATGCCGAGGACTTCCGCAGGCGTGCGATAGCGGCGGTCGACGCCAATCCGGATCCGGTGCAGTGGTTCGTGGTCAATGCCGAAGCCAATGTCGAAGTAGACCTGACCGCACTCGATGCCGTCGACCAACTACGCGAGGATCTCACCCGTCGCGGCATCGTGTTCGCGATGGCGCGGGTCACCTGGCATCTGCGCGAGGCACTCGATGCCGCGGGGCTCCTCGACAAGATCGGCACCGACCACATCTTCGCGACCCTGCCGACCGCGGTGGCGGCCTATCGCAACCGTCGTACGGCGTAGATCCCCGCGCCGAGGGCGATCACAGCGACCCCGGTGAGCGCCGAACTCACCGGAAGAAAGACCGCCAGCAGCAGACACCCCGCCAATCCGAACGCCGGGACCGCGCGTCGACCGAGGGTCCACGCCGACGCGTTGGCGATCCCGTAGTACACCAGCACGGCGAATGATGAGAACCCGATCGCTGCACGTACGTCGGCGACTGCGGCGACGACCGCGACGACTGCCCCCACGGCGATCTCGGCGCGGTGCGGAACGGCGAACCGCGGATGTATTGATGCGAGCGAACGCGGCAGATGCTCGTCGCGCGCCATAGCCAGGGTGGTCCGCGATACGCCCAGAATCAGCGACAGCAGTGATCCCAACGCCGCGATTGCCGCACCGGCTCGCACCACGGGCTCGAACCCGCCCGCTCCGGCGGCGCGAACCGCATCGGCCAATGGTGCTGCGGCAGCGGCCAGTTGCTCGGGTCCCAGGATCGCCAGCAACGTCAGCGCCATCGTCGTGTAGACGACCAGGGTGATGCCCAATGCCAGTCCGATCGCGCGCGGGATCGTGCGTTCCGGGTCGCGAACCTCCTCCCCGAGAGTCGCGATCCGTGCATAGCCGGCGAAGGCGAAGAAGAGCAGCCCGGCTGCTTGGAGGACACCGATCACGCTGCCGCGGGTCGGTGTGATGCGGGCGACATCGATCCGCCCGGACGTCGCCACCAGGACAACCACACTGACCAGAACCGCGAGCACCACGGCAACGATCACCCGGGTGAGTAATGCAGACTTCTGAATGCCGCGGTAATTCACCGCAGTCAGCGCCACCACCGCCGCGACGGCAACGGCATGGGCGTGGGCGGGCCAGAGGTACAGACCGACCGTGAGCGCCATCGCCGCACACGACGCCGTCTTGCCGACGACGAAGCTCCAGCCGGCCAGGTAGCCCCAGAACTCGCCGAGACGCTCGCGGCCGTAGACGTAGGTGCCGCCGGATTGGGGATACTGAGCTGCTAGTCGCGCCGAGGATGTGGCATTGCAGTACGCGACCACCGCGGCTAAGGCCAAGCTGAACAGCAAACCTGAACCCGCGACAGCTGCCGCCGGAGCGAACACCACGAACACTCCGGCGCCGATCATCGAGCCGAGTCCGACGATTACGGCGTCGGGCGTACCGAGTCGGCGCTGTAATGGCTGATTCAAAGGCGGTCGTTCAACGGCGGTTGCGGATGACGCTGGTGACGAGATACACGGTGTAGGCGACTAGCCCTGCCAGCGCGAATTTCCGCGTCTGCGGGGCGATGAGACCCACACCGATTGCGGTTTCGATGCCGCCGTCGATGTAGGTGTGCCGGCGTACGTTATCGGGGAAGGCCGCCGAGGTGATCGACTCGAACGCCTGCGGTCGTGCAAAGTGGGAAAGGCCGATTGCGGCCAGTGCCACACCTGCTCCCCGGATTCGTGCTGACATCAAAAACCTTTCGTCGTGATAGTGGTCCAGTCGATCATGTTTGAGCCCGCAGCGCAGCATCGACGGTAAGCGCCGGCACGTCGAGGGTTTTCGAGCCGAGGTCATGCCGCGCGCCGGCGATCTCGACGATCTCTATCGGGGCTGGAATGAGCGCAGCCGCCGTGCGGAGCTCGGTGATACTGCCGAACGGGTCGGTGCTGCCGTGGGTGAAGACCGTCGGAACGGTGATCGCGTCCAAGTGCTCGGTGCGCAACCGGTCCGGCTTGCCCGGCGGATGCAGCGGATAGGAAAAGAGTGTGAGGGTATCGACGTCGATGAGATCTTGGGCCACCGCCATTGACGTCAATCGCCCACCGTAGGAGTGTCCACCGGCGATCACGGGCCGGTCGGTCAGGCTGTGGGCGAGCGCTACCGCCTCGACGATTCCGGCCAGATCGTCGGCCGACCCTGACGGTGGCCCGGTGGGTCGGCGCCTCCGGTAGGGCAGGTTGTACCGGACCGCCAACCAGCCTCGCGCGGCCCACTGATCGCAGATGGCGATCAGCAGTGGCGATTCCCGACTGCCGCCCGCGCCGTGGGTCAGCAGCACCACACCTGCGGGGGTGCCGTTGGGTTGATGCGCGATACCGGCGATCTCGTCGAGTGTGCTCACGGGTGCAACCGGAACAGCGCTGAGACCGGTCCGATCCCCGCACCGATCGGATAGGCGGATCGCAGGCACTCGGTCACCCAGGCTTTCCCGAAGTCGACCGCCTCGGGCATCGCATAGCCGTGAGCGAGTGCGCACGCGGTGGCAGCAGCCAGGGTATCGCCGGCGCCATGGTCGTGCCTGGTGTCCACCCGAGGCGCGTCGAACTCAAAGAAGTCATTGCCGTCGTAGAGCAGATCGACGCTGCGCGACGATGTGCGCAGATGACCGCCCTTCACCAGCGCCCACGTCGGACCAAGGTCGTGTAGTGCCCGGGCGGCGTCGCGCTGGGTCGGGATATCGACGACGCCGATGCCCACCAGATGCCGTACCTCGTCGAGGTTCGGGGTGATCAGACTCGCCAGCGGGAACAACTGCGTGCGCAGGGTTTCCAACGCAGATGGCTGCAGTAGCGGATCCCCGTGCATGGAGGCGCAGACCGGATCGACGACGAACGGCACCGTGCCTGCCAGTCCGAGGTCGCGCCAGCGAGCTGCGACGGTCTCGATGATCTCCGAGGAGGCCAGCATGCCGGTTTTTGCCGCCTGGATACCGATATCGGTGGCTACCGCCTCGATCTGACCCGCGACGATAGCGGCGGGTATCTCGTGGAATCCCTTGACTCCCAGGGAGTTCTGTACGGTCACCGCGGTGATGGCGACGAGCGAGTGCACGCCCAGGAGGGCGAAGGTGCGCATGTCGGCCTGCAGGCCGGCGCTGCCGCCCGAATCCGATCCAGCGATGGTAAGTACCCGCGGCGGGGTCTGGCCCGGGGCGCTCAACGGTAGGAACTTCACGGCTCACTCCCTACGCCCACCAGGTCATTGGTGGTTTCACGCTAGCAGCGCCGGAGCACGGGCTGGCAATAATTTACATAGCTAATATATGCTTTTCTTGAGACGACGATGACGAACCTTGCCCAACGCCCCGGTATCGAGGCCACCACCGAGCACCCGCGACACAAATGGGTCGTGCTGTCCAATACGACCCTGGGCACCCTGCTGGCCACCATCAATGCCTCGATCGTGTTAATCTCATTGCCGGCCATCTTCCGCGGTATCGGCCTGAACCCACTGGAACCGGCCAACGTCGGCTACCTGTTGTGGATGCTGATGGGGTATCTGGTGGTGACCGCCGTTCTGGTGGTGCCCTTCGGCCGCCTCGGTGACATGTACGGCCGGGTCCGGATGTACAACCTGGGTTTCATCGTCTTCACCATCGCCGCAGTCGCGCTGTCCTTCGACCCCTTCCACCTCGACGCCGGAGTCATGTGGTTGATCGGGTGGCGCGTGGTTCAGGGCGTCGGTGGCGCCATGCTGATGGCCACCGCGTCGGCTGTCCTCACCGACGCCTTCCCCGCCACCCAGCGTGGGATGGCACTGGGCGTCAATATGGTCGCCGCGGTAGCCGGCTCGTTCCTCGGACTGCTGATCGGTGGGGTGCTGGCTGAGATCCACTGGCAGGCCATCTTCTGGGTCGGGGTCCCGCTCGGGATCGTGGGCACAGTCTGGAGCATCCGCTCGCTGCGGGAGGTCGGGGTCCGAACACCCGGTCGGATGGACTGGGCGGGAACGTTGACCTTCGGGGTGGGCCTGACCATCCTGCTGATCGGCATCACCTCCGGAATCCAGCCCTACGGCGGCCACAGCACCGGCTGGACCAATCCGGCAGTCCTCGGGCTGATCGGCTCCGGTCTGCTGTTGTTGGTGGCGTTCTACTTCATTGAGCTTCGGGTGGCCGCGCCGATGGTCGACGTCCGACTGTTCTCCTCGGCGGCGTTCGGCATGGGTAACCTCGCCGGGCTGATGGCGTCGTTGGGCCGCGGTGGTTTGCAGTTCATGCTCATCATCTGGCTGCAGGGGATCTGGCTGCCGTTGCACGGCTACAGCTTCGAGTCGACACCGCTGTGGGCGGGTATCTACATGCTCCCCATGACTGTGGCCTACCTGGTCGCCGGACCGTTGGCCGGCTCGCTGGCCGACCGGTACGGAGCGCGGCCGTTCACCGTCGGCGGCATGGTGTTGACGGCGTTCTCCTTCGTAGCGCTGGTGATGATCCCGGTCAACTTCAACTATCTCCTCTTCGCCTTGCTGATCTTCCTCAACGGACTCGGTGGCGGGATCTTCACCGCACCGAATACCGCGGCGATCATGTCCAGCGTCCCGGCCGCCCAGCGTGGTGCGGCCTCCGGTGTGCGCGCGACCTTCTTCAACGCCGGCGCATCACTGTCGATCGGCGTCTTCTTCTCATTGATGATCGCCGGACTGGCGCAAACCCTGCCTCAGGCGATGAGCGCTGGACTTCAACAGCAGGGCATCCCGGCAACGATGGCACATCAGGTCGCCGATACCCCGCCGGTGAGCAGTCTGTTTGCCGCCTTCCTGGGTTACAACCCGATGGCCGAACTGCTTGCGCCGTTCAATGGCCTGGCACAGCCCGGAGTCAACGCCGAGGTGCTGACCGGCAAGACGTTCTTTCCGGAACTGATCACCGGTCCGTTCCACTCCGGTCTGGTGGTGGTGTTCAGTGCCGCGGCGATAATGATGGTGATCGGGGCGATCGCATCACTGTTCAACCCGGGCCGCTATTCCCAATCTCTCGAGTAGCTTCTGGCCTCTCGGGTAACTTTCTGCTGTGACGATCATCAACCGCCAGATCCTGTTACGCCGCCGACCTAATGGTCTCCTCCGCCCGGAAGACGCTGAGCTCGTCACCACTGCGGCCCCGGTGCCCGCCGATGGTGAAGCCCTGCTCCGAACCACCTACATCGGCCTTGATGCCGCTGCCCGCACCTGGCTCAACGACCAGCCCGGCTATCTGCCGCCGGTGGCATTGGGTGAAGTGATCCGCGCGGCCGGGATCGGTGAGGTGGTCGAATCACGTTGTGAGGCATACCAAATCGGCGATATCGTCACCACGCTCACTGGTTTTCAGGAGTACTCGATCATCCGCGATGACGTGTTCAGCACAGTCATCCCCGGTGAGACCGATCAGGTGGCGATCATGTCGGTCTACGGATCAAGCGGTGCCACAGCGTATTTCGGAATGACCGACATTGGCCGCCCGCAGCCCGGCGACACCGTCGTAGTCTCTGCCGCCGCAGGTGCCACCGGATCAGTCGCCGGACAGATCGCCAAGATCGCCGGCGCCCGCGTGATCGGCATCGCCGGTGGCGCGGAGAAGTGCCGTGTCGTCGTGGAGGACTTCGGATTTGACGCGTGCATCGACTACAAGAACGACGACCTGTCGGCCGCACTCAAACAGCGCTGCCCGAAGGGTGTGAACGTCTACTTCGACAACGTCGGTGGCCCGATTCTCAACGCGGTGCTCGGCCGGTTGGCGCCCAAGGCCCGGGTAGTCCTATGCGGCGTGATCTCCAGTTATCTGACCGGTGAGCATCCGGGACCGGCCAACTACGTCAACCTTCTCGCCAAGACCGCGTCAATGCAGGGGTTCAACGCGTTGGAAATGTGGAATCGGTTTGATGAGGCCTTTGCCGACCTGCGGCGGTGGGAGCGCGACGGCAGCCTGCGACATCGCGAAACGATCTTTGCGGGCCTCGAATCCTGTGTTGACGCGCTCAACGGACTATTCACCGGCGCCAATATCGGCAAGATGCTGGTCAAGGTTTAGGTTGTCGCAAGATCGAGGTCGACGAAGACCGGTGCATGGTCGCTGGGCGCCCCGATTCTGTTCTTGCCGCTCTTGCGTTCATCGCGGACGATCTCGGCATTGACCACCCGGTGAGCCAATGCCGGTGAAGCCAGGATGAAGTCGATCCGCATGCCCTCACGCTTGGGGAACCGCAGCTGGGTGTAATCCCAGTAGGTGTACACCCCCGGACCGGGCGTGAAGGGCCGCACCACGTCGGCGAAAGTTTCCTCAATGGCGGTGAACGCCTCACGTTCAGGTGCAGTGACGTGGGTGCTGTCGCGGAATAGTTCAATGTCCCACACGTCGTCGTCCCTGGGCGCAATGTTCCAGTCGCCGACCAGTGCTATCTGCGAATCAGGTTCACGCTGCATCCAGGAACTGGCGCAGTCCTGCAGTGCAGCAAGCCATTCCAACTTGTACCGGTAATGGGGGTCCTCAATCGTTCTGCCGTTCGGCACATACAGACTCCACACCCGAACGCCGGCGCAGGTCGCACCCATGGCGCGCGCCTCCGCCTTCGCCGGCGCGCCGTCCTTGCCCCAGGCCGGCTGGCCCTCAAAACCCACAGCCACGTCGTCGAGTCCGACCCGTGAGGCTATTGCCACCCCGTTCCACTGATCGTGTCCGCTGTGAACCACCTCATAACCCGCAGCGGCGAACGGCATCGTGGGGAACTGGTCGTCCTTGCACTTGGTTTCCTGCATCGCGAGCACGTCAACCTCTGCGCGAACCAGCCAGTCGACAACGCGGTCCACCCGGGTGCGAATCGAGTTCACGTTCCAGGTGGCCACCCGTAACCCCGTGGTAGCCATGGCTACAGGCTAGTGGTCAGTAGTCGTCGCGCGTCGACATAGCGATGCCGATGGTGCAAACCGAAGCCGAGTGAGGCGTATAGCGCGGTCGCGGCGTGGTTGTCTTCCAGCACCTGCACGTAGGCACGGTGCGCGCCGTGATCGAGGCCCCAGATTTGCAAGGCCCGGCACACCGCGGTGGCGTGGCCCGACCGGCGTTGTGTATCGGTGACGTGGACCGCCGAGATTCCCAGCCAGACCGTGCCGTCCGGTGCGGAGGTGACCGCGCCACGGCCCACAGCCGCGCCGGCCACCGACGCGAACACCACCTCGCCGTCGATGACGGCCGTCAGCACCTCTGGTGGAACTTCCCGCTGATAACAGGCCAGCCACGCCGCATCAGGCCGGGCGGTGAGGGTTGCAGTGGCATGGACACCGGCCGGATCGAGGTCTTGCACCATGACCCTGGTCTGTTTGATGCCTTCGGTTCGAACCGGAACCAACCGATCCGGCAGCGCCAGCCAGGGTTGCAGTCCACGCTTGCCGTACCAGCTGACGATTTCGTCCAAATCGGCTATCGATGACGAGAAGTCAAGCGGTACAGCGGAATTGGCCCTACTGGTGTGCCCGCCGCCGGCTCTCAGAAGCCAACCGTGATGCCAGTGCTGTTCAGTTCCCGGCCAGGCCAGCGCAGCGGCATGCTCAAGGCTCCGGATCTGGGATGCCCGTATCGGGGTGTGGCTCAGTTCCCGCACCGCGACCACGTCATCTGGTGAGATCGACACCATCCCATCGGATTTCGTGCGAATCGTGATCAGCGGAGAAAGTGCGCAGAGGTGGCCGATGACGTCCGTCTGTCCGCCGTCGACCTGTCGGAAACGCATGCTGACCCGACTGCCCAGCGTCGGCCACCGCGACATCGGATCAATGACCGAACGGGTCGGGTACGTCGCCGGGCAGCCACGACAACCCGGGAACACCCCAGCCGTTGGACTTAACCGCCCGCTTGGCCGCGCGGGCGTGCCGACCGATCAGCTTGTCGACGTAAAGGAACCCGTCGAGGTGACCGGCCTCATGCTGCAGCATCCGGGCGAACAAACCGTTCCCCTCCAGGCTCACCGGGTTGCCCTCGGCGTCCAGTCCGGTGACCCTGGCCCATTGCGCGCGGCCACATGGAAACGACTCGCCCGGAACCGACAGGCAGCCTTCGTCATCGGACTCCGGATCTGGCATCGTCTCGGGAACCTCGGAGGTCTCCAGGACCGGATTGATCACCACCCCGCGGTGGTAGATCGGCTTGCCCCGCTCATCAGGGCAGTCGTAGACGAAGATCCGCAATCCCACACCGATCTGATTGGCGGCCAGACCGACTCCGTTGGCGGCGTCCATGGTGTCGTACATGTCGGTGATCAGTTCGACCACATCCGCGGGTATCGATCCGTCGGGCCCGACTGACACCGGACTCGTCGGGGCGTGCAGAACAGGATCGCCGAGGATCACGATGGGTCGTACTGCCATGATCGGCTAGCTTAAAGTGAGCCGACGCGCGGGGTTCGGTGCCGGGCAGTAGAACGTGGACGTGATTCAATGGCGGTCGACGACACGACCCTCGAAATACAGGGATGTCATTACCAGACATGCGGAAAGGGCCAACGGATCTGATGGACGGGGCCATGGCACGTTCCGAGCAGACGGTTGACGATGCCGAACTGCCTGAGGGACTGACCCGCCGCGAATATGACATTCTTGCCTTTGAGCGCCAGTGGTGGAAGTACGCGGGGGCCAAGGAAGAAGCCGTCAAGGAACTCTTCTCGATGTCGGCGACTCGCTACTACCAGGTGCTCAACACGCTGGTGGACCGGCCCGAGGCACTGGCGGCCGACCCGATGCTGGTGAAGCGCCTGCGCCGACTGCGGGCCAGTCGGCAGAAAGCCAGGGCCGCGCGGCGACTGGGCTTCGAGTTTCCCTGACCGGGCCCGGTTACAGTTAGCCGGATGAACGAGCGCGTTCCCGACTCTTCGGGGCTTCCCCTGCGCGCCATGGTTATGGTGCTGCTGTTCCTCGGCCTGATCTTCCTGCTGGTCGGCTTCCAGGCGATGAGTTCGGATAATGACGCCGCCGACGACCCACCTGCGCGGACGCTGACAACCACCACGACCACGGCTCCGGTCCCCAAAGCCGATGTGCGGGTCTACAGCATCAACGGCGATGAGCCGGCGGCCGTCCGGGTCTCCGATCGACTCAAGGAAGCGGGCTGGAACGTCACCGCGGCGTCGACCTCGACCGTGGCCGAATTGCCTGCCACGACTGTGTACTTCGGCCCGACCGAGGGTGAACAGGCCGCCGCGGAATCCATCGGTGGAGTGCTTGAGGCACCGGTGCAACCGCGAATACCCGAGATTGCCGAAGATCCTCCGGGCGTGATCGTGTTGGTGACGGGTTAGGCTCTCCCACATGGTCAAGCCCCTCAGCCCGCTGAAGTCCATCGCTGCACTATTCGTCGCTCCCGTCGCGTTGCTGAGTGCGTGCTCGCCCAATGAGCCTGTCGCCACGCAGCCCGGCACCACCCCGCCGATCTGGACGGGTTCGCCCGCCCCGGCCGGGATGATGGAAGGCCACGGGGCCATGCCCGACGCCCCCGCCGCATCCAACACGCTGACCGCTCAACTCAACTCCCCCGATGGCACCCAGGTCGCCGCGGTCACCATCGAGTTCATGGACCAGGATGCCTTCGCCACCGTCACCGTGCAGACCACGGCGCCGGGCCTGCTGGCCCCCGGCTCGCACGGTCTGCACATCCACGCCGTCGGCAAGTGCGAGATCAACTCGGTGGCGCCCACCGGTGGCGCGCCCGGCGATTTCCTGTCCGCCGGCGGCCACCTCCAGGGCGGGGCCCCCGACGTGCACCCCAGCCACGCCGGTGACCTGACCTCGCTGCAGGTGCGCGGCGACGGCACGGCGATGCTGGTCACCACCACGAATGCCTTCGACAAGGCGGATCTGCTCGACGGTGCCGGAACGGCGATCATCATCCACGCGAACCCGGACAACTTCTCCAATATCCCGCCGGAGCGCTACCAGCAGATCAACGGTGACCCACCGCCGGATGAGACCACACTGGCCACCGGCGATGGCGGCAAGCGAGTTGCCTGCGGTGTCATCGGCCTCGGCTAGGATCGACTTCGCGGGTTCACCACGCCCGACGCTGGGCGTCGAATGGGAGTTCGCCCTTGTCGACGCCGGCAGCCGTGACCTGAGTAACGAGGCCGCGGCGGTGATTGCCGATATCGGTCAGACCCCACACGTGCATAAAGAATTGCTGCGCAACACCATTGAGATCGTCACGGGAGTCTGCGAGACCGTCGCTGAGGCGATGGATGATCTGTGCTCAACCCTGACATCAACGCGTGCGGTCGTCGAAGACCGCGGTATGGAGCTGTTCTGTGCTGGCACGCATCCCTTCGCCGAGTGGTCGGCCCAGGAACTCACCGACGGGCCGCGCTACGCCGAGTTGATCAGCCGCACCCAATGGTGGGGCCGTCAGATGCTGATCTGGGGCGTGCACGTCCACGTCGGTGTCTCCTCGGCGCACAAGGTCATGCCGATCATCTCCTCGCTGCTCAATCAGTACCCGCACCTGCTCGCCCTGTCGGCATCCTCGCCTTTCTGGTCTGGTGAGGACACCGGTTATGCCAGTAATCGGGCGATGATGTTCCAGCAGTTGCCGACAGCCGGACTACCTTTCCAATTCCAGTCATGGCGGGAATTCGAGAGCTTCGTTCATGACCAGAAAAAGACCGGGATCATCGATCACGTCAACGAAATCCGTTGGGACATAAGGCCATCACCGCATCTGGGAACTGTCGAGGTCAGGGTATTCGACGGGGTGTCCAATCTGCGAGAGCTCTCAGCGCTGGTGGCGCTCACGCACTGCCTGATCGTGGACTTGGACCGTCGGCTGGACGCTGGCGAACAACTGCCGGTAATGCCACCGTGGCATGTGCAGGAGAATAAGTGGCGCGCCGCCCGCTACGGACTCGACGCGATCATCATCCTCGATGCCGACAGTAATGAGCGGCTGGTGACAGAGGATCTCGACGATCTTCTTACCCGGCTGCAACCGGTGGCCGAGTCGCTGCACTGCGCCGATGAGCTGGCAGCGGTTGCCGAAATCCCGCGCCGGGGTGCGTCTTATCAACGGCAGCGCCGGGTTGCCGAGGCTCATCACGGCGATCTGCGCGCGGTGGTCGACGCGCTCGTCGGTGAATTGGAGGCGCCATGACGTGGTACCGACGTGCCGGCGTCGCCCTGCTTGCCGTGCCTGTTGTGTTGGCCGCGGGAGGCTGCAGCAGGGGAATCGCCGGAACCCCGGTCGCCGCCCCGGGCGCGGCACTGCTGGCCACCACCTGTAGCGAGTACACGGGCATGACCCCCCCGGGCCGCCGTGAGGTGATTGCCGCGATTGCCGAGAATGGCAACAAGCTGGTCGCTACCAATCCCGACCTGTGGGTCGGAGTGGCATCAGCCCTGTGCACCTTTGCCGCACCGAGCACGCCGGTGCGCGACGTCGTCACCGGCGGCCTCAGGTAAGTGCAATGACCGCGATGTTCCCGCTGCAATCGGCGTTGCTGCCCGGTGAGACGCTGCCGCTGAACATCTTTGAGCCCCGGTACTCCCGACTGGTGCAGGACTGCATGGCGACACCAGACCCGGCATTCGGCGTCGTGCTGATCACCCATGGGCGTGAGGTCGGTGGTGGTGACACCCGCGGCGCCGTGGGGGCGTTGGCACACATTTCCGAATACGCCGATCTTGGCTCGGGTCAACATCAGGTACTTGCATCCGTGGGGGAGCGGATCCGAATCCTGGAGTGGCTACCCGACGATCCCTACCCCCTGGCCGTCGTGCAGGAGTGGCCAGATGAGCCCGGCCCGCCGGTCACCGCGGAGCGGATCGGTGAGGTGGTCGACGGCATTCTCGCGCTGTTCCGGCGTGTTATTGGGGCCAGGGGTGGCCGACTGCGATCCGATGCCCTGGCTGTCGACGCCGCAACAGCCGACGACCCGTCTCGGCATATCTACGCACTGGCCGCCCGGGTGCCCATGGGTCAGGCTGATCGCTATGCAGTGTTGTCGGCGCCGACGTTAGCCGAACGGGTGGACGTACTCACCGATGCGATCGAGACGGTCACCGCGATGGTCGAGTTCCAGCTCTCCGAGGAATGATGGGAACGCGCTCAGTGTTCGGCGGCGAAGGCTCGCAAGGATTCCACCTGAACCGGGTCCAGTGACGGCCGGACGTTCTCGCGTGCCGTGGCGACATCGGCTGCGGTGACGTCGGCGGCGTCAATGGAGCGTCGCATTGCCGTCAGTGCGGCCTCGCGCAGCAGAGCCACACAGTCTGCCGCGCTGTAGCCGTCCAAATCGGCGGCCAGCGCGCCGAGGTCCACCTCTTTGCTCAACGGCACTGACTTGGCTGCCGACTTGAGGATGTCGCGGCGGGCGTCGGCGTCGGGAGGCTCGACGAAAACCAACTTCTCCATCCGGCCCGGACGCAACAGTGCGGGATCGATCAGATCGGGTCGGTTGGTGGCACCGAGCACCACCACATCGCGCAGCGGCTCGACACCATCCAACTCGGTCAGCAATGCAGCCACCACCCGATCAGTCACACCGGAGTCGAAGCTCTGCCCCCGCCGCGGCGCCAAGGCGTCCACCTCGTCGAGGAAGATCAGCGACGGAGCCGAATCCCTGGCCCTGCGGAATAATTCGCGCACCGCTTTTTCCGATGACCCCACCCACTTGTCCATCAGTTCGGCACCTTTGACGGCATGCACGCTCAGCCGGCCTGAACTCGCCAGAGCGCGCACGACGAACGTCTTGCCGCAGCCGGGCGGGCCGTAAAGCAGCACCCCGCGTGGCGGATCGACGCCGAGGCGGGCGAAGGTGTCTGGGTGCTGGAGTGGCCACAGCACAGCCTCGGTGAGCGCCTGTTTGGTCTCGACCATATCGCCGACGTCCTCCAGGGTGACCGAGCCGACCGCGACCTCCTCGGTGTTCGATCTCGACAGTGGCCGGATCACCGTCAGCGCTCCCGCGAGGTCCTCCTGGGTCAGCGCCGGTGGTTTGCCGTCCTCGCTGGCCCGGGCAGCTGCCCGCAGTGCCGCCTCGCGGACCAGTGCGGCAAGATCGGCCCGCACGAAACCCGGTGTGCGATCTGCGATCTCGTCCAGTTTGAGTTCTTCGGCCGGGACGTCGCGAAGCAGCACCTCCAGTAGAGCCTTGCGGGTAGCGCCATCGGGAAGGCTCAAGCCCAGTTCCCGGTCACAGAGCTCAGGTGCCCGCAACCTTGGGTCGACCACCTCCGGTGCCTGCGATGTCGCGATCAGCGCGACGCCCGGTGCGGCGACCGCCTTGCGCAGCTCGCTGAGAATCATGGCGGCCACCGGCTCGGGTGGTTCTGGCAGTAGCGCATCGATATCGGTGACCAGGAGCACGCCGCCGCCGTTGATCACGTTGGTCACCGCGCTGGCCACAGCCTGGTGGCGTTCGGCCGCGGCCAGTGCGCCCGTGTCCGGGCCGTCGAGGTCGACCAGTCGTCGGCCCGCGCACACCGCGCGCACCAGTCTTGCCTTCCCGACGCCGGCCGGTCCGGTGATGAGCACGCCGAGATTGGGCTTGGCGCCCAGCTTTTGCAGAAGTGCGGGCTCATCGAGGGCGAGTTTGAGCCACTCGGTGAGTCGGCCCGCCTGAATGTGCTGACCCTTGAGGTCGTCGATACTCACCGGTGGCGCCTCGGGCCACTGCGTGGGCGCGCTGACGGCGGCGGTCGCGCCAGTAGCCATGTCGGCACCGTCGCCCCAGGTGACCGACGAGTTCGGTTGCACCGAAACCGGTCCGGCCGGGTCGGATCCGGTGACGGTCAGCAACTCCGATGTCCAGGTGATCCCCACCGCCGCGGTCAGTGCCGAACTCGCCTCTGATGTGGAGGTGCCCGGTCCGAGGTCGCGCGGTAGCAGGGACACGGTGTCACCGACGGTCAGCACCTTGCCGAGCAGAGCCCGACGCAACGTGGCTGAAGACACCGACTGGGTGGCCAGTGCCGAACCGCTCAGCGTCACCGAACGCGCGCCGTAGACCGTTGCCGGTGCCACCAGCACGGTCGAATCCTCACGCAGGCCGGCGTTGGACAGCATGACATCGTCGAGCAGTGCGGTTCCGGTGGGCGTGCCCGGCGGGGCCACCCCGGCAACGGCGGCTGTGGTGCGTGATCCGATCAGTGAAACCGCGTCCCACTCGCGGATACCCAGTGCTGCAATGACTTCCGGGTGCAGGCGAACAACGCCGCGACGTGAATCAAGCGCGGCGGTATTGAGCCGTGCGGTGAGCGTCAGGCTCGCGTCGGACACGGGTTCAGCCTCCTGGCCTGCGCAGGCCCAACCGTGCTGCCGATCGGCGATTGGGGTTTTGGGCCTGCCGCGCCGCGCGGCGGGCGGCGCGCCGTTGCCGGGGTTTGTCGTCCCAGGCCTCCGGGTGTGCGGCTGCCCAGCGCTGGCTGCGAATCGTGAACGGGATGATCAGCAGATAGCCCGCGATGATCAGGAGCACCAGGACGTAGGGAAACAGCAGCAGTCCCGCTGCCGCGACCGCGACCACGATCAGCAGGACGGGCGCCGCATTGGCCGGCACCGACACCGACTTCAGGGCCATGGTGGGAACCCGGCTCACCAACAGCGCGGAGTTGGCCGCCAGCCATCCGCAGAGGAACCACGGCGAGGTCCACCAGCCATGACCGAACTGCAGCATCGCCGCCAGTGGGCCGATCGCACCGACCGCACCGCAGGGTGCGGGCATACCGACGAAGTACTGGCGGGTGTAAGCCGGGCGGGTGTCGTCGTCGAGCAGAGTGTTGAACCTGGCCAGGCGCAGCACGATGCACACCGCATAGAGCAGGACGAAGATCCAGCCGATCGGTGAGGTCGGCAACAGCGTGATGTAGATGACGAGGGCCGGCGCGACGCCGAAGTTGACCGCATCGGCGAGCGAGTCGATCTCGGCCCCCATCGGGGACTGGGCGTGCAGTGCCCGGGCGATACCGCCGTCGATACCGTCGAGCACCGCGGCGGCACCGATCAGGGCCAGAGCAATGTGCGGGCGCCCGTCTAGGGCGAACTTGATCGATGTCAGACCGGCGCAGATCGCCAGCACCGTGGTGGCGCTGGGCAGAATGCGAAGCCCTCGGCTGGATTGAATTCGGGGTTTGATCATGGCAACCGAGCCAGCACCGTCTCGCCGGCCAGGGCCCGCTGCCCCGACTCGATGAGTACCTCCGAACCCGCGGGCAGGTAGGTGTCCAGCCGCGATCCGTATCGGATCAACCCGTAGGTGTCGCCGATACCGACGTGATCACCGACGTGCAGATCGCAGACGATGCGCCGCGCGATCAACCCGGCGATCTGTACCACCACCACGTGTTGTCCTTCCGGCGTGCGGATCACGACGCTAGTGCGCTCATTTTCCTCACTGGCGGCCGGCAATTCCGCGGAATGGAAGCGACCGGGGCGGTGTGCCACCGCGAGCACCTCGCCGCCGACCGGAATGCGCTGCACGTGGGCGTCCAGCAGGGACAGGAAGATGCTGATCCGGGCCACCGGCGCAGTTCCCAGCCCGGCTTCGGGCGGTGGTGGGGCGTTGTCGACCAGGCAGACCAGGCCGTCGGCGGGGGCCACGACCACCCCGGTTCGGGTTGGTGGGGTGCGGGACGGGTGACGGAAGAACACCGCGTTGGCGCCCGCTGCGACCAGCCCGGCTCGGCTTGCCCAGCGGTGGTGTCGACCGAGGGCGGCCACGGCCAGTCCGGCCGAGATGAAGGGTATTCCGCCACGGTGCACGGGCGGTATCGATGATCGCACCAGAGCCAGCAGCCGCTGCGGGCCGGATTTCAGGTTGTCGTCCGCGGAGCGGGGGCGTCGGGCCATTTCGGATGATCCTACGGGTGCAGGTCCCACAAGCCGACCTGCTCACCGGCGGCGAGCGCGGTGACGTCCTCGGCGATGTCGAGGAGGCAGTTGGCCGATGCCAGCCAGCGTAGGTGGTGTGAGGCGGGGGGACCGTAGCTGAGGACAGTTCCGGCATCGGGGTCGTAGACGCCGCGACGGAACTGACGTCGGGCAGGCGGCGAGGTCAGAGCCTCGGCCAAGACGGCCGTGCGCCGGGGTCGGTTCGGCTGCCTGATGCCCATCGCGGCGCGCAGTGCGGGCCGGATGAACACCTCGAAGGACACCAGTGCGCTGACCGGGTTTCCGGGCAGGGTGATGATCGCGCACCCCGTCGCGGTACGCCCCGCGCCCTGCGGCATCCCGGGCTGCATCGCGACTTTGACGAAATCGACGCTCTCGTCGCCGCCCAGGGCGTCCTTGACCACCTCATAGGCCCCGGCGCTGACCCCGCCGGAGGTGATGATCAGATCGGTGCCTCCGGCGTAGGAGTCAAGCACCGCATGAAAGCGCTCGACGTTGTCGTCGCAGGTGACCGCGGCCACGACCTCGGCGCCGGCCTCCCGAACCGCCGCGGCGAGCATGACCGCGTTGGACTCGTAGATCTGTCCTGCCCGCAATGCGGTCCCGGCCGCCACCAACTCCGACCCGGTGGAGATCACCAGAACCCGCTGGCGCGGGATGATCGTCAGCTCAGCCAGTCCCAGTGCGGCGACCAGACCCAATGCGGCCGGCGTCACGACCTGGCCGGCGTGCAGCACCGTCGTTCCGCCCACGACATCTCCGCCTGCGCCGCGGATGTGCTGCCCTGGCTTCGCACTCGCTGAGATCGTGACGGTGTCGAATCCGGCGTCGGTGCTTTCCACCGGAACCACCGCTGTTGCCCCCGAGGGAATTGGAGCGCCGGTCATGATGCGATGCGCGGTTCCCGGAGCCAGGGTCAGCTGGTCGGTGCGTCCCGCCGGAATGTCTTCGGCCACAGGAAGTTTCACGGGTCTCTGGGAACTGGCCGCTGCCACATCCTCGGTCCTCACCGCGTAGCCGTCCATTGCGGAGTTGTCGAACACCGGTAACGACAGTGGGGCCACCACGTCCCGGGCCAGCACCAAGCCCAGTGCGTCAGCCAGTCCGACGTTGACGGCGGGCCGCACCGAGAACAACTGGGAGACGACGCGCTGATGCTCATCGACGCTGCGCATCAGAACCCCGCTAGACCGGGTAGGTGACGCCGGTGAGCTCCTCGGACACCGTCCACAGCCGATCCTGAATCGCCGTGTCATGAGACTGCTCACTGGAGGTGACCAGTACCGGATGCCCGCGGAGTCCTTTGAATCCGTCCGGCCCGTAGTACTGCCCGCCCTGCACCGCAGGATCGGTGGCCGCCCGCAGGGTTGCCAGTGCGCCCAGTTCGGAGGTGTTCAGCAGCCGCCCGGACAGCCAGTTGACGCCGGGCAGGCTCGCCCCGGGGACGTGTCGGACGAGTTCGGTAGCGGCGACGCCGGGATGGGCGGCCACCGCGATGGTCTTTGCGTTCGCCGCAGTCAACCGGCGTTGCAGGTCGTAGGTGAACATCAGGTTGGCCAGCTTGGACTGGCCGTAGGAGGCGACCCGGTCGTAACGGCGCGTCTCCCACTGCAGATCCGCGAAGTCGATCTTGGCCCTGATGTTGTGGGCGATGCTGGAGACCACCACGACCCGGGACCCCGGGACGCCGAGCATGTTGTTCAACAGCAATCCGGTGAGCGCAAAATGACCCAGGTGGTTGGTGCCGAATTGCAACTCGAAACCGTCCGCGGTGTTCTGCTTTGGTGGGCACATCACGCCGGCGTTATTGATCAGCAGATCGATACGCGGGTAGGCGGCGGCGAGTTCAGCGCCGGCCGCGCGCACCGACGCCAGCGAACCCAGGTCCAGTTTGTGTACCGCGACCTCGGCGCCCGGGGTCAGTTTCCGGATTCGGGCGGCAGCCTCCTCGCCCTTGGCGGTGTCACGGACCGCCAGCACCACCTTGGCGCCGCGGGCCGCGAGCACTCGTGCGGTGTCGTAGCCGAGGCCGGTATTGGAGCCGGTGACGATCGCCAGTCGGCCGCTCTCGTCGGGAACATTTTTCTCAGTCCAAGTCATGGTTAGAACATACGCAATCACCCGGTGGGTCTGAATATCCGGCAGGTGCCGAAGCTGCTGAGGTGCGATCAGGCGCTGCGCCAACTGCGAAGGTTCTCGATGCGCTCCTGCAACTGATCCGTGTCGGCGGCCGCCACCGGCGGGCCACCGCAGACCCGGCGCAGCTCGCTGTGGATCCAGCCGTGTGACTTGCCGGTGCGGTGGTGGATCGCGGAGACCAGAGTGTTCAGTTCGCGGCGCAACTCCCGCAACTTTGCATGCGTGGACACCCGGGCGGGGATTCCTGCAGCCGAACGCGTTGCGAGCTGCTCGTCCTGCCTGCGCCGCAGCAGATCCCGCATCTGTGCGCTGTCGAGCAGGCCGGGGATACCTAAATAGTCCGCTTCCTCATCGCTGCCGGCCGGTGTGGCGGTGCCGAACGATGATCCGTCGAAGATCACCTGATCAAGTTCGGCGTCGGAGCCCAGGAACTCGAATCCGTTTTCGGCGTCGGTCGGCTCGCTGCGCTGACGCTCGTCGACCTCGTCGAAACCGAGCGATTCGCGGTGTGGCTTACCGAGTACGTGATCGCGCTGCGCCTCGAGTTCACTGGCCAACTGCAGCAGCGACGGCACCGACGGCAGGAAGATGCTTGCGGTCTCCCCGGCCGTGCGCGACCGGACGAACCGACCGACGGCCTGGGCGAAAAACAGTGGCGTGGCGGCGCTGGTTGCGTAAACACCGACGGCCAGGCGCGGCACGTCCACGCCCTCGGAGACCATCCGCACCGCCACCAGCCAGCGGCTGGTTCCCGCCTCGAATTCACCGATCCGATCCGACGACCCCGGATCGTCGGAGAGCACCAGAGTCGGCGCCTCGCCGGTGAGTGTCCGCAATAGTTGGGCGTAGGCGCGCGCGGCGCTCTGATCGGAGGCGATCACCATCCCGCCGGCGTCCGGCATCCCACCCTCGCGCAACTGGCTCAAGCGGGTGTCGGCCGCGTTGATGACCGCGGGCATCCACTCGCCGTTGGGATCCAGCGCCGTCCGCCAGGCCCGTGCGGTCTGTTCGGCACTCAGCGGCTCACCGAGTCGGGCGGCGAACTCCTCGCCGGCGTTATTACGCCAGCGCGCCTCCCCGGAGTAGGCCAGGAAGATCACCGGGCGCACCACACCGTCGGTAAGCGCATCGGAATAGCCGTAGCTGTGGTCGGCCGTTGAGCGCAGCAGCCCCTGCCCGTCCGCTTCGTAGCTGACGAATGGGATGGCGCTGTCGTCACTGCGGAACGGCGTCCCGGTCAATCCGAGGCGGCGGGTGGCGTCGGCGAAGGCCTCCCGGATGCCTTCACCCCAACTCTTGGCGTCCCCGCCGTGGTGGATCTCATCGAAGATGACCAGCGTGCGCCGGTTCTCGGTGCGCACCCGGTGTCGCATCGGGTGGCTTGCCACCTGGGCATAGGTCACCACGACGCCGTGGTAGTCGTCGGAGGTGGTGGCATTGGAGTTGGAGAACCGCGGATCCAGAGAGATCCCCGCCGCCGCGCCGGCGGCCGCCCACTGGGTCTTGAGGTGTTCGGTGGGCACCACGACGGTGATCCGTTCCACCGTGCCCTCGGATAGGAGTTCGCCCGCGATCCGCAGGGCGAACGCCGTTTTTCCCGCTCCCGGCGTCGCGACCAGCAGAAAGTCGCGTGGTCTGGCGGTCAGATAGCGCACTAGAGCCCGCCGCTGCCAGCCCCGCAATGCCTGGGTGCTGGGCGCCTCGACTGCCCGCACCCGCAGGCCTCCCTTCTGACCGAGTCGGACTCTAATGCAATCCCATCAGAGCGGACTGCGCCACGAACGCGTGTCGAAGTGGGGGTACACCCTGGGTGAACAATCTTGCACTCGGCATGGGCGAGTGCTAGAAATAGCATTGGCACTCACGACCGGTGAGTGCTAGGTCGGGACGGTGAGACCCCAGTCTGCACACAACTGAGGTCGTCCGTCGCGGGCACTGGACCCGGCCCAAGAACGTGTCACCCCCTAATCGGAGGAATCACTTCGCAATGTCCAAGATAATTGCGTACGACGAAGAGGCCCGCCGCGGCCTTGAGCGGGGCCTCAATGCCCTCGCCGACGCGGTCAAGGTCACGTTGGGCCCCAAGGGTCGCAACGTCGTTCTCGAGAAGAAGTGGGGCGCTCCCACGATCACCAATGACGGCGTCTCCATCGCCAAGGAGATCGAGCTCGAGGACCCGTACGAGAAGATCGGCGCCGAGCTGGTCAAGGAAGTCGCCAAGAAGACAGACGATGTCGCAGGCGACGGTACGACGACCGCAACCGTGCTGGCTCAGGCTCTGGTTCGTGAAGGCCTGCGTAACGTCGCGGCCGGCGCCAACCCGCTCGGCCTGAAGCGCGGTATCGAGAAGGCTGTCGAGAAGATCACCGAGACGCTGCTCAAGAGCGCCAAAGAGGTCGAGACCAAGGAGCAGATCGCGGCGACCGCCGGCATCTCCGCCGGGGACCAGACCATCGGCGATCTGATCGCCGAGGCCATGGACAAGGTCGGCAACGAGGGTGTCATCACCGTCGAGGAGTCCAACACCTTCGGACTGCAGCTTGAGCTCACCGAGGGTATGCGCTTCGACAAGGGCTACATCTCGGGCTATTTCGTGACCGATGCCGAGCGTCAGGAAGCTGTTCTGGAGGATCCCTACATCCTGCTGATCAGCTCGAAGATCTCGACGGTCAAGGATCTGCTTCCGTTGCTGGAGAAGGTCATTCAGTCCGGCAAGCCGTTGCTGATCATCGCCGAGGACGTCGAGGGCGAGGCGCTTTCGACCCTCGTCGTCAACAAGATCCGCGGCACCTTCAAGTCCGTCGCCGTCAAGGCCCCGGGCTTCGGTGACCGTCGTAAGGCGATGCTGCAGGACATGGCCATCCTCACCGGTGGTCAGGTCGTCAGCGAAGAGGTCGGCCTCTCCCTGGAGACCGCCGACGTCTCGCTGCTCGGTCAGGCCCGCAAGGTCGTCGTGACCAAGGATGAGACCACCATCATCGAGGGCGCCGGTGACCCCGACGCCATCGCCGGACGGGTGGCTCAGATCCGCAGCGAGATCGAGAACAGCGACTCCGACTATGACCGCGAGAAGCTGCAGGAGCGCTTGGCCAAGCTGGCCGGCGGTGTTGCGGTGATCAAGGCCGGAGCTGCCACCGAGGTGGAGCTCAAGGAGCGCAAGCACCGCATCGAGGACGCGGTGCGCAACGCCAAGGCCGCGGTCGAGGAGGGCATCGTCGCCGGCGGCGGTGTGGCCCTGCTGCAGGCGGCTCCGGCGCTCGACGAGCTGCACCTCACCGGTGATGAGGCAACCGGTGCCAATATCGTGCGCGTTGCGCTCGAGGCACCGCTGAAGCAGATCGCCTTCAATGCCGGCCTGGAGCCGGGTGTGGTTGCCGAGAAGGTGCGCAACTCCCCGTCCGGTACCGGTCTGAATGCCGCGACCAACGAGTACGAGGACCTGCTCAAGGCCGGCGTCGCCGACCCGGTCAAGGTCACCCGCTCGGCGCTGCAGAATGCGGCGAGTATCGCGGCGCTGTTCCTGACGACCGAGGCCGTTGTCGCCGACAAGCCGGAGAAGGCGTCCGCACCCGCGGGCGACCCGACCGGTGGCATGGGCGGCATGGACTTCTAGGTCCGCACTACGAAAAAGCCCGGCTCGCCCCGAAAAGGAAAAGCGAGCCGGGCTTTTTCGTGTCCGCGGCTAGATCGCCGGTGCCGGCTGCCGACCTCGGATGAGACGACCCGGGCGTGCTGACGTCGGCACACCGTTGTGGGCGATCACTTCTCCGGAGACGATGGTCGCGACGTAGCCGTCGGCCGTCTGATCAAGCCGCCGCCCGCCGGCCGGCAGGTCGTGGGTGATCACCGGCTTGTGCAGGGTCAGTCCGGCGTGGTCGATGACGTTGAGGTCGGCCTTGTAGCCCAAGGCGATTCGGCCGCGATCGGCCAGCCCGGCTACCTTCGCCGGCACCGAGGTCATCAGCCGCACCGCCTCGGCCACACTCAGGCGGCCCGATGCGCGATCGCGGGCCCAGTGCGCCAGTACGAAGGTCGGGTAGCTGGCATCGCAGATCATCCCGTAGTGCGCGCCGCCGTCGCCGAGGCCCAGCACCACATCGTCGCGACGGATCAGCTCACCCACGGTGTCGAGCGAATTGTTCTCGAAGTTGGCCAGCGCCACCAGCATCATGGCCTGCCCGTCGTCATCGAGCAGCCGGTCATAGGCCTCCTCGAGCGGGCTGATACCGCGGGCCCGCGCCCGCGCCAGAATGCTGTCGGTGGCAGGGGGCTCGTAGTTCGCCGGGTCGGTGAGCGGGAACATCCACTCCCATGACTGCGCGAAGTACATGAATGGGTGTCCCTGCCCCGGTGTGTCGGCCAGGATGCGTGCCCGCACGTCGGGCTTGCGCATCTCGGCGACCCGCTGAGCCAGCGGCAGGTGCGCGATCTCCTGATAGCTCGGGTACAGCACGAACGGGTTGGCGGTCAGTTCCAGTCCGATCACCAGGCCGATCGGCCGAGCGAAAACCTGGGCGGTGATCTCGGCGCCGGCTGCGTTGTACTTCTCGATCAGGTTCAGCGCTCCGGGCCAGATCGGGTCGCCGGAATTGCCGGTCGTCAGGGTGAAGGTGACCGGCACTCCCGCATCGGCGGCAGCCTCGAATACCTGTTGCAGCACCCGCTCGTAGCCGCCCGCAGGAATATCGGGAATGAACTGCAGCAGGCCGCCGCCTGCATCGGCCACGCCTGAAACGATCGCGGCGATCTCGTCGTAGGCGGCGTCATAGGTTGGGATGGGTGCGCCGCTCCCGGTCTTATGGAAGGCGAATCTCGACGACGAAACACCCAGTGCACCAACGTCAATCGCCTCGGCAGCCAGCTTACGCATCAGTGCCAGATCTTCGGGAGTCGCGGGTTCACAGTCCGCTCCACGCTGACCCATCACGTACACCCGCAGCGGTGAATGCGGGAGGTAGGCCGCGATATCGATATCGCGGCGGCGGGCCTCGAGTGCATCGAGGTACTCCGGGAAGGTCTCCCAATTCCAGGGCAACCCATCCGTCATCACCACACCGGGAATGTCCTCGACGCCGGCCATCACATCGACCAGTACGTCGTGATCCTCGGCTCGGCAGGGGGCGAAGCCGACGCCGCAGTTGCCCATCAGCGCTGTCGTGACGCCGTGCGAGGACGATGGTGAGAGCCGGTCCGACCAGATCGCCTGACCGTCGTAGTGCGTGTGCAGGTCGACGAACCCGGGTGTGACGAGCAGGCCGGTGGCATCGATCTCGCGGTCACCCGGTGTGTCGACGGTGCCCACCGCGACGATGACGCCATCGGACACCGCGATATCGCCGCGAAAGGGTTCGGCTCCGACTCCGTCGACGATGGTGCCGTTGCGGATGACAAGGTCATAGGTCATGGGACTAGGTGTCATGGAAGTAGATTACGTCGCGCGACGACGGCCCTGAAGGGATTCCGCGCACGCCCCGGCTGCGGCCGTACACCATCCGTTCACCAAGCCGTAACCCTGATGTCGTTCTGGGCGGCTAATTTTCGCGCGTGACTACTCAATTCAATGACTTCACCGTCTATGACGATGACGATGACGATCCGGTGCTGGTCGACCCCACGGGCACCCCGGTGGACACCTGGCGGGAGAACTACCCGTACGACCATCGCATGACCCGAGATGAGTACGAGGAGCAGAAGCGGCTCCTCCAGATCGAACTGCTGAAATTGCAGAAGTGGTCACAGAGCAATGACCACCGGCACGTGATCGTGTTCGAGGGCCGGGATGCGGCCGGCAAGGGCGGCACCATCAAACGGTTCATGGAGCATCTCAACCCCCGCGGCGCACGGGTGGTGGCACTGGAGAAGCCGACCGAGAAGGAACGTACCCAGTGGTACTTCCAGCGCTATGTCAATCACTTGCCGGCAGCCGGCGAGATCGTGCTCTTCGATCGGTCCTGGTACAACCGTGCCGGTGTCGAACGTGTCATGGGGTACTGCACTCCTAAACAGCACGCCGAATTCATCAGACAGGCACCCCTTTTCGAGCAGATGCTGGTCAATGACGGAATCAGCCTGACGAAACTCTGGTTCTCGGTATCGGTTTCCGAGCAGCGCACCCGCTTCACGATTCGGCACGTCGATCCGGTTCGGCAGTGGAAACTGTCGCCGACCGATCTGGCTTCGCTGGACAAGTGGGACGACTACACCGCGGCCAAGCAGGACATGTTCAATTGGACCGACACCGAGGTCGCGCCGTGGACGGTGATCAAGAGCAACGACAAGAAGCGCGCCCGCGTCAATGCGATGCGCCATGTGCTGGGTAAGTTCGACTACGACAACAAGGATCACGAGGTGGTCGGCCAGGCCGACCCCCTGATCGTGGGTCGCGCACACTCCTCTGACTGAGACGGGCGCGTCCTGCCTGAGGAGGACGCGTGCGGATCGCGGGGACGGCGTTGATGTGGCTGATCACCACTGCTCTGCTGGCTATTGCGGTGCCGGCGTTGTGGGTGCAGCACAACATCGTTGATGGCGCAGGTTATGCCGCACTCGCCCAGAAAGCCGCCGCCGATCCCGAACTGCAATCCGCGATGGCAACCGAATTGACCGCTCAGGTCGGACGACTCGGTCCGGGCGTCGACTTGAGGTTCGTAAGTCCGATCGCCGCCGCGTACACCGCGAGTTCGGCGTTCCCCGGGCAGTTCGCCCGTGCCAACGGGTTCGCACACCGCTGGATGTTCACCGACACCATTGAGTCCAGTGTGGATTCCCGGGGCCGGCTGGTCGTCGACTTCTCCCCGATGCTCTCCGATGCCGCTTTCGCGCAGACTCTTCGGGACTACGACATCTCAGTACCGTCCGCGGTGCCCATTCCGTTGACGGACAACGCGCCTGCCGTACTGCGGCCGGGTGCACTGCGCGAGGTCGGTATGTGGGCGCCGTGGGTCAGTATGGGTTTGGTCGTGCTTGCGGCGGCATCGGCCTTGCTGACGCTCGTCATCGCCCGCAATCGGGGCCGGGCCCTGGCGTCCCTGGGAGTTTCCGCTCTGATTGTCGGTGCTTCTGGTTGGGCTGCAATCGAATTGGCCCAGCCCTATGTCCTGAACGCACTCAATGGGACGTCAGGAAACGTCCGCCGCGTCGCCGATGTCATGGTGGCGACCGTCCGGAGCAGCATGCATCAGTGGCTCAACGTCACGTTGATCGTCGGTGGCGGAATGGTGATCGTTGGTGTGATCGTAGGGCTGCTGTCCGGTTTAGCGAGCGCAGAGTCACGCTGAGTCCGGTCTAGTCCGGGCTGAGCATCCGATGCAGGAATGAGAAACACAGCGCCGACTTGAACGCGGTCTGGGCGTTGTCTGCCGCCCCGGCGTGGCCGCCCTCGATGTTCTCGTAGTACCAGACCGGCTGTCCGGCCTCCTCGAGAGCCGCGGCCATTTTTCTGGCATGGCCGGGATGCACCCGGTCATCCCGGGTGGAGGTGGTGACCAGCACGGGGGGATAGCGCCTATCGCCGCGGATATTCTGGTAGGGCGAGTACTCGGAGATGAACGACCAATCCTGCGGATCGTCCGGGTCGCCGTACTCGGCCACCCACGACGCCCCGGCGAGCAGAAGGTGAAAGCGTTTCATGTCCAGCAGTGGTACTTGACACACCAGCGCCCCGAACAACTCCGGATACTTGGTCGCCATGATGCCCATCAGCAATCCACCGTTGCTGCCGCCCTGGGCGCCGAGTTGCGCGACGTCCGTGATGCCCCGCTTGACCAGATCGGCGGCCACGGCGGCGAAGTCCTCGGCGACCCTGTGGCGGCCTTCTCGCATCGCCTGGGTATGCCAGCGGGGCCCATACTCGCCGCCGCCACGAATGTTGGCAAGAACATAGGTGCCGCCGCGACTCAACCACAGCCGCCCGAGCACCCCGCCGTACCCGGGAGTCTGGGCCACTTCGAAACCACCGTATCCACCAAGTAGCGTCGGCCCTCGCAGCTGTGGGTTCTTCTGTCCCACAACGAAATAGGGAACCTTGGTGCCGTCATCAGAGGGTGCGAAGTACTGCGACACGTCAAGGTCCGCAGAGTCGAAGAACGACGGCGCCGTTTTGATCGTCTGAAGTTCGCCGCCTGCCATGCCGTGCAGAAGCCGGGAGGGGGTGAGAAATCCGCTGGTATCCAGAAAGATCTCGTCGCCGGTGGGGTCGGTGGCGACGATAACGGTGTTGGCGAAGCCGCCGCCGGCGTCTACTCCCGGGACCGGATCGCCAGACCAGGTGCCCGGTGTGAAGATCGCCACTCGGCTCGCGACGTCGGCGAGCGTAACCACCACCAGACGGTCGCGCGTCCACGCGTACTGGTGCAGGCAGGTGTGCTCGTCCGGTGTGAATACCACGGTTAATTCGGCGGTGCCGGCGAGGAACTGCTCGTAATTCGCGGCGAGCAGCGAGCCCGCCGAGTACACCCCGGAACCGGTGAACCAGTCGGTCCGCAACTCGATGAGTAGCCACTCGCGATGCACCGACAGGCTGGCGTCGGTCGGCGCGTCGATCCGCACCAGTTCACCGGAACGTAGTTGGTAAGCCTGATCGTTGAAGAAGTCGACGGCGCGGTAGACCAGCGTGCGCTCGAAACCGGGCGTCCGGTCCACACCGGCCGAGACGATGACGTCCGCCTGCGATCCGGTGAACACTGTCTCAGCGTCGGTCAGCGGCTGCCCGCGTCGCCAGCGTTTCAGCACCCTGGGATATCCGGAGTCGGTCAGCGACCCAGGTCCGAAATCGGTACCGACCAGGACGGTGTCGTGGTCTTCCCATGACAGCCGGGACTTCGCCTCGGGGAGTTCGAAACCATCCACGACGAAGGTCCCTGTCCCCATATCGAATTCGCGGACCACCGTCGCATCCGAGCCACCGCGGGACAGTGAGATCAATGCTTGCCGGTGGTCGGGTTCGATGACGTCGGCTCCGGCCCACACCCAGTTCTCGCCATCGGCACGGGCCAACTCGTCGACGTCGAGGATGACGTCCCAGGCCGGGGAAGCGGTCCGGAAGCTGTCCAACGTCGTCCGCCGCCATAAACCGCGCGGGTTGGCCGCGTCGCGCCAGAAGTTATAGAGGTGCGCGCCGCGACGGCGCACATAGGGGATGCGTGTGTCGGTGTCGAGTATCTCCAACGCCTCGCTACGCATCTGCTCGAAGCGCGCGTCGCTGAACTCGGCGATCGTGGTCTTATTGCGCTTGCGCACCCAGCTCAGCGCTTCGTCGCCATCGATATCTTCAAGCCATAGGTGTGGGTCGTCGACCATGCCCGCCACGGTACTGTGATCTCGATGACCGGTTCGCACGGCCAGGAGTCGCAGACCCCGATGACCTCGACGCATGCTCCGCCAGCCCGCGCGCTGATCACCATCGCCGCCGTGGAGTTGCTTCATCGTCTACGGGACCGGCACGGGCCGGTGATGTTCCACCAGTCCGGCGGCTGCTGCGACGGGTCCTCACCGATGTGCTATCCCGAGGGCGAGTTCATCGTCGGCGACCGTGACGTGCTGCTCGGTATCCTGGAAGACGCCCCGGTATGGATATCGGGCCCGCAGTTCGAGACCTGGAAGCACACCCAATTGGTGATCGACGTGGTTCCGGGTCGCGGTGGCGGCTTCAGCCTGGAGACTCCGGAGGGGCTGCGCTTCCTCAGCCGGGGCCGGGCCTTCACCGCGGCGGAGGTCGAGCTGCTGGCCGAGGCTGCGCCGCTGACCGGGGCGGACTACGAGGGGGGCGCCCGGCCGTTGGCCCGGGCCGACCTGGTGGTGGCTGATGCCGCAGATGCTTGCCAAATACCTGCTCGGCGCGCCGAGGTTGTTCAGCCGTAGCGGGCCAACCGACCCGTATCGTCCTAACAGTGATACCCCTGCCTCGGGCATGGCTGCTCACAAGCGCTTTACTCCTCGGGTGCGTGGCCGGCCAGATCGCCGCGGTCGTCGCCAAGCTCATGGTTGACGCCAACATCCGTCCCGATGTCGTCGTGGCCCTGGTGGTCGGTATCCCTGGCGTGATTGGACTTGCGCTGGTCGGTTTCTCCGGTCGACGTTGGGTCACCGCGATGGGTGCCTTCATCCTGGCGATGGCGCCGGGTTGGCTGTCGGTGCTGCTCCTGGTCCAGGTGATGGCCGGTGACTGACACCACCTCGGCACCCACTACCGGCTCCCAGTTGACGCCGATGTTCCCCACCGGCGCCCAAGACTCCCTGGCACCCAACACCGAGGCGCACCCCTCGCCGATCTTCGATACCGGTCCGCATCCGGATCCGCTGAATTCTGTCCAGGCTGAACCTGAGATCGAAGTCGAGCCTGCCTCACAGGCGTTCAGCGAGTTGGAAACCACCGACACCGACTCCTTCCTGCGTTCGGTGCCCGCACAATCGGTGGTGGTGCCCGCGCAATCAGTCGTCGTGCCCGGGACCTTCCAGTTCGTGAAGCGTTGGAAGTTCGTCCTCATCGTGGCCGGGGTGTGGGTGGTGTCCGCGGCCGCCGGGCTGGGCTTCTATTTCTGGTGGTACTCCGCCCTGGACAAGACGATGCCGGTGTTAGGCATCCTGCTCTATCTGGTGGTCGGCATGGTGGCAAGTGTGCTCGTGTCGCTGGTGCCCAACCGGCCGCAGATGACGGCCCTGGCCGTCGCCCTGATGGCGGCACCGCTGGCGTCGACCGCGGCGGCCGCGATACTCCACGGCGCCTATTACTTCGAATGGATCGCGCGCCCGGTAATCGGCTAGAAGTAGGGTAGCGGCGTGACTCACTATGACGTCGTCGTCCTCGGCGCCGGCCCCGGCGGATACGTCGCGGCGATCCGCTGCGCACAGCTCGGCCTGAACACCGCAATCGTCGAACCCCAGTACTGGGGCGGGGTCTGCCTCAACGTGGGCTGTATCCCCTCCAAAGCTCTTCTGCGCAATGCGGAACTGGCGCACATCGTGACCAAGGAAGCCGCAACGTTCGGCATCAGCGGCCAGGTGAGCTTCGACTTCGGCGCCGCCTTCGACCGCAGCCGAAAGGTCGCCGACGGCCGCGTCGCCGGTGTGCACTTTTTGATGAAGAAGAACAAGATCACCGAGATTCACGGCTACGGCCGGTTCACCGATGCCAACACCATCGTGGTGGATCTCAACGATGGCGGCACCGAGACCGTCACTTTCGGCAACGCGATCATCGCCACCGGTAGCAGCACCCGGCTGGTGCCGGGCACATTGCTGTCGAAGAACGTGGTGACCTACGAGGAGCAGATTCTGACCCGGGAACTGCCGGGATCGATCATCATCGCCGGCGCAGGGGCGATCGGCATGGAGTTCGCCTACTTCATGAAGAATTACGGCGTCGAGGTGACCATCGTCGAGTTTCTCCCGCGGGCTCTGCCCAACGAGGACGCGGAAGTCTCCAAGGAGATTGAGAAGCAATACAAGAAACTCGGTGTCAAGATCCTCACCGGCACCAAGGTCGAGTCGATCACCGATGACGGCTCGCTGGTTACCGTCGTCATTAGTAAGGACGGCAAGACCGAGGAGCTCAAGGCCGATAAGGTGATGCAGGCCATCGGATTTGCGCCCAATGTGGATGGCTACGGGCTGGAGACGACCGGTGTCGCACTGACCGAGCGCCGCGCCATCGACATCGATGATTACATGCGCACCACTGTGCCGCACATCTACGCAATCGGCGATGTCACCGCCAAGCTGCAACTCGCTCACGTGGCCGAGGCGATGGCGGTGGTCGCCGCGGAGACCATCGGCGGCGCTGAGACGTTGACGCTCGGTGACTACCGGATGATGCCCAGGGCCACCTTCTGTCAACCTCAGGTCGCCAGCTTCGGGCTGACCGAGGAGCAGGCCCGCGATGAGGGCTACGACGTGAAGGTGGCCAAGTTTCCGTTCAGCGCCAACGGTAAAGCGCACGGGCTTGCCGACCCGACCGGGTTCGTCAAGGTGATCGCCGACGCCAAATACGGCGAACTGCTCGGTGCGCACCTGATCGGACCGGATGTTTCCGAGCTGCTGCCCGAGCTGACGCTGGCCCAGAAGTGGGATCTCACCGTCAACGAACTCGCCCGCAACGTTCATACCCACCCGACGCTGTCGGAGGCGCTGCAGGAATGCTTCCACGGCCTCGCCGGCCACATGATCAATTTCTGATCCGGTGAAACCCGCACTGATCGCCGGCGTCGGTGGCGCCCTTCTCGGCCATGCCCTGTGGCTGGTCGGCATCTCGATCGCGACGGGATCGTCGTCGCGGAGCACCGCGGTGCTGGTGATCTCGGCGCTCTTTCTGATCGGCGCCGGTGCTGCGATCTACCAGGCGTGGAATTATTACCAGCGTAAGCAGTGGACGCAGGCGGCGTTCCTGGGCGGCTTGGCGTTCTCCCCGGTGATCTTCACCATCATCGTGCTCGGGGTGACCTATCTCTAATCCACTTTCAATGCACAAACCCTGATCCATCCACAGCCGAGGTCTCGGGGCCTGGTGGTGTCGGAACCTCCCTCTACTATCGAAAGTATGTTCGATTCAATCAACGGCCCGGACGCCGACCTCATCGATGCAATGGGTGCGGCGGCTCGAGCGGAATCGGCCGCGATAGCGCGCCGGTTGGCTGCGGTGGGCGAACTGTACGCCCGCCGCGCCGTGGAGTGGGCTGACCGTGAACTGTGGTGCACCGATCCGTTCGAAGCCGTGGCCGCCGAGGTTTCCGCGGCGCAGAACATCAGCCGTGGACGCGCGGGTAGCCAGATTCGATACTCCCGTGAGCTTCGCGAAAGACTGCCCAAGGTCGCCGCGGTATTCGCCGCCGGCGAGATCGATTTTCGGATGGCCTCGATGATCATCAACCGGACGTCGAATGTCACCGACTGCGCGATTGTCGATGTGGATACCGCCCTGTCCCGATTGGCACCGAGGTGGATGAAACTCTCCACCCCCAAACTCGCCGATCGCATCGACCTCTGGATTGCGAAGTTCGACGCCGATGGTGTCCGGGTTCCGCCATCGATTGACGATCAGCGGTATGTGGAGGTGGCTCCGACCACCCCGGGCATGGGCGGCATCTGGGCCAATATCCACGCGGCCGACGCCGCGGCCTTCGACCAGCGACTCGATGCGCTGGCGGCCACGGTATGCAAGGACGATCCCCGAACGCCGATGCAACGTCGAAGCGATGCGGTGGGGGCATTGGCCGCCGGCGCAGATCGGCTCATGTGCACGTGCGGTTCACCGGACTGTGCCGCACTCGGTGGCGCAGTGCCGGTGGTGATCCACCTGCTTGCCGAGGAGTCCACGCTCACCGGGCCCGGCACCACCCCGGGTTATCTGCCGAAGTTCGGCATCCAGCCCGCCGAGACGGTTCGGCGCATTGCGGCGACCGCCAAGCTGAAACCCGTGGCGCTTACCCCCGATGGTCAGCAGACGGGTTATCGACCGTCGGCGGGTCTTGCCGAGTTCATCCGGTGGCGCGATCTCACCTGCCGGTGGCCCGGGTGTGATGCGCGCGTGTGCGATACCGACCACACGGTGCCCTATCCCGTTGGTCCCACTCATCCGTCGAATCTCAAACTCTATTGCCGTGTTCACCATCTTGTGAAGACGTTTTATTGCGGGCCGGATGGCTGGACCGAGCACCAATCAGCCGATGGCACAGTGACGTTCACCGCGCCGACGGGCCATCAGTACACGACCCAGCCGGCCGGAGCGGCGCTCTATCCGGCGTTGGCCACCCCGACCGGGGCCCCGGACATTTCACCGGACAGCGGACCGCCGGCGACGAACCGCGGGCTTGCCATGCCGACCCGCACGCGATCTCGCGATGAGGACCGTCGAGCCCGCATCGCGCGGGAACGAGGTGTGCGTGCCGAACTCAACGCTGCCGCCCAACCCCCACCGTCCGTCGAAGCGCCACCGTTCTAGTCGGGGAAGTCCATCGGCACTCGGAGGGTGGCCAGTATCCCGGCAATGGCGTCGTAATGACCTGCCAGAGCGCAGAACTCGATGATCTGATTGCGGTTCAGGTACGTGGACAATGCGGCATACGTCCCATCGGAGACGTTGCGTTCGATAACGAACTCATCAACCGCACACAGCAGAGTGCGCTGACGGTCGGTTAACCCCTCACTCGTCGGCCCGGCAAAGATCCTGTCCTGCAACGCCTGATCGACACCACGCGAGCGTGCCAACCGACGATGCTGCTGCAGTTCGTATTCTGAGGCGCGCAGTTGGCCGACCCGCAGGATCACCAGTTCCTTGTCCCTCTTGTCCAACTTGCCCCAGTTCAGCAGCACTCCGGAGTACGGCAGAAAGGACAGGAATAGCAGCCGGTGCTGGCCCAGGGTTGTGAACAGATGCATCTGCGGCGCCCGGATGGAACGTGCGGCAAACCTGGCGATGGCCCAGTTGATCAGACCGAGTTCCCGTCGGCCGCCGGGCGGTATACGCGCCGGATCTGTCTTGGGCATCCAGACAGGTTACCGCCGTGCCAGCGCGGTCTTTTTGGCATCCACTAGGGGTTTTGGCATGATCGGCTGAATGGGCGAGTACTCGACGGGCGACTCTGGTCTGGCGAAGGTGTTGATGCCCGTGCCGGACCTCAACGACGAAGTGTTCGAACGCCAGTGGCAACTGCGGGCCGGGGACGTTGACCGACTGGGTCGGCTGCGCCTTGACGGTGTCGTCCGCTACATGCAGGACGTCGGCCAGGATCACCTGCGGGAGATGGGTTACGACGACATCCACCCGCTGTGGATCGTCCGGCGCTCGATGGTAGACATGGTCGGTCCAATCGAGTTCAAGGACACGCTGCGGTTGCGCCGATGGTGTTCGGGCGCCTCGAACCGATGGTGCGAGATGCGGGTGCGGATCGAGGGCCGACGGGGTGGCCTGATCGAGTCTGAGGCGTTCTGGATCAACTTCAACCGTGAGACCCAGGGGCCGGCTCGAATCAACGACGATTTCATGGGTGCGCTGCTCCAAACCACCTCGGTCAACAGACTTCGGTGGAAAGCCTATTTGGCTGCGGGTTCGCGAGAGGACGCCGACGAGATCCGCGAGTTCCCGATCCGGGTGAGTGACATCGACCTTTTCGATCATGTCAACAACTCGGTGTACTGGAAGGTCGTCGAGGAGTACCTCGGGCCCTACCCGGAGCTTCAGGAGGCTCCACTGCGGGTGACTATCGAGCATGACGCCCCGATCTCCTACGGCGACCGGCTCGAGGTCCTCGTGCACGTGTATCCGCCGGGCTCGACCGACAAGTTCGGACCCGAACTCACCGATCGCACTGTCAGAACCCTCACCTATCTGGTGGGGGACGAGACGAAAGCGATCGCGTCGATCTTCCCGATCTGAGCCGAAAAGAGAACAAGTGACTGAATCAGCGATCGAACGCGTCGGTGTGATCGGTGCCGGCCAGATGGGCGGCGGTATCGCCGAGGTATGCGCCCGGGCCGGCGTCGATGTAATCGTCTTCGAGACCTCCGAGGTGCTGATCGCTGCCGGCCGCGCCCGGCTGGTCAAGTCGCTGGAACGCGGCGTGGGTGCCGGCAAGATCACCGAGCACGAGCGTGACGGCGCGATCGGCAGGCTGCGGTTCACCACCGAGTTGTCCGACCTGGCCGACCGCCAACTGGTCATTGAGGCAGTGATCGAGGACGAGAAGATCAAGGCGGGCATTTTCAGTCAGCTCGACGAGATCGTGACCGACCCGGACGCGGTGCTCGCATCGAACACCTCCAGCATCCCGATCATGAAACTCGGCGCGGCCACCAAGAATCCGGGCCGTGTGCTGGGCCTGCATTTCTTCAATCCGGTACCCGCATTACCACTGGTTGAGTTGGTGACGACGCTGGTTACCGACGAGGCTGCCGCCGCGCGCACCGAGCAGTTCGCAGGCACCGTGCTCGGCAAGCAGGTGGTGCGTTGCGCCGATCGCTCCGGCTTCGTGGTCAACGCCCTGCTGGTGCCCTACCTGTTGTCTGCCGTGCGAATGGTGGAATCCGGATTCGCCACGGTGGCGGACGTCGACAAGGCCGTCGTCGCGGGCCTTGCCCACCCGATGGGGCCGCTTCGGCTGTCCGATCTGATCGGTCTGGACACCTTGAAACTGATCGCCGACAAGCTGTACGAGGAGTTTAAGGAGCCGCTCTACGCCCCCCCGCCGCTGTTGCTGCGCATGGTCGAAGCAGGCCGACTCGGTAAGAAGTCTGGCCAGGGTTTTTACACCTACTGAACTAGACTTGGCAGCACTACGGTTATCGCGGAATGTGAAGGGTTGCGGTTGATGGCAGGCGTCGAATCGGATCTGACTCCCTATTACGACGAGTCGCAGTCGATTTACGACATTTCGAATGACTTCTTCGCGTTGTGGCTCGGCCCGACGATGGGCTATACGTGCGGCTACTACGAGCGCGACGATATGAATCTGGAGGAGTCCCAGAACGCCAAGTTCGATCTCGCCCTCGGCAAGCTGAACCTTGAGCCCGGGATGACATTGCTCGACGTCGGCTGTGGCTGGGGCGGCGCCCTGGAACGCGCCGTGCAGCGCTACGACGTCAACGTCATCGGCATCACGCTAAGCAAGGCGCAGTCGGAGTTCGCCCGTCAGCGCCTGTCCAAGCTGGACACCAACCGTTCGATCGAGGTGCGACTCCAGGGCTGGGAGGAATTCGACGAGCCGGTCGACCGCATTGTGAGCATCGGTGCGTTCGAGGCGTTCAAGGTCGAGCGATACCCGCTGTTCTTTGAGCGTGCTTACGAGATCCTGCCTCGTGACGGCCGGATGCTGCTGCACACCATCCTGGCGCACACCCAGAAGTTCTTCCGCGACAACGGAATCAAGCTCACCATCAGTGACCTGAAGTTCATGCGATTCATCGGCACCGAGATTTTCCCGGGTGGCCGTCTTCCCGCAGTGGAGGACATCGAGTTGCTGGCCGAGCAGTCCGGGTTCACCCTGGAACGGATCCATCTGCTGCAGCCGCACTATGCGCGCACCCTCGACATGTGGGCGGACAACCTTGCTGCTACCCGTGAACAGGCGATCGCGATCACCTCCGCGGAGGTGTACGACCGTTATATGAAGTACCTCACCGGATGTGCTGACTTCTTCCGCCGGGGCATCACCAATATTGGTCAGTTCACCCTGGTCAAGGGTTGATCAAGCCGGGGGTTGATCAAGCCTGAGCAACCTTCTTCTTCTCCGCCTCGACATCGAAGTCGGCGGGCGGCCAGGAGAGTTTCATTCCCTTGAGCGCCTCGATGAGGAGTTCGGTGACAGCCAGCTGGCTATACCACTTCTTATCGCAGGGCAGGACGTACCAGGGTGCATGGTCGGTGGACGTTTTATCCAGCACTGCCTGGTAGGCCTCCTGGTAGGCGGGCCACAGCGTGCGCTCCTCGAGATCGCGAGGGTTGTACTTCCAGTACCGGTCGGGTCGCTCGAGCCGCTCGGCCAGCCGGCGCTTCTGCTCATCCAGCGAGACGAACATCGCGACCTTGACCAGTGTGGTGCCTGACTCCACAAGTTCGGATTCGAAGGTGTTGATCTCGTCGTAGCGGCCTTCCCAGACCTCCCTGGGCACCAACTCGTGAACACGGACCACCAGCACGTCCTCGTAGTGCGAGCGGTCGAACACCCCGATATGGCCGGCCGGCGGCAGTGCGTTGTTGATCCGCCACAGGTAGTGGTGCGCCCGTTCCTCCTCGGTGGGAGGCCCGAAGCCGGTGTAGCAGATTCCCATCGGATTGGTGCCGCCAAGGACATTCTTGACGATGCTGCCCTTGCCGGCGGTGTCCATGCCTTGGAGCACCAGCAGCAGCGAATGATTGTTGCCGCCCTTGCCGTCGGCATAGAGCAGCTCCTGCAGACCGGCGAGACGCGCATTACGTTCGGCCTGAATCTCGGCCGCGGCAGCGCGGTTACCGGTGAAGCCGGGACTCGAGTCGGTGTCGATATCGGCGATCTTGTCGCCGGTTCGGAAGCGCAGGATCTTGCCTGGCTCGTGACTCCATTGTGAAGGTAGATCGGTCGACGTCTGATCAGGCATAGCCGAAGACTAGGGGATCCGCGGGACAATCGGCGAGGGGTGCTTCTCAGAGGTGAACTTCGCCAGCGACCCGCCGGCCTCGACGATTCCGACCAGCGAACTCCAGCACATCATCGTCAGATACCCGATGAGGTCTTCGGTGCTCATCCGGGGGTTTGACATCCAGGAGTGCGTCGCCAACTGCACGCCGCCGACGATCATGTAGGCCCAGGGTTCCACTCCGCGGGTGTCCATCCCGACTGTCTGCATGCGCTGGCGCAGCACCAGTGCCAGCATCCGGGCGATGATCTGCTCGGAGTCTGCGATGACCTTGTTCTTGCTGGCCGAACTGTTTGCCATCACGAACCGATAGGGTTCTGGCTCGGCTGCGACGGTCTCGACGTAGACCCTGATGATCTCCCGGGTGAGCTCGAATCCGTCGAGGTCGGTGGACAGCGCGCCGGCCAGGTTGGGGATCAGCGTGGTCTGGGCGAACCGCATCATGACGGCGGTGCTCAAGTCATTCTTGTCGACGAAATAGCGGTACAGCACGGTCTTGGACACGCCGATTTCGGCAGCCACCTCGTCCATGCTGATATAGCGTCCCCGCCGCCGAATGGCGTCAAGGGCACCGTCGACCAATTCGGTGCGACGTTCCACTTTGTGCTGGTGCCAGCGGCGTTTACGCCCGTCGGTCTTGACCACACCGGGGCTGATTTCCTGTGTCACGATCGTCGGATCCGTCCCATCTTGGGGTGGAGTCTACGGGCATGTGGATGATGGTGAGGTGGCTGCCAAACATCGCAACCTGGATGCCCCGGCACGGACGGGCACGTCCTTTGCTGAATCCTTGGCCGGAGCGGACCCCGAGGCCGATGCCGAGCGGGCACGCAATCTGCGCCGGATGAAGGCCGTTGCGCTGGGTTTCCTGCTCGGCGCGACGGTGCTCTTCCTGGCTTGCAGGTGGGCGGAGGCCAGGGGCGGCCCGGGCTGGCTGGGTTACCTGGGTGCGGCCGCCGAGGCCGGCATGGTCGGCGCGCTGGCCGACTGGTTCGCTGTCACCGCGTTGTTCCGGCACCCACTGGGGCTGAAAATCCCCCATACCGCCATCATCAAGCGCAAGAAGGACCAGTTGGGCGAGGGGCTCGGATCCTTCGTGCGGGAGAACTTCCTGTCGCCCGATGTGATCGAGACCAAAGTTCGCGATGCCGAGGTGGCCAGCCGGCTGGGCAAGTGGCTCTCCGAGCCCCAACACGCTGCCCGGGTCGCCGACGAGGCCTCCACCGTATTGCGGGTCGGCGTCGAACTGCTCAATGACGAGGACATCCAGCAGGTCATCGACCGGACCATCGTCAAACGTCTTGCCGAACCCCAGTGGGGCCCACCGGTGGGCCGGGTGCTCGGACAGCTGCTGGCCGAGAACCGTCAGGAGGCGCTCATCCAGCTGTTGTGCGACCGTGCCTTCGACTGGTCGTTGAACGCCGGCGAGACGATCGAGCGGGTGGTCACCCGCGACTCTCCGACGTGGTCACCACGTTTCGTCGATCACCTCGTCGGCGATCGCATCCACCGCGAGTTGATGGACTTCACCGACAAGGTTCGCCGCGACCCCAACCATGAGTTGCGGCGGTCGGCCACCAGGTTCCTGTTCGAGTTCGCCAATGACCTCCAGAACGACGGCGCCACGATGGCCCGCGCTGATGCGGTCAAGGAACAGTTGATGGCCCGCGATGAGGTGACCAAGGCGGCCGAGACCGCGTGGAAGACGCTCAAGCGGCTGGTGTTGGAGGGTGTTGATGACCCGTCCAGCGCGCTCCGCGGCCGCATCGCCGACTCCGTCATGCAGATCGGGGCGTCCCTGCGCGACGACGCCGAGTTGCGCGACAAGGTGAACAACTGGATGGTGCGCGGCGCCCGGCATCTCGTCGAACAGTACGGCGGGGAGGCCACCGCGATCATCACCGACACCATCGAACGCTGGGACGCCGAGGAGGCCAGCCGCCGCATCGAATTGCACGTCGGCCGCGACCTCCAGTTCATCCGGATCAACGGCACCGTGGTGGGGGCCCTCGCCGGCCTGGCGATCTATGCTGTGGCCAAATTCCTGTTCTGACCTGCGCTAGCTAGTGCTTGCAATAGTTAGCACTAGCGGGTAATGTCGTCTGCGGAGGTATCCCAGACCCGGGATATCCCACACCCGCGAGGAGGCGAACCATGGCACAGGAGGCAGATCTGGCTGCCGTGGTGAGCAATGCCGCGCAGGACATCGGCAGCTTCATCAGAACGCAGCGTGAAGCCGCCGAGGTGTCGGTGCGACAACTGGCTGAGCGGGCAGGCGTGAGCAACCCGTATCTCAGTCAGATCGAGCGTGGGCTGCGGAAGCCCTCCGCTGAGGTCTTGAGCCAGATTGCGAAGGCGCTGCGGTTGTCGGCGGAGGTCCTGTACGTCCGGGCCGGGATTCTTGAGCCCGGGCAGGCAGGCCATATTCGGGACGTCATCGTCGCGGACACCTCGATCAACGAGCGCCAGAAGCGGGTACTGCTCGATATCTACACATCGTTCCGCCAGCAGAACGGGGCTGCCGATGAGGAGCTGCCGGCTGAGTAACGACATCACCACCACAAGATCGTTCCCACGTAACAACCTCAAAAAAACAACCTCAAGAAAAGTTAAGTGAAAGGAGCCATTCACATGGCCGAGAACACCACTGTTGAAGATCTGAAGGCCCCGCTGTTGGCCGCGGTTGGCGCAGCCGACCTCGCCTTGGCGACCGTCAACGAGATCCTGATCACCCTGCGTGAGCGGGCCGAGCTGGCCGGCGACCGGATGGACGATCGGCGCGCTGTGCTGACCCGTTTGCAGGAAGAGCTGCCCAAGCGGACCGAGGAGTTGCGCGGCAAGCTGAGCACTGAGGAACTGCGCAAGGCTGCCGATGAGTTCCTCGGCGATGCCACCGTCACCTACAACAGCCTCGTTGAGCGCGGCGGAGCCGCTCTCGAACGGCTGATGGGTCAGGCTGAGTTCAAGGATGCCGCCGGCCGTGTCGAGGGATACGTCGAACAGGCAGTCGAGCTGACCCAGGAGGCACTGGGCAACGTGTCGGCGCAGACCCGCGCCGTCGGCGAGCGCGCCGCCAAGCTGGTTGGTGTGGATCTGCCGACCACGAAGGCCGTCAAGAAGGCCGTCAAGAAGGCCGTGAAGAAGGCCCCCGTCAAGAAGGCCGTGAAGAAGGCCCCCGCCAAGAAGGCCGTGAAGAAGGCCCCCGCG
>JBMOKE010000042.1:0-17260 GCA_049315425.1 Mycobacterium sp. | reverse complement strand
ACGTCCGCCGTGATGGCAACTGGTGGATGGTCGAGATACCTGAGATCACCGGGCTAACTCAGGCACGCCGAATCGGTGAGGTCGAAGAGATGGCCCGAAGCCTGATCGCAGTCAGCACAGGTTCGCGGCCCGAGGATGTGGGTATCCGGATCACCGGAGTTCAGGCCGGCGCCCTCGGGGATATTGCCCAGTCCGTACGGGAGGTCACTCAATTGCGCGAGCAAGCCCGAGAGGTCGAAAGCCAAGCCTCCCAAGCGTTTCGGTCACTGATACGAAGCTTGTCCGATCATGGAATCCCGGTTCGCGACACCGCGACGCTGCTGCAGGTCTCGCCGCAACGTGTGAGCCAACTCAGCAGCGAGTGAATCGGTTCACACAGAAGCGAACGCGGCGTTCGCCTCCGCTTCGGCCTTCGGGTTCACGAACTGCTTGGCAGCGATAACAGCCTCGGATTTGGCGTGACGGTGACAATCATGACGGCCGGTTTCAGCGGTCGTCGTGTGGGGTTGTCAACGATTTGCTGTAATCCATGACATGACCGAACCACATCCATCGGTGCTGCAGGGTGTCCCTGTGGTCCCGGGAGTCCGCTTCGCGCCCGTGATCCGGGCTAACCGGCTACCCGGAATCGACGACCTCGACTCCGGTGGCGTTCTGGCAGAGCCCGACCGGCCGGCTGAGGCGGCCCGGTTCGCCAATGCCGCCTCCTCGGTGGCGCAACGGTTGAGAGACCGTGCCGCGGCGGCCACCGGGGCGGCCGCGGAGGTGCTCGGCGCTACCGCTCAGCTGGCCCAGGACCGTGCCTGGCTGGGATCGGCGGAGAACGCCATCAAAGCCGGCAAGACCGCCGTGCGCGCGACGGCCGAGGCCGCTACCCAGTTCATCGAGATGTTCACCAAGATGGGCGGCCTGATGGCCGAGCGGGTCACCGACCTCAAAGACATCCGCGACCGCGTGATCGCCGAACTCGCCGGCCTGCCCGAGCCCGGCGTGCCGGTACCGGTGGAGCCGTCGATTCTGTGTGCTGAGGATCTCGCGCCTGCCGACACCGCTGTTCTGGATCCGCACCGCGTCGTCGGCCTGGCCACCACCCTGGGCGGCCCGACCAGTCACACCGCGATCATCGCCCGCCAGCTCGGGATCCCCTGTGTGGTCGCCGTTCCCGGACTCGACGATGTTGCGACCGGCACCATGGTCCTGCTGGACGGTAACCGCGGAACCGTCACGCTGGATCCGGACCGGGCCGATGCGGCCGCGGCAGTCGCTGCCGCCGATGTCGCGGCCGCATCGATGGCGGGTTGGACCGGTCCCGGCACGACGTCGGACGGCCACGCGGTGTCGATCCTGGCCAATGTCGCCGACGGCACCGCGGCCAGAGCCGCGCGTCAGGCTCCGGTGGAGGGCGTCGGGCTGTTCCGCACCGAATTGTGTTTCCTGGAGCGCGATTCCGAGCCGAGCGTGGCTGAGCAGGCCAAGATTTACGCGGAGGTTCTCGAAGCATTCGCCGGCCATAAGGTGGTGATTCGCACCCTCGATGCCGGATCGGACAAGCCGCTGAAGTTCGTCACCACGCCGGAGGAGGCCAACCCGGCACTGGGAGTGCGGGGCTTCCGGATCGTCGACAGCAACGCGGATCTGCTGGCCCGTCAACTGGACGCGATCGCCGCTGCCGCCGAACAGACCGGTAGTTCACCGTGGGTGATGGCGCCGATGATCGCCACCGCCGCCGAGGCACAACACTTCGCCGATCTGGCGCGCGAACGCGGCCTGTATCCCGGCGTGATGATCGAGGTGCCCGCCGCCGCTCTGTTGGCCGACAGGATCCTCGAGCATGTCGAGTTCCTGTCCCTCGGAACCAACGACCTTGCGCAGTACACGATGGCCGCCGACCGGATGTCCTCGGATCTGGCGACCTTGACCGACCCGTGGCAGCCCGCAGTTATTGCCCTTGTCGCAGCGACTGCACGCGCCGGCGCGGCGGTGGGCAAGCCGGTCGGTGTCTGCGGTGAGGCTGCTGCCGATCCGTTAATGGCTTGTGTCCTCACGGGTTTGGGAATTACCTCGCTGTCGGCTGCCGCCTCGGCGGTCACATCGGTGGGCGCCAAACTGGCCTCGGTGACACTGCAGCAGTGCCGCGACGCCGCCGACGCCGTCCTGGCGACTGCCAGCCCGGCCGAGGCACGCGAGGCGGCCATGGCGGTTCTGGGCTGAGGTTCTTCCACAGATCCGGCGCCATCCACAGGTGCGATCGGGGTGTTGGATCCTGTCAGAGGGCGCCTCTATTATCGAATGTATGTTCGAATCAGTGAGTGATGCCGGGGTCATCGAGGCGATTGGTGAGTCGGCCCGTGCGGAGAACATGGCGTGCGCGCGTCGCCTTGCGGCGATCGGGGAGTTGTATGAGCGCCGCCAGATTCCGGTGGAGGACGGTCTTGGGCGTGAGTTGTGGCGGATTGATCCGTGGGAGGCGGTGGCCGCAGAGGTAGCAGCGGTTCAGTCGATCACTGCGGGTATGGCCGGTGGGCTGATGCATCATGCGATCTGTCTGCGTGAGCGGCTGCCTCAGGTGGCGGCGGTGTTCGCGACCGGAGTCATCGACTATCGGACCGTGCGGATGATCGTCGCCCGTACTCTGCTCGCGATTGATCCCGAGGTTCTGGCGGCCATTGATGCTGAGTTGGCTGTAGCGGCGCGCACGTGGGGGCCGCTGTCGATGGCCAAGATGCAGCAGGCTGTCGACGGCATCGTCACCGGCCATGATCCGGATGCGCGGCGTCGTACCGATGCGCGGGCCCGCGGGCGCCATGTCGATATCGCCCATGATCGGGGTACGTCGTATTTGTCGGGTCAGCTGCATCAGACTGATGCCACGTTGCTGGACCGGCGGTTGACCGCGCTGGCCCGCACTGTGTGTGAGGGCGATCCGCGCACCATTGAGCAGCGTCGTGCTGATGCGTTGGGTGCGCTGGCTGCCGGTCATACCGTGTTGGCATGTGCGTGTGGCTCATCGGGATGCGGCGCCGCCGACAACGATTCCGCGCCCGCGGTGGTGGTACATGTCGTGGCTGAGGCCGCCGCATTGGAGGCCGCGGAGGCCTCGGATCTGCATGGTGAGCGCCCCGAGGATGACACCTTCGAGCGGATCACCAGCCGGGAGCGCCTTGTCGAGGTGATCACCGAGGCCTTCTGCCCGAAGGCGCCACAGCCGGCGGTACCCGGTGCAATCCCGGGGTTCGGGTTCGTGATGGGCGGGACAGCGGTGCCGACCAGTGTTTTGGCTGATCTGGCCGCGCGGGGGATGGCCGAACTGCGACCGGTGATTCATCCCGGTGATAGTCCGCCGGAGCCGCGGTACCGACCCTCGGCGGCCCTGGCGACCTTCGTTCGCTGTCGCGATCTGACCTGCCGGTTCCCGGGCTGTGAGTGTCCCGCGGATTTCTGCGATATCGACCACACGATTCCTTACGATCTCGGTGGGCCCACGCACGCCTCCAACCTCAAAGCGCTGTGCCGAAAACATCACTTACTGAAGACTTTTTGGTGCGGAACGGGCGGGTGGCACGACGAACAACTTCCTGATGGCACTGTGATCTGGACTGCGCCTACCGGGCACACCTACCGCACCCAACCGGGCAGCAGGCTGCTCGTACCGACACTGTGCCGACCCACTGGAACGCTCAATCTGTCACGGTCGCAATCAGGTTCGGCCAACCGCGGTGCCATGATGCCGCGGCGCCAGCGCACGCGAGCGGCCGACCGGCACCGCCGAGTCATGGCCGAGCGCCGAAGCTAGCCGACCGGTTCCTTCGCCATCGCGGGGTAGGTCAACTCCAGTTCGCCGATATTGGCGGCGGTGGTCACCAACGGTAGCGCAGCGGAGACGGCAAGGTCGACACCCTGCGCCTCGGCCCGAAGCGCAGGTATGAAGTCGTCACTGATCGGTGGCAGAGTGTCGGCCGGGTGCCCGTGCAGCAACAGATCACACACCGCGGATGTGTGCTTTTCCAATACTTTTCGCGCCTTCGAGTAGACGTCAATAGGCGGCGGTATGAGATCTGCAATCAGATCGGCTGTGGTGCGTAGCCGTGGGATGCGGTTGTCCGTGTCGAGCACGCTGGAGTCAACGGCGCCAGCAGCCTCGGCAAGATAATTGCGGACCGCGTCACCGTAGGTTCGCACCGCGGTCAGGGTTTTCTGGCTTAGCGCGATGACGGCGTCGTCGGACTGCTCTGAGGTACCCCGGGTGATTCGGGAAACCGCCGCAGTCAGGTAACGCGAACTCACCTCCAGGGCCGCGTCAATGGCTCGCTGCACCGCCGCCGTCGCGCCGCGGGGCCACAGCAGTAGCGATGCCGTCATGCCGACGAGTGCCCCCAGGGCGATGTCCTCAATCCGGATCAGGCCCACCTGCCAGCCTGTCGGCTGGATGAGGTTGAACACAATGAACACCATCATGGTGAACATGGCTTGGCCGGCCAGGAACGAACCGACCTCCGACACGTAGGTGGAGCCGAACGCCACCACCGGCAGGAGCAGCCACATCACTGTCGGGTCCACGCCCAGTAGGCCAATCACAACGGCACCGATGATGAATCCGATCACCGTGCCGGTGACGGCGCGCAACGCCGTCGTCCCCGTCGTCAGCGCACTGGTGCGCAGCACCGACAGTGCGCCCAGCACCACCCACAGTCCGTTCTGGACCGGAAAGACAATGGTGACCACAACGGCGAGTGCCAAAGCCAGGCCGGTGCGCAGGCTGTTGAGCACCGTGACCGAACGGGTGTGGACGTAGCCGCGCAGCGAAGCGATCGCGGCACGCTTGGTGTAGACCCGGTCGGCAATTCCGGTTTCGGGTAGTTGGCGCCCGAGTATGCGGGCCCACAGCGGTCGGGTGTCGGCGGCGACTGCGGCGGCAATGATCCGGCCGGTCAAGCCGATGCTGCCGTTCATGGTGCGCCGGCTCAGCACGATGCGGCCCCGCTGCACCGCTGTGGCATCGTCGGGGTCGGCCAGGATGGCGGCGACGTCGTCGCGGTAGAGGCTCAAGGCAGCTGCACGGTGCGCGACAAGAGCGTTGTCGAGTTCGGTCTGGGCCCCGGCTGGATCATGGGAACTCAAGACGACGGCGCAGGCCCGCAACGTCCGGGTTGCCGGCTCGGTCATCGGCCCCAGCAGCAAGCGGGTATCGGAATCAACCCGGTCGCAAAGCCATTGGAAATCCGATAGCACCCGGACCAGGGCCCGGCTGCCGGCGGTCATCGCGACCGGTCGAACCCCGCCGTTGAACAACCCGGCTCGGAACGCGTCCATGGCGGCACTGACCTCGTTCGCCGAGCAGCTGCCCTCGATACGATCGGCCAAGGCTACGCACACGCGGGTGGCCTGGCGCCGAAGCTCGCTGTCATAGCGCGGGGGGAACACGAACAGGGCCGCAGGCACGCAGAGCAGTAGCGCGATAACCCAGCCGAAGAGCCGGTCGCCCAACGGAGCCACCGGTCGGATGCACACCGGCAGGATGAATACCATCAGCGTTGCGCGCTGTCCCCCGGTGACGACCTCACTGAGCAGGCCAAGGAAGCTCACGAGCACTCCGACCGCAAAGCACAGCGGCACCGCCACCCACGGGTGGGGTGCCGCCAACGTCCCCAATGTGATCAGTACGACACCGTTGAAGGCCAGACCGCAGTACCCCAGTGCCCGGGTACCGAGACTGCCGGGGAAGTCCGTCGCGATCAGCAGTGCGATGGAACCGAGGATGGTGAATATCGGTGTCTGGGTGTCACCTGCCACCGCGAAACTCACCGCCGCGGCGATCGGAACAAAAATGGCCGCGCGCAACGCTTTCCGAAATCCGTCGCGTTCGGGGTCATGCTGGCGCAGTTGCTGGATCAGCCGCGCGATCATCGCGGCGGCACGGTGGCGAAACGTCCCGATTCGAGATCGTCGAGTATCTGGTTGCTGATCCATTCATAGACCTGTGGGGCGCGCTCGAGTGTCGACTGCTCGTAACCGACGAGTAGGTAGATCGCCCAGTCGGCGAACACCTCGGCCTGTCGGGTGTCGGCGACGATATCCATGGCGTACTCGTAGCAGAGGGTGAAGCGATCACGGTCGACCTCCACCTGCACGGCATGCACATCGGCGTCGACCGAACTCCAGGCCCGGATCGCGGCTTCGGCCCCGTGTGGAAGCGATAGGGCGGCTTCGATGATGTACCGCATCCGCCGGCGTGGATCGGGTTCCCGTCGGAGCATTTCGGCGAGTCTGACCGTTCGGTCTTCCCGCCAGTACGCGATCAACCCGCTGGTGTAGTCACCCCAGCTGGTGAAGTAGTGATAGAACGAGCCCGTCGTCACCCCGAGGCGGCCGCACACCTCCGCCAGTTTGAGCTTGCCGAGGCCGAGGTCGGCAAGGATTTCCAGGCCCGTCTCGAAGTACGCCTCCCTGGCGGCGACGATTGCCATGCTCAAACAGTAAGGCTCCCGGCCCGAGATGCGGCAAACTAATGCGTATGACCATCCAGATGACCACCGATCACACCACCCAGGGCGGCTCCGCCGGAGTGCTTGCCGAGGTTCGCACCGTGTTCAACACCGGCCGCACCCGTTCGGTGGCCTGGCGTGAGGAGCAGTTGCGGGCGATTGAGCGGATGTGCGAAGAACGCGAGGCCGAGATCTCCGATGCTCTGACGCGCGATCTGGGCCGCTCGACATTCGAGGCGTGGCTCGGCGACATCGCCTCCACCAAGGCCGAAGCGGTCTTCGCGCGCAAGCACTTCCGCAAGTGGATGAAGCCGCGCCGCCAGAGTCTGCCGCTGGCGCAGATGCCCGGCCGGGCGTGGGTGCAGTACGACCCACTCGGTGTCATCCTGGTCATTGGGCCGTGGAACTACCCGTTCTTCCTGTGCATGTCGCCGGTGATCGCCGCCGTCGCCGCCGGCAACGCCGTGGTGGTCAAGCCCTCCGAGTTGGCACCCGCCACCTCCGAACTGATGGCCCGGCTGGTTCCGCTGTACCTGGACCCTGAAGCCGTCCGAGTGGTGGAAGGCGCCGCTGACGTCACGCAGGACCTGATGTCACAGGGTTTCGACCACGCGCTGTTCACCGGCGGCACCGAGATCGGACGCAAGATCATGGCCGCCGCCGCGCCGACGCTGACTCCGGTCACGCTGGAACTCGGCGGCAAGAGCCCGGTACTGGTGCTCGCCGACGCCGACCTCGACGTGACGGCACGACGGATCGCGTGGACCAAACTGCTCAACTCCGGGCAGACGTGCATCGCGCCGGACTACATCCTGGCCGATCGCTCCATCGCCAAGGAGCTCACCGACAAGATCGTGGCCACTATCGCCAAATTCCGCGCGGATCAAGCGGATCCGTCGCTGCGGATCGTCAACGAGCGTCAGTTCGACCGGCTCGTCTCGATTCTCAGCGCGACCGAGGGCACCGTCGTCACCGGCGGTGGATCAGACCGTGCCACGTTGTCCATCGAACCCACCGTGGTCGTCGACCCGGGCCCCGACGACTCGGTGATGGCCGACGAGATCTTCGGACCGATCCTGCCAATCATCACCGTCGGATCGACCGACGAGGCGGTGGCCTTCGTCAACTCTCGGCCCAAGCCGCTGGCACTGTATGTATTCACCGCATCCCAGCAGAAGGGACGCGACCTGATCGACCGGATGCCATCGGGTGGGGCCGTCATCAACCACATCGCCATGCACTGCCTGGTGCCGCAGCTGCCATTCGGCGGCGTCGGGGCCAGCGGGATGGGCGCCTACCACGGGCAGTGGGGCTTCGAGGCGCTCAGCCACCGTCGGGCCGTGCTGGCCAAGCCGGCCAAACCGGATCCGAGCCTGCTGTACCCGCCCTATACCGATCGGGCGATGAAGATCCTGCGCCGCCTGCTCTAGGGTTCAGCCCTATGGGCAAACTGCGCAGCAACGACGACACCTGGGACATCGCCACCAGCGTCGGATCGACGGCGGTGATGGTGGCCGCGGCCCGGGCTCGCGAGACCGAGAGCGCTGAGCCGCTGATCTCTGATCCGTATGCCCGCATCCTGGTTGACGGTGCCGGCACCGGGATGTGGCAGAACTTCATGGACGAGTCCGTGGCGGAGCGGATCAAGACGGCTGACCCCGAGGCCGCCGCGGTGTTCGAGAACATGCTCGCCTACCAGGCGGTGCGGACGCACTTCTTCGATGCGTTTTTCGCTGACGCCGTCGCCGCCGGCATCCGACAGGTGGTGATCCTGGCGTCCGGACTCGATGCGCGGGCCTACCGTCTGCAGTGGCCGGCCGGCACCGTCGTCTTCGAGATCGATCAACCCAAGGTGCTCGAGTACAAGTCGGCGACCCTGGCCACCCATGGAGTCGAGTCGGTGGTCGCTCGCCACGAGGTGGGCATCGACCTTCGACAGGATTGGCCGGCCGCGTTGATGGCGGCGGGTTTTGATCCGAACGTGCCGACGGCATGGTTGGCCGAAGGTCTGCTGATGTATCTGCCGGCCGAGGCCCAGGACCGTCTGTTCACCCAGATCACCGAACTGAGCGCGCCGGGTAGCCGGGTGTCGGCCGAGGCGATCGGTCACCGCGACGAGGAACGCCGCGAGCAGATGCGGATGCGCTGGGAGAAGATGGCCGATGAGATCGGTCTGGAGCGGCCCGTCGATGTCTCCGATCTGATCTACAACGACCCGCACCGGGCGGATGTCGTCGAGTGGCTGGACGCCCACGGCTGGAACGCAACGGGAGAGAAGTCCACCGACGAGATGCGTCGGCTCGACCGATACATCGAGTTCGCCGGCGCCGAGGAGCAGGACGCGTTCTCCACCTTCGTCATCGCGGAGCGCACCGGGGGTCGGTGAGCGCGCGGGCCCTCAAACGGCACTGGTTACGATTGCCCGCATCAGTCGAACGAAGGGATACCCCATGCCAGGAGTGCAGGATCGAGTCATCGTTGTCACCGGTGCCGGAGGTGGACTGGGCCGTGAGTACGCCCTGACCCTGGCCGGTGAGGGTGCCAGTGTTGTCGTCAACGACCTCGGCGGCGCACGCGACGGCACCGGTGCCGGCTCGGCGATGGCCGATCAGGTGGTGGCCGAGATCAAGGCGGCCGGTGGACGCGCGGTCGCCAACTACGACTCCGTCGCCGATGCCGCCGGCGCGGCCAATATCGTCAAGGCCGCCCTCGATGAGTTCGGTGCCATCCACGGTGTGGTGAGCAACGCCGGCATCCTGCGCGACGGCACCTTCCACAAGATGACCGATGAGGCCTGGGACTCAGTCCTCAAGGTGCATCTCTACGGCGGGTACAACGTCATCCGCGCGGCCTGGCCGCACTTCCGTGAGCAGAGCTACGGCCGCATCGTCGTCGCCACCTCCACCAGTGGACTGTTCGGCAACTTCGGTCAGGCCAACTACAGCGCCGCCAAGCTCGGACTGGTCGGACTGATCAACACCCTCGCCCAGGAGGGCGCCAAGTACAACATCAAGGCCAACGCCGTCGCGCCGATCGCGGCTACCCGGATGACCGAGGACATCATGCCGCCGGAGATCCTCAAGAAGCTCACTCCCGAATATGTCGCCCCGGTGGTGGCCTACCTGTGCACCGAAGAGGTGCCGGACAGTGCTTCGGTGTTCATCGTGGGCGGCGGCAAGGTTCAGCGCGCCGCACTTTTCCAGAACGAGGGCGTGACCTTCGACGACGTGCCGACCGTGGATGACGTGGCCGCCAACTGGTCCCAAATCGACGACCTCTCGGCGCCCAAGCCCGCCGCGTTCAAGCTGTAAGGCGTGAAAGCTCTTGTTGCCCAAGAGCTCTGTGGGCCCTCGGGCTTGATCTACGCGCAAGTTCCGGATCCGGCACCCTCGCCGGAATCGGTGCTCATCGATGTGCGCGCTGCGGGTGTCTGCTTTCCGGATCTGCTGCTGATCAGCGGGCAGTACCAGCTGAAAATTGATCCGCCGTTCATCCCGGGCACCGAGGTCGCGGGCGTGGTGCGCTCCGCTCCGGAGGGTTCGACATTGGTACCCGGTGACCGGGTATTCGGTCCGGTGATGCTTGGCGGCTTCGCCGAGCAGGCCGCCATCCCGCTGGCCAGCGTCATGCCCACGCCACCGGAACTCGATGACGGACAGGCGGTTTCGCTGCTTGTCAATTACCTCACCATGTACTTCGCACTCCAACGCCGTGCGGCACTGCGGCCCGGAGAGACGGTGCTGGTGCTCGGTTCGGGTGGCGGCGTCGGGACGGCGGCGATTCAGGTGGCCAAGGCGATGGGCGCGCATGTGGTCGCGGTCGTGCACCGGGCCAAGGCGCACGACTTCGTCGAGAGCCTGGGTGCCGACGTCGTGCTGCCGATGACCGACGGATGGTCGAAGGCGGTGCGCGAGCACACCGGCGGTCGCGGCGCCGACGTGGTGGTCGACCCGGTCGGTGGTGAACCGTTCGACGAGGCTGTCCGCGCACTGGCCATCGAGGGCCGCCTGTTGGTTCTGGGCTTCGCCGCGGGTGCCATCCCCAGTGTCAAGGTCAACCGCCTACTGCTGCGCAACGCCGGGGTGCTCGGCGTGGGCTGGCGCGAGTTCGTCATGGCCAACCCGGGCGTACAGGCGGAGTACGGCCGCGGCGTGGGCGAATTGGTGGCGAGTGGGCTTAGACCGCCTGCGCCACAACGCTATCCGCTGGCCGAGGGCCGTGCCGCGCTCGAGGCGCTCGCGGCCGGCGAGGTGTACGGCAAGGTTGTTCTGGAGCCGTGACCACCGGTGGGCTGATCCTGATCGCGGTGGCCATCGCCGTCGGACTGGCGGGCATCATCGTCCCGTTCCTTCCGGGCACGCTGCTGGTCTACGCCGCGATCGCAGTCTGGGCGTTCGTCCAACGCGGCACCGTTGCCTGGGTGGTGTTGGGTGTGGTCACCGCGGTACTCGGCGCAAGCCTGCTGGTGAAGTATCTGTGGCCGGTGCGCCGCATGCGCGCGGCCGATATCAGTGGATGGACCCTGGCCGCCGGCGCGGTGGCGTCGGTGATCGGTTTCTTCGCCATCCCGGTCCTGGGCATGATCATCGGATTCGTCCTCGGGGTGTACCTCGCCGAACTACTCCAACGGCGCGATCAGCGGCGGGCGTGGGCATCGACGGTGCACGCCGTCAAAGGCGTGGCACTGTCGGCGGGTGTGGAACTGGCCGGCGGTCTCATCGCCACCGCGGCCTGGGTCGTCGGGTTGCTGCTAACCCACTAACTGAGTGCGCAACCGGGCCACATCGGCTTCGGTCACCCCGGCAGCCCGCAGGTAGGGGGCCAACCCGCCGTAGTTCTCCTCGACAACCCGCCGCGCGGTGCTCAGGTACTGCTCGCGCACCCCGAGCACCTCATCGGTCAGCCGCGATTCCATGAACGACACCACCTCGTCGGTCACTCCCTCGCGGTCGCGCGTCGTCTGCAGGATCTGGTCGCGTAATCGGGCGGTCGCGGAGTTGCTGTGCAGGTAATCGGTGAGAATCTCGTCCTGGTCGATCCCGGCTGCCTCGAGTGCGATCGCGACGGCGAACCCGGTCCGGTCCTTGCCTGCGAAACAGTGCACCAGTGTCGGTCTGCCGTCAGCCAGCAGCGTGATGATCTTTTTCACCGCCCGCTGCGCCCCGCCCAACGTGGGGAACCGCTCGTACTCTCCTGTCATCCACCGCTGACCCGCTTCGGCGGGTTCCTCATCGGAGTATTCCGTCATCATCTTCTGCCAGGCACTCTCGTGCGGCGCTTCGGCGCCCTCGGCATCCGCGTGTGTGTGCGACACCTCCGGAAACGGAAGATGATGGATGACAACGTCATCGGGCACCGCGCCGGTACCGCGGCGCTGCAACTCGGCCGGGGATCGCAGATCAGCCACATCGGTCACGCCGAGCTCGGTGAGAGCGGAGCGGCCGGACTCATCGAGCTTGCTCAGCTCGCTGGACCGGAACAGCAATCCGGGAAACACACCGGCCGTCTGCGCGACATCACGGAAATTCCAGGCCCCGGAAAGCTTCTCGTGTCCGGCCTGGTTGGGTGAGCTCACCCGCCGGTCGCCGCAGCGGCCAGCAGGCTCTTTTCCCGGCCGAGCTCCGCGCGCGCAACCGTGCGGATGTGCACCTCGTCGGGGCCGTCGAAGATTCGCATGGCGCGATGCAGGCTGTACATGCGGGCCAGCGGGAAGTCGTCGGTGACGCCTGCGCCGCCGTGGACCTGGATGGCGCGGTCGATCACCGTGCAGGCCATCTGCGGAGCCACCGCCTTGATCTGCGAGACCAGGGAGAAGGCCGCCCGGTTGCCGTGTTGGTCGATGGTCCAGGCTGCCTTCTCGCATAGCAGCCGGGCCTGATCGATTTCGTTGCGGGACAACGCGATCTGCTGCTGGACCATGCCCTGTTCGGCCAGCGGCTTGCCGAAGGCGATCCGGGTGCGGGCGCGCTCGGTCATCAGCGCAAGCGCTCGCTCGGCCACCCCGATCGCGCGCATGCAGTGGTGGATGCGGCCGGGGCCCAGGCGGGCCTGGGCGATCGCGAACCCCATGCCCTCCTCGGCAAGCAGGTTGGCGGCCGGAACCCGGACGTTGTCAAAGACGATCTCGGCGTGGCCGTGCTGGTCGTGAAAGCCGAACACTGTGGTGGAGCGCAGGAGATTCACGCCTGGGGTGTCTTTGGGAACCAGGATCATCGACTGCTGCTGGTGCGATGCGGCCTCAGGGTTGGTGCGGCCCATCACGATGAGCACCTTGCAGCGCGGGTCATTGGCGCCGGAACTCCACCACTTGCGGCCGTTGATGATGTAGTCGTCGCCGTCGCGGGTGATCGCGGTCTGGATATTGCGGGCGTCGCTGGAGGCCACCGCGGGCTCGGTCATCGAGAACGCGCTGCGGATCTCGCCGGCCAGTAGCGGCTCGAGCCACTGCTTCTTCTGTTCGAGTGTGCCGAACATGTGCAGCACTTCCATGTTGCCGGTGTCCGGGGCGGCGCAGTTAATGGCTTCCGGGCCGATCTCGGGGCTCCAGCCGGACAGCTCTGCCAGCGGGGCGTACTCCAGGTTCGTCAGGCCGGATTCGGCGGGCAGGAACAGGTTCCACAGTCCGCGTTCCCTGGCCATCTTCTTGAGTTCCTCGACGACCGGCGGAACGGTGAAGTCTGTCGGGCCGGCCGCGGCGCGGTATTCGTCGTAGGACTTCTCGGCCGGCAACACATGGTCGGCCATGAATTCGGTGAGGCGCTTGTGGTAGTCAGCCGCCTTGGCGGACAGAGCGAAATCCACGGTGATTCCCTTCCACTGGGGTCCGGTTTCACCCTATGTCACGGCCTCAGCCGTGACCGACCGGCTGGCAGTCCATGGGGGCGCCGCCGCCGGCCGGGGTGCCGGTATTGCCCGCGGCGCCAACCTGTCCGGCGCGGGTCAACGGGTTGAGATTGTCGGCGTCGGCCTGGCTGCCGGGCATGGCCATGCTGCTGCACCCGGTGTTGGTGGCGGGCTGCGCGCCGGCTTCTGTTGCCCCCACGACCAGACTGCCTGCGAAGATTCCGGCCGCGGCGATGGCGCCGGCCAGGGCGGTGGTGATGCGGCGGGTGACGTTGCGGTTCATTTTCGGCTCCCTGCGTATTCGGGGCCGGTAATTCCGGCCTGATACGACTATCGCGCCGCCGGAGGCCCCGATCCGTCCACCGAGTGGACCCTCACCGGGGGGAATCGCGTGTCCCCCGATCGGTGGACCCGGTTTTTTTGACCGACTAGGCCAGAGCCGCGTCGACCGACCGAGCCGCCTCGCGACCTGACTCAATGGCCCCATCGACCCAACCCGACCAGACGCCGGCGAAGTCGGCCCCGGCCAGATGGATTGCGCCCCAATGACTCTCGACGCGGCCGTGGATAGGCGGCTGTCCCGGTCGCAACGCCAGCCAGGTGCCCTTCGAGTAGGGATCACCGATCCAGTCGTGGCCGTAGACCTCTTCGACGGTGGCTTCCAACTTGAGGTCATCGAGGCCGGCCTGTAGCAGGTCGGGCCGGTCGATGGCCAGATCCGGAGCCAGACCGAAGGAGGCCATGATGGCCCGTTCCCCGTCCGGTTCGCTCACCGTGCCCTTGACCGTGCACTCGACAATCCCCGGCCAGCCCATCGCGAACACGTGCTTCGAGCCGGCCAACTTGGACCAGACCTTGATGCACCGACCGGTGTGGCCCTCCCGCACCAACTGGGCCAGGGCGGGCGGGAGGCCCGGGGTGAACTCGATATCGCCCAGGGTGTTCAGCGGGGCGGCGAGGATGATCCGGCGAGCCGAGTAGCGCTTGCCGGTTGCCGTGACGACGTCGACCCGGCCGGATGATTCGGTCACCGAGGTGACCGGTTCGCCCAGGCGAATGTGATCGGCGATCTCGTCGGCGACGCGCTGCGCCAGTCCGCCACTGCCAATGTCGACGCGGGCCAGGGAGGCGAAGAACGAGTAGTCGGGGTTGTGGTCGAAGCCCGCGATCTCGCGGAGGTAGACCAGGGCCGAGAACTCATTGGGAAGGGCGCCGGTGAGCGTGTAGGACTGGGCGCGAAGCAGATCGGCGATTGCCGGTGGAGCGTCGAGTTTGTCCAGATACTCGTTGAACGGGATGTCCAGAGCGGCGGTATTGGTCTGGGTGAAGCCCTCAGCGAAGACGACCTGAGTGATATCGGCCCGCAGCCGGTTGAGGACCTCCTCCAGTTCGTTCATGTCGATCAGCCCGTCGGGCTCGTCACCGTCGGAGTGCCGGCCATCGAGGAACCAGCGGCTGGCCCCGCCCTTGTCCGCTTCGACGAACTTCGCGCCGTAGCGGGCAACCTCGGCTGCCAGGAAGTGATGCCGCGCCGGGTCGAACCACTCGGCGCCCAGGTCGATCACCACGTCCGTGCCGGGGAATGTGGTGGAGTAGGTGCGCCCCCCTGGCCGGTCCCGGGCTTCCAGGACCACCACGGTGCGTCCCGCTTCGAGCAGGTCGCGCGCGGCCACCAGCCCGGCGAACCCTGCCCCAATGACAACGGTGTCATAGACCTCGGTTGCGTTCATGGCCCGATTGTGGCACGCCCACGCCCACCCCAAATGGGTGAACTGTGAGAAGCGGTTAGGGTGTCACGAGCGTCGGGGCAGAACCCGAGTGTCCTAGGAAGCAAAAGCAAAGGTCATGACAGATACCAAGACGACTGTTGGCGTCGTCGCCGAGTCGGCGTCCGGCGAACGCCGGGTGGCGCTGGTACCCAAGGCGGTCACGGCGCTGGTGAACGACGGGGTCGCCGTGGTGGTCGAATCCGGCGCCGGTGACGCCGCCCTGCTGCCCGACGACCTGTACACCGCCGCCGGCGCGACGATCGGCGATGCCTGGGGCGCCGACATCGTGTTGAAGGTCGCCCCGCCGAGTGCGCCCGAGGTGGCCCGCCTCCGGTCCGGCCAGACGCTCGTCGGCTTTCTTGCGCCGCGCAACGCCGACACCCAGATCGGCGCGCTCAAGGCAGCCGGGGTGCAGGCGTTCGCGGTCGAGGCGATCCCGCGCATTTCCCGCGCGCAGGCGATGGACGCGCTGTCCTCCCAGGCCAACGTGGCCGGGTACAAGGCCGTCATTCTTGCCGCAAGCGAATCGACCCGGTTCTTCCCGATGCTGACCACCGCCGCCGGCACGGTGAAACCGGCCAGTGTGCTAGTGCTCGGCGTCGGAGTGGCCGGGCTGCAGGCACTGGCCACCGCCAAGCGGCTGGGCGGCAGGACCACCGGTTACGACGTCCGTCCCGAGGTGGCCGACCAGGTTCGTTCGGTCGGAGCCCAGTGGCTCAATATCGGGATCGATGCCGCGGGCGAGGGCGGGTATGCCCGTGAGCTCACCGAGGAGGAGCGCGCTTCGCAGCAGAAGAAACTCGAGGAGGCCATCGGTGGCTTCGACGTGGTGATCACCACGGCGCTGGTGCCCGGCCGCCCGGCGCCACGGTTGGTGACCGCCGCCGCGGTGCGGGGGATGAAGCCCGGCAGTGTGGTGGTTGACCTCGCCGGCGAGACCGGCGGCAACTGCGAGCTCACCGAACCGGGCCAGACGGTGGTCAAGCATGGAGTCACCATCGCCTCGCCGCTGAACCTGCCTGCCACCATGCCCGAACACGCCAGCGAGCTGTACTCGAAGAACCTGACCTCGCTGCTGGAACTGATGATCAAAGATGGTGCGCTGCAACCCGATTTTGACGACGAGGTCATCTCGGCCTCCTGTGTTACACGCGAAGCCGCACCGGCGGCGAAGCCATCCAACACCGAGGTGCAGAACTGATGTACACCCAGCTACTTGCCAACCTCGCGATCCTGGTGCTGGCCGGCTTTGTCGGTTTCGCCGTGATCTCCAAGGTGCCCAACACATTGCACACTCCGCTGATGTCAGGAACCAATGCCATCCACGGCATCGTCGTGCTGGGTGCCCTGCTGGTGCTGGGCAACCTGCCTGCTGACGCGCACTGGGGCATTCGGATCATCGGCTTCATCGCGCTGGTGTTCGGCACGCTCAACGTCATCGGCGGATTCCTGGTGACCGACCGCATGCTCGGCATGTTCAAGGGCAAGAAGAAGGAACTTCCGGCGGCCGATAAGGCGAAGGAGGTCACCAAGTGACCTACCTCGTTGATGTCCTCTACATCCTTGCCTTCTCACTGTTCATCTACGGTCTGTCCGGTCTGACCGGACCCAAGACCGCGGTACGCGGTAACTGGATCGCCGCCATCGGCATGGGTATTGCCGTCGTCGCGACCCTGATCAAGATCCGGGACACCGCACCGATCAACTGGATACTCATCGCTGCCGGTTTGGCCGTCGGTGTGATCCTCGGCGTGCCGCCGGCCAAGAAAACCAAGATGACGGCGATGCCGCAGTTGGTCGCGCTGTTCAACGGTGTCGGCGGTGGCACGGTCGCGCTCATCGCCTGGTCGGAATTTATTGAGACCAAGGGCTTTTCGGAGTTCAAGCCCGAGCAGTCACCCACCATTGCACTGGTGGTCGGCTCACTGTTCGCGGCCATCATCGGCTCGGTGTCGTTCTGGGGTTCGCTGGTCGCCTTCGCCAAACTGCAGGAAACGATCATTCCAAAGAATGTCGAGAAGGCATTCGTGAAGGGTGCCAAGGTCTTCCAGGCCGCCAACATCGTGCTGCTGCTCGTCGCTGTCGCCGTTGCGGTGTACATCGGCCTGAATAAGGGCGTTGCGGAGTGGTGGATCGTCCTGCTGCTGGTGCTCGCGGGCATCATGG
>JBMOKE010000205.1:0-3874 GCA_049315425.1 Mycobacterium sp. | reverse complement strand
GATGACCGACGACCCGATGACCGACGAGGTTCCCACCGAGCTCGAGGAGCTCGACGACGCTGATCTGACCCGGGTGCTGGAGGCGCTACTGCTGGTGGTCGACACCCCGGTGAACTCTGAGACGCTGGCGGCGGCCACCGAACAACCGGTGTACCGGATCAATGACGCGCTGCACCGAATGGCGGAGGAGTTCACCGCTCGCGGTTCCGGCATCGATCTTCGCGAGATGGGTGGTGGCTGGCGGATGTACACCCGCGCCCGGTTCGCGCCGTATGTCGAGCGATTGCTTCTCGATGGCGCGCGATCCAAGCTGACTCGCGCAGCGCTGGAGACGCTCGCGGTGGTCGCCTACCGCCAGCCTGTCACCCGGGCCAGGATCAGTGCGGTGCGCGGGGTCAACGTCGACGCGGTGATCCGGACACTGCTGGCGCGTGGGCTGGTGACCGAGGCCGGCAACGATTCCGACACGGGTGCGACCATGTTCGGCACCACCGAGCTTTTTCTGGAGCGCCTCGGGTTGGCGTCGCTCAATGAGCTGCCCGATATCGCCCCGCTGCTGCCCGACGTCGATGTGATCGACGAACTGAGCGACAACCTGGACAGTGAACCCCGGTTCGCGAAGCTCTCCAGGGTGGCGCAGGCCGATATGCCTGTCACGCTCGATGTCGATACCGATGTCTGACGCCGAGGGAGTTCGGCTGCAGAAAGTGCTGTCGCAGGCCGGAATTGCGTCGCGGCGGGTGGCGGAGCGGATGATCATCGACGGCCGTGTCGAGGTGGACGGTCGTCTGGTAACCGAGTTGGGCACCCGGGTAGATCCTGACGCCTGCGAGATCCGGGTCGACGGCACCCGGGTCCTACTCGACGATTCCATGGTCTATTTGGCGGTGAACAAGCCGATCGGTATGCACTCGACCATGTCGGATGATCGCGGCCGACCGTGTATCGGGGATCTGGTGGAGCACCGGGTTCGCGGGAACAGGAAACTGTTCCACGTCGGTCGGCTCGATGCCGATACCGAGGGTCTGTTGCTGCTGACCAATGACGGCGAACTGGCGCATCGGCTGATGCACCCCTCCTACGAGGTGCCGAAGACCTATCTGGCGACGGTGGCCGGTTCGGTGCCGCGCGGGCTGGGCAAAACGCTGCGGGCCGGTATCGAACTCGATGATGGCCCGGTCAAACTCGACGATTTCGCGGTGGTGGATTCCGTACCGGGAAAGACGCTGTTGCGCGTCACACTGCACGAGGGCCGTAAGCGGATCGTGCGTCGGCTGCTGGACCAGGTCGGCTTCCCCGTGCAGGCACTGGTGCGCACGGACATCGGGTCGGTGTCACTCGGCGATCAGCGGCCCGGCAGCATCCGGGTGCTGACGCGCAAAGAGATCGGTGAACTGCACGGGGCCGTGGGCATGTGATCGGTGTGGTGATCGCGATTGACGGGCCCGCGGGTACCGGAAAATCAAGTGTGTCAAGGGGTTTGGCAAAAGAACTCGGCGCCCGCTATCTGGATACCGGGTCGATGTACCGGATCGTCACCTTGGCGCTGCTCCGAGCCGGGGTTGACTTGGATGATCCGGATGCCATCGCGGCCGCCGCCGAGGTGCCGTTGTCCGTCGGCCACGACCCGGACACCGAAACAGCATTCCTGGGCGACGAGGAGGTGTCGGCACTGATCCGTGGTGACGAGGTGACACGTGCGGTGTCGGCGGTGTCGGCGGTTTCCGCGGTGCGCACCCGTTTGGTGGGAATTCAACGCGAGTTGGCGGCCGGGCCGACCAGCGTGGTGGTCGAGGGCCGCGATATCGGCACTGTGGTGTTGCCGGATGCCGACGTGAAGGTCTTCCTGACCGCCTCGGCCGAGACCCGGGCCAGGCGCCGCAACGACCAGAACATCGCGACGGGCCTGCCGGACGACTACGAGGCCGTACTGGCCGATGTGCGCCGACGCGACCACCTGGACTCCTCCCGTGCGGTCTCGCCGCTGCGTGCAGCCGAGGACGCCGTGGTCGTGGACACCAGTGATATGAACCAGACCGAGGTGATCGCAGCACTGCGAGATCTCGTCGAACAGCGGATGGAGACCCGGCGATGACGGAGGACGGCACCTGGTCCGACGAGAGCGACTGGGAAGTCGGCGGCGAGCCGAATTCTGAGGATTCCGGTGTCGTCGGCGGTCCGCCGCCGGTGGTCGCGGTGGTGGGAAGGCCCAACGTCGGCAAGTCCACTCTGGTGAACCGGATCCTGGGTCGTCGTGAGGCCGTCGTGCAGGATCTCCCCGGCGTGACCCGCGACCGGGTGTCGTATGACGCGTCGTGGACCGGGCGGCGGTTCATGGTCCAGGACACCGGCGGCTGGGAGCCGGACGCCAAGGGTCTGCAGCAGAAGGTGGCCGAGCAGGCCTCGTTCGCCATGAAGACCGCGGATGCGGTGATCCTGGTGGTGGATGCGATCGTCGGCGCGACCACGGCCGATGAAGCGGCCGCGCGGATTCTCAAGCGCTCAGGCAAGCCGGTATTCCTGGCTGCCAACAAGGTGGACAACGAGAAGGGCGAATCCGACGCGGCCGCGCTGTGGTCGTTGGGCCTCGGGCAGCCGCACCCGATCAGCGCGATCCACGGACGCGGGGTCGCGGACCTGCTCGACGATGTCGTCGACGCGCTGCCGGAGGTGTCGGAGACCGCATCCACCGGCGGGGGCCCGCGTCGTGTCGCGCTGGTCGGTAAGCCGAACGTCGGCAAGAGTTCGCTGCTGAATCGACTGGCCGGTTCCGAGCGGGCCGTGGTGCACGATGTCGCCGGCACCACCGTCGATCCGGTGGACTCGCTGATCGAGTTGGACGGCCGCATCTGGCGTTTCGTCGACACCGCCGGCCTGCGGCGCCGGGTTGGACAGGCCAGCGGGCATGAGTTCTACGCCTCCGTCCGCACGCACGGTGCCATCGACGCCGCCGAGGTGGTGGTGGTGCTGATCGACGGATCGGAGCCCATCACCGAACAGGATCAGCGGGTGTTGTCGATGGTGATCGAGGCCGGCCGGGCGCTGGTGCTGGCATTCAACAAGTGGGATCTGGTCGACGAGGACCGCCGCTTCCTGCTGGACCGCGAGATCGACCTCCAGTTGGCTCAGTTGCAGTGGGCGCCCCGGGTGAACATCTCGGCCCTGACCGGCCGCGCGGTGCAGAAGTTGGTGCCGGCCATGGAGACCGCGCTGGCGTCGTGGGATGCGCGCATCTCGACCGGGCAGTTGAATACCTGGATCAAGGAAGTGGTCGCTGCGACACCGCCGCCGGTGCGCGGCGGCAAGCAGCCGCGAATCCTGTTCGCCACCCAGGCCACCAACCGGCCGCCGACGTTCGTGCTGTTCACCTCGGGTTTCCTGGAGGCAGGCTACCGGCGGTTCTTGGAACGCCGGCTACGCGAGACCTTCGGTTTCGAGGGGTCACCGATCCGGATCAATGTGCGGGTTCGGGAGAAGCGGGCTCCCCGCAAGCGCTGAGCCACCCGCGATCCGGGAAGTTAAGCGGCCAGGCCGAAATCGTCCTGGCGTCCGAGTGGATCTGCGCATTCTGGGTCAGCCGGAGCTGGACCGGGGTCATCGGGCCCACCGGACCCACCGGGGCCATCACCGGACCCGCCGGGATCCTCGCCGTTGCGGCCCAACCGTTTGGCGACGGCGATGACCAGGTTGTGGACGGCGAGTACAACCGTGATGACCGTGAAGACGATCACCACGGCCAAGTGCAGCGACGCAACCCAGTCCCGCAGAACGATATTGAGCAGGATGGCCAACCCTGCCATCGCAACCAGTGCCAACCATTTCGCCCGGGCGTAGGGATTCTTAGGCGTGTTGTTCTTGGGCGGTTTGCTCTTGA
>JBMOKE010000204.1:0-3876 GCA_049315425.1 Mycobacterium sp. | reverse complement strand
ACCCGAAACTCGGCCAGCACAACGGATTGCCCGTCACGATCATCGCCACCGCGACCCTGGAGCAGTTGCAGACCGGGGCCGGTGTCGCGGTCACCGCCGGCACCACACTGCTGCCCATGCGTGATCTGATCCGGATGGCCAGCCACGCCTACCACTACCTCGCCGTGTTCGATCAACACAGCGAGCGGGCCCTATACCTCGGCCGGACCAAACGCATCGCCTCCGCTGATCAACGCATCGTGTTGCACGCCATGGTGCGGGGCTGTAGCGCACCGGGCTGCGACGTCCCCGGCTACTTCACCGAAGTCCACCACATCGACGAATGGGCCGACGGAGGGACGACCGATATCGACACACTCACCCTGGCCTGCACACCCGACCACGGCCGCATCAAACCCGGCGGCTGGCAGACCCGAAAGCGCGCCGACGGCACAACCGAATGGATCCCACCGCCCGGATCACCCCAACGTGGCGGCACCAACGACTACCACCACCCCGAACGGTTCCTACCCGACTGAACGGGTGCTGAATGCCTTACACTTCTCCAGGCTGAGACGGCCCCGCGACAGCGAGGGCATGTCACAACATGTCAGAAGAGGACGGGTGTGCTTCATGGATTACAACTGGCTCACTGCCAAGGCCGAAGCACGCCCGGCTGGACATAAGGGCTGGGGCTCATTCGTCCTCAAGCCCATCCCCGGTGGCGAGACCGTCGCCGCATTCGGCGGATGGATCATGTCTAAGTCAGATCTCGAGAGCCTCAATCACGACCGGCAGGGGCGCTCCATCCAGGTCGACGCCGACCTCTACCTCGTCTCCGGTGAAACCCCCGAGCCTGGCGACATGCTCAATCACTCCTGCGAGCCCAACTGCGGCCTACTCGGACAGACCCTCGTGGTCGCCATGCGCGACATCGCACCGGGCGAGGAATTGACCTTCGATTACGCGATGTGTGATGCCAGCGACTATGACGAGTTCCGCTGCCTGTGCGGTGAACCAACCTGCCGCGAGATCGTGACCGGGTCGGACTGGCGCGACGTGAACCTCCAAGAGAAGTACGCCGGGTGGTTCTCGCCCTACCTGGCACGGCGGATCGCTGCCCTGCCGGCTCAGGGCTGAGCAGCTAGGCGGTAAGAATCCGCGGGCCGCTCTCGGTCACCGCGACGGTGTGCTCCCAGTGTGCTGCCCGCGAGCCGTCGGTGGTGACGACAGTCCAGTCGTCGTCGAGAATCCGGGTGCGGGTGGTGCCCAGCGTCAGCATCGGCTCGATGGCCAGCACCGAGCCGGCCACCAGCAACGGCCCCCGGCCGGGCTCACCCTCATTGGGCAGAAACGGGTCCATGTGCATGCTCTGGCCGATCCCGTGGCCGCCGTATCCGGCGACGATCCCGAACCGGCGCCCGTGCGTCTGCTCAGCCGCCCGCGCACCGCGCTCGATGGCATGCGAGACGTCCGACAGCCGGTTTCCCACCACCATGGCCTCGATACCGGCCTCCATCGCCGCGCGGGTGGCCGACGACAAAGCCTGATCAGCCGGTATCAGCTCACCGACACCAATGGTGACCGCCGCATCCCCGTGCCAGGAATCAATGATGGCGCCGCAATCGATGGATACCAGGTCGCCGTAGGCCAACACCTCATCAGCCGACGGGATCCCGTGCACCACGCGGTCGTTGACCGACGAGCAGATGCTCGCGGGATAGCCGTGATAGCCGAGGAAGGACGGTATACCCCCGGCTTCACGGATCACCGTCTCGGCAATGTCGTCGAGGTCTTTGGTGGATACCCCCGGCGCAGCGGCCTGCTGCACCGCATGTAATGCGGCGGCCACCACCGCACCGGCGGCAGCCATCGCGTCGAGTTCACCGGCTGAACGGGCGGGCACGGTCTTGCGGCTGCGCAGTCCCGGAATGGAAACCATCAGCAGACGTCAGCGATCGAGTGCGCGCAATGCCCGCGCGAAGACCACATCGAGTTCACCGACGGCGTCAACAGTCTTGAGTTCATCGTGGTAGTAGTCCAGCAGTGGTGCCGTCTCGGCACGGTAGACCTTCATCCGGTTACGGATGACATCTTCGGTGTCGTCTGCGCGACCGCGTCCTTTGAGCCGTTCCACGAGTTCGTCCTCGGGTACCCGGAATTCGAGCACCGCGTCCAGTTTGAGGTTGCGGCGTTCCAGCATGTCGTGCAAAGCCTCCGCCTGTTCGACCGAGCGGGGGAAGCCGTCGAGGATGAAGCCCCCGGCCACATCCGCATCGTTGAGGCGATCGTCGACCAGCGCGTTGGTCAGACTGGCGGGCACCAGGTCACCGGCATCCAGATACTTCTTGGCCTCCAGGCCCAACGTGGTACCGGAGCTGATGTTGTGCCGGAACAGATCTCCGGTTGAGATCTGAGGAACGCCGAGATCGGTGGCCAACTGGATCGCCTGGGTTCCCTTGCCCGCACCCGGCGGACCCAGCAGAACGATCCTCACTTGAGGAACCCTTCATAGTTGCGCTGCATCAGCTGGCTCTCGATCTGTTTGACCGTGTCGAGGCCGACGCCAATCGCGATCAGCACCGCGGTACCGCCGAACGGCAGATTCGAGACGCTACCGCTGTTACCCGCCTGAAGGAACACGTTCGGCAAGACGGCGATCAAGCCCAGATAGATCGAGCCGGGAAGGGTGATCCGGTTCAAGACGTAGCTCAGGTAATCCGCGGTGGGCTTGCCGGGGCGGATACCCGGGATGAAACCACCGAACTTCTTCATCTCGTCGGCACGCTCTACGGGATTGAAAGTGACCGACACATAGAAGTACGTGAAGAAGATGATCAGTCCGAAGTAGATCGCGACGTAGGTCGGGTCGGCCGGGTTGGTGAGGTGGCTGGCGACGAAGCGGTCCCACCAGCTGTTACCCGGTCCGCCGCTCCCGCTGCTGACCAACTGGGTGATCAGGTGTGGGATGTAAATCAGCGACGAGGCGAAGATAACCGGGATGACGCCGGCCTGGTTGACCTTCAGCGGCAGATATGTCGAGGTGCCGCCGTACATGCGTCGGCCCACCATGCGCTTGGCGTACTGCACCGGAATGCGGCGCTGGCCCTGCTCGACGAACACCACGCCGATAACGATGATGAGCGCCGCCACGCATACCGCGGTGAATACGGCGCCGCCACGGCTGTCCAGAATGGACTTGCCCTCAGCCGGGATCGCGGCGGCGATACCGGCGAAGATCAGCAGCGACATACCGTTGCCGACCCCGCGCTCGGTGACCAGCTCACCCATCCACATCACCAGGGTCGCGCCCGCAGTTAACACCATCACGATGACCACGAGGGGCCAGATACCTTTGTCCTCGATGATATCGAGCGAGCAACCCTGCAGCAGGCCACCGTTGGCTGCCAGCGCCACGATGCTGGTGGCCTGCAGAATGGCCAGTGCGACCGCCAGATAACGCGTGTACTGCGTCATCTTGGCCTGGCCGGATTGGCCTTCCTTCTGCAACTCCTCGAAACGCGGGATGACCACGGTGAGCAACTGCACGATGATGCTGGCGGTGATGTAGGGCATCACGCCCACCGCGAACACCGACAGCTGCAGCAGCGCCCCGCCGGAGAACAGGTTGATCAGGGAGTAGATCTGCGCCCCGGCCCCACCGCTGACCTGCTCGATGCACTTTTGAACGTTCGGGTAGTTGACCCCCGGCGACGGCATAGAAGCGCCAGCCCGGTAGAGGATGACGATGCCCAGGGTGAAGAGGATCTTCCGCCTCAGGTCGGCCGTCCGCAGCGACGAGATGAAAGCCGAAAGCACTCTTCCTCCTGGGCAGCCGGACGATAGTCGTGGCCTGCCGATGCGGCTGGCCGGGCCAGCGTTCGGATAAACCTTCTT
>JBMOKE010000203.1:0-3886 GCA_049315425.1 Mycobacterium sp. | reverse complement strand
CCGCGCACCGCATGGAGGAACTGCTGGCCCGGGCCCGCGCTGCTGACGCCGATGTGGCCCGGATCCGGGTGGGTGCTACTCCGGCCGGGGATGCACAGCCCTACCGGGTGGTCGAAGACGACAACTCCGAAGAGGGTGAAGGCGATGGACTCGACGACTGAGGTCACCCGGGCCGTCTTGCGCGCCGATGCCCGCGGCGCGGCGGAGGCGTTGACCGGCGTCGGCTCCGCGGTGATCCTCTGCCACGTGCAACCCGATGCTGACACGGTGGGTGCGGGGCTGGCGCTGGGACTGGCGCTGGCCCGTGAGGGCACCGACATCCAGGTCAGCTTCTCGGCGTCGGACACCCTGCCCGAATCGCTGCGTCGACTTCCCGGCCGTGAGCTATTGGTGGCTCCCGCCGAGTTGCGCCGTGATGCCGATCTTGTGGTGACCGTGGATGTATCCAGTGTCAACCGGCTCGGTGAGCTTGCCGAGCTGATCACCGGTCCCGAGGTTCTCGTCATCGACCACCACAAGTCGAACACGTTGTTCGGAACTCTCAACTTCGTTGATCCGCAAGCAGATTCGACCACTTTGCTAGTGGCTGACCTGCTCGACGCGTGGGGCCGGGAGATCACCCTCGATGTGGCCTGCTGTCTGTATGCGGGGCTGAGCATCGACACCGGTTCTTTCCGGTGGGCATCGCCGCGCGCCTTGCGCTTGGCGGCCCGACTGGTGGAGATCGGCGTCGACAACGCCTCGATGAGCCGGCTACTGCACGACACCCACCCGTACGGGTGGCTACAACTACTGTCCCGGGTGCTGTCAACCGCGAAACTGATTCCGTCGGCGGTCGCCGGTGGCGGATTGGTCTACGCGGTCGTCAACCATGCCGACTGGGCAGCACACCGTTCCGAAGAGGTCGAGAGCATCGTCGATATCGTGCGCACCACCGCCGAGGCTGAGGTAGCCGCGGTGTTCAAGGAGACAGCGCCGGGGCGATGGTCGGTTTCTCTGCGCGCCAAGAGCTTCGACCTGACTCCAGTTTCCACCGGCTTCGGTGGCGGGGGGCATACCCTGGCCGCCGGCTATTCGACGACCGGTCCGATCGAGGATGTGGTGACGGCGCTCACCGCCGCACTTGGCTGAGGCGAGCGCGCGCGAGCCGTCTTTGGAACGGCGGATCGCCGCGCTCGCATTCCCCGCACTGGGCGTACTCGCTGCCGAGCCGATCTATCTGCTTTTCGATATCGCCATCGTCGGCCGTCTTGGTGCGCTGAGCCTCGCGGGGTTGGCGATCGGCGGTCTGATCGTGTCGCTCGTGGGCTCGCAACTGACCTTTCTGTCCACCGCCACGACGGCACGATCAGCCCGCTTTTATGGCGTCGGTGATCGCAAGGCTGCCGTCGCCGAAGGCGTGCAGGCGACCTGGTTGGCGATCGGGCTCGGACTTGTGGTCGTGGCCGTGGTGCAACTGGCCGCGGTTCCGGTGGTCTCGGTGATCGCCGGGCCTGGTGCCGGCACGCAGATCGCCGCTACCGCGTTGCCGTGGCTGCGGATCGCGATCCTCGCCGTGCCCGCGATCCTCATCTCGCTGGCGGGCAACGGTTGGATGCGCGGTATCCAGGACACCGTGCGACCACTGCGTTACGTGGTGATCGGCTTCGCTGTCTCGGCGGTGTTGTGCCCACTGCTGGTCTACGGATGGTTGGGCCTGCCGCGTTGGGGTCTGGCCGGATCGGCGGTGGCCAACCTGGTGGGGCAGTGGCTGGCGGCGGTGTTGTTCTGCCGGGCACTGCTGTCCGAACGAGTGCCATTACGTCTGGACGTCCAGGTGCTGCGTGCCCAACTGGTGATGGGGCGCGATCTGGTGTTGCGCACCATGGTTTTCCAGGCCTGCTTCGTCTCGGCGGCGGCGGTGGCAGCCCGGTTCGGCGCGGCCGCACTGGCGGCCCATCAGGTGGTGCTGCAGTTGTGGAGTTTCCTTGCGCTGGTCTTGGACTCGCTGGCCATCGCGGCCCAGTCGTTAGTGGGTGCGGCCCTGGGCGGCGGTGACACCCGCTATGCCACCCAGGTTGCGTGGCGAGTCACGAAGTTCTCCGCGATCACCGCCGTTGGTCTCGCGACGTTGCTGGCCTTGGGGGCGTCGGTGTTCCCCTCTCTGTTCACCAGTGACCGCGCCGTGCTGGCTGCGATCGGCGTGCCGTGGTGGTTCCTGGTCGCCCAGCTGCCCGCCGCCGGGGTGCTGTTCGCGCTCGACGGGGTGCTCCTGGGTGCCGGTGACGCCACGTTCATGCGCAATGCCACGTTGGTGGGAGCGCTGCTTGGATTCCTGCCGCTGACATGGCTGTCACTGGTCTTCGGCTGGGGACTGGTCGGCATCTGGTCGGGCCTGACCGCCTTCGTCGGATTGCGTTTGATCCTCGGTATCTGGCGGGTCACGTCGGGGCGTTGGAAGGTGTCTGGAGCGGGCTAGTGGCGCCCTCCACCTCGGCGCGAATCCTCCAATCGCGCCCGTGCATGGCGGATCTCGCGGATTCTATGACCAACTGATCGTCTCGCAGTGAAGGGAATTCGACCATGACCAGTCCTCTGGATGGCAGTACGTCCGACCTGAAGACGCGGCGCGATCGCACCCACTGGCTGTATGTCGCTGTGATCGTCGCGGTCGTGGTTGGCGTCATCGTCGGACTCGCTCTCCCCGGGGTCGGCCGTTCCGTCGGTGTGCTCGGCACCATGTTCGTCGACTTGATCAAAATGATGATCACGCCGGTGATCTTCTGCACGATCGTGATCGGTGTCGGTTCGGTCCGCAAAGCCGCCACCGTCGGAAAGATCGGCGGGTTGGCCTTCGCATACTTCATGATGATGTCCACGGTTGCCCTGAGCATCGGTCTGGTGGTCGGAAACCTGCTACACCCCGGTGACGGGCTCAAGCTTTCGACCGCGACAGCCACAAAGGGCGCCGAACTGGCCGGCAAGACCCAGGAGTCCGGCGGGGTGATCGAATTCATCCGCTCCATCATCCCGTCCACATTGTTCTCAGCGCTGACAGCCGGAAACATCCTGCAGGCGCTGTTCGTCGCGCTTCTGGTGGGCTTCGCGATCCAGGCTCTGGGACGCACGGGTGAGCCGATTCTGCACGCCATCGAGCATCTACAGCGTCTGGTGTTCAAGATCCTGTCGATGGTTCTGTGGCTGGCTCCGATCGGTGCGTTCGGCGCGATCGCCAACCTGGTCGCTCAGACGGGCTGGAGCGGGATCACGCAACTGCTGATCCTGATGCTCGGCTTCTATGTCACCTGTGTGTTGTTCGTGTTCGGGGTGCTCGGCATGCTGCTGCGCGTGGTCTCCGGAGTATCGATCTTCAAGCTGGTTCGCTACCTTGCCCGTGAATATCTGCTGATCTTCGCCACGGCGTCGTCGGAGTCGGCGCTACCTCGCCTGATAGCCAAGATGGAGCACCTCGGCGTGCAGCAGGCCACGGTGGGAGTGGTGGTGCCGACAGGGTATTCGTTCAACCTCGACGGCACCGCGATCTACCTCACCATGGCGTCACTGTTCATCGCTGACGCCATGGGCAGTCCGCTGTCGGTCAGTGCGCAGATCAGTCTGCTGGTGTTTATGATCGTGGCTTCTAAAGGCGCCGCGGGTGTCAGCGGTGCCGGGCTGGCAACACTGGCCGGCGGACTGCAGGCACACCGCCCCGAGTTGGTCGAGGGTATCGGTCTGATCGTCGGTATCGACCGGTTCATGTCCGAGGCCCGCGCGGTGACCAACTTCTCCGGAAACGCGGTCGCCACGCTGCTGGTCGGAACGTGGACCCGGACCGTGGACGTGACCAAAGTCGACGCGGTTCTCAGCGGCCGTGACCCGTTCGACGAGAACTCGATGATCGACGAGC
>JBMOKE010000202.1:0-3906 GCA_049315425.1 Mycobacterium sp. | reverse complement strand
CGCCCGCGGCCGCCCGACGGCAGCGACGCCCCGGCCTGGTCCCGTAAACGTGCGGCGTACCAGCCGCAGCCCTTGGCCGAGCGTCCTCGCTCGGCGGTGCCCTACGCAGAGTTGCACGCCCACTCGGCCTTCAGTTTCCTCGACGGTGCCAGCACCCCGGAGGAACTGGTGGCCGAGGCCGCGCGACTGGGTCTTCGCGCGATCGCACTCACCGATCATGACGGGTTCTATGGCGTGGTGCGCTTCGCCGAGGCGGCCCGCGAACTCGGTATGCGGACCGTTTTCGGCGCTGAGCTGTCGCTGGGTGACGCGCACCTACTGGTCCTGGCGCGTGGGCCGGAGGGTTACCGGAGACTGTCCCGCCAACTCGCCGCCGCACATCTGGCCGGCGGCGAGAAGGGTAGGCCCCGCTACGACTACGACGCCCTCACCGCGGCCGCCGGCGGGCACTGGCATATCCTGACCGGCTGCCGCAAAGGCCATGTGCGGCAAGCACTGTCAACCGGTGGAGCCGATGCGGCCGCTGCCGCACTCGCTGATCTGGTGGACCGGTTCGGCGATGACCGGGTGAGCGTCGAGTTGACCCACCACGGCGACCCACTCGATGATGAGCGCAACGCCGCGCTCGCCGAACTTGCACCGCGCTTCGGCGTGGGTGTGGTCGCCACCACGGCGGCGCATTTCGCCGAGCCTTCGCGTGGCCGGCTGGCGATGGCCATGGCGGCGGTCCGGGCACGGCAGTCCCTCGATGACGCGGCCGGCTGGTTGACACCTCGGGGTGGTGCACACCTGCGCTCCGGGGATGAGATGGCACGGCTGTTCGCCCAATGTCCCGAAATCGTGATGGCCGCAGCCGATCTCGGCGAGCAGTGTTCGTTCGAACTGGCACTGATCGCTCCGCAACTGCCGCCCTTCGACACCCCGGAGGGGCATACCGAGGACAGCTGGCTACGCGAGTTGACCATGATCGGTGCTGCCGGGCGGTACGGGCCACAGGTCAGTGCGCCGGCGGCCTATGCGCAGATCGAACGGGAACTCGATGTCATCTCCGCGTTGAACTTTCCGGGCTACTTCCTGGTGGTGCATGACATCACCCAGTTCTGCCGCCGCAACAACATCCTCTGTCAGGGCCGCGGATCGGCCGCCAACTCGGCGGTCTGTTACGCCCTCGGCGTCACCGCCGTCGACCCGGTGGCCAACGGCCTTCTCTTCGAACGGTTCCTGTCGCCGGCCCGCGACGGGCCGCCCGATATCGATATCGATATCGAGTCGGATCTGCGTGAGCAGGTCATCCAGTACGTCTACGGCCGCTACGGCCGCGACTACGCGGCACAGGTCGCCAATGTCATCACCTACCGCCGGCGCAGCGCGATCCGCGATATGGCCCGGGCACTGGGCTTCTCGCAGGGTCAGCAGGATGCCTGGAGTAAGCAGCCCGAAGATATTCCGGAGTCGGTGACTGACCTGGCGAACCAGATCTCCGACCTGCCCCGGCATATGGGCATCCACTCCGGCGGCATGGTGATCTGCGATCGCCCGATCGCCGACGTGTGTCCGGTGGAGTGGGCGCGGATGGCGAATCGCAGCGTCCTGCAGTGGGATAAAGACGATTGTGCGGCAATCGGTTTGGTGAAGTTCGACCTGCTCGGCCTGGGCATGCTCTCAGCGCTGCACTATGTCATCGACCTGGTTGCCGAGCATAAGGGCATTGAGGTCGATCTGGCTCGCCTCGATCTCTGTGATGCGGGTGTCTACGAGATGCTGCAGCGCGCCGACTCGGTGGGGGTGTTTCAGGTGGAGTCCCGCGCCCAGATGGCCACCCTGCCCCGGTTGAAGCCGCGGGTGTTCTACGACCTGGTGGTGGAGGTTGCGCTGATCCGTCCCGGTCCCATCCAGGGCGGTTCGGTACATCCCTATATCAAGCGACGCAACGGTCTGGAACCGGTCATCTATGACCACCCGTCAATGGAACCGGCACTGCGAAAGACATTGGGTGTGCCGCTTTTCCAGGAGCAACTCATGCAGTTGGCGGTGGACTGTGCGGGTTTCTCGGCCATGGAGGCGGATGAACTGCGCCGGGCCATGGGTTCCAAGCGGTCCACCGAGAAGATGCAACGGCTACGCGAGCGGTTCTACACCGGGATGGCGCAGCGGCACGGCATCACCGGTGATATCGCCGACCGGATCTACGAGAAGCTGGCGGCCTTTGCCAATTTCGGCTTCCCGGAGAGCCATTCGCTGTCCTTTGCCTCACTGGTGTATTACTCGTCCTGGTTCAAGCTGTATCACCCGGCGGCATTCTGCGCGGCACTGTTGCGGGCCCAGCCGATGGGTTTCTACTCACCGCAATCGCTGGTAGCCGATGCCCGCCGCCACGGTGTCGTCGTACATGGCCCGTGCGTCAACGTCAGTGGTGCCCACGCCACATGCGAGAACCGCGGCCTGGAGGTCCGGCTCGGCCTTGGCTCCGTGCGCAATATCGGTACCGATCTGGCACAGCGCATCGTCGACGAGCGCCAGACCGCGGGTGCGTACACCTCACTGCTGGATCTGACTGGGCGGGTGCAGCTTTCGGTTCCCCAGACCGAGGCACTGGCCACCGCCGGTGCGCTCGGGTGCTTCGGCACCACCCGCAGGGAGGCCCTCTGGGCAGCCGGCGCCGCCGCCGCCGAACGTCCCGACCGGCTGCCCGGGGTGGGCTCGCCATCGACGACCCCCGCCCTGCCCGGGATGAGCGAGGTAGAACTTGCTGCCGCCGATGTCTGGGCCACCGGTGTCTCCCCGGATAGTTACCCGACCCAGTTCCTGCGTGCGGACCTCGACGCGCTGGGCGTCACCCCGGCCGAACAGCTGCTGTCGGTTCCCGACGGCAGCCGGGTTCTCATCGCCGGTGCGGTGACCCATCGGCAGCGGCCGGCCACGGCCCGCGGGGTGACCTTCATGAACATCGAGGATGAGACCGGCATGGTCAATGTGTTGTGCGTGCCGGGGTTGTGGGCGCGATACCGCAAGCTGGCTCAGAGCGCACCGGCGTTGTTGATCCGCGGCCAGGTGCAGAACGCCAGTGGTGCGGTGACGGTGGTGGCCGAGAAGATGCGACCCATCACCCTCGCGGTCGGCTCCCGATCCCGGGATTTCCGGTGAGCAGGGGGTGGGTAGTCTCGCCCCATGAAGCTGAACCTGACCGCCGATGAAGTTCTGAACACCACCCGCTCGGTGCGCAAGCGCCTCGACTTCGACAAGCCGGTACCCCACGAGGTGCTGATGGAATGTCTCAATCTCGCGCTGCAGGCGCCCACCGGATCCAATGCCCAGGGCTGGCAGTGGATGTTCATCGAAGATCCCGCCAAGAAGAAGGCGCTGGCCGATATCTACCGCGCCATGGGAACGCCCTACCTGGGCATGGAACCGCCGGTCCGTGGCGACATCCGCGACGAGCAGATCGGCGCGGTGGTGAGCTCGGCGAAGTACCTCAACGAGAACATGGAGAAGGCCCCGGTCTTCATGATCCCGCTACTGGAGGGCCGCCCGGAGGGAACCGACGCCGGCGTGCAGGCGTCATTCTGGGGTTCACTGCTTCCCGCCGTCTGGAGTTTCATGCTGGCGCTGCGGGAGCGTGGTCTGGGCTCGGCCTGGACAACGCTGCATCTGATCGGCGACGGCGAGAAGAAAGCCGCGGACCTCCTCGGCATTCCCTACGAGCAGTACACCCAGGGCGGGCTGTTCCCGATCGCCTACACCAAGGGCACCGACTTCAAACTGGCCAAGCGTCTACCCGCTGAGCAGCTGACCCACTGGGACACCTGGTAGCTCACACGGCTCCGTTATCTGATGTCGCCGGCCCGGCGGCTCCGTCGAACCCGTGCTGCCGCCACGCCTCGTAGGCGGCCACGGCGGCGGCGTTGG
>JBMOKE010000201.1:0-3946 GCA_049315425.1 Mycobacterium sp. | reverse complement strand
GCCCGGTGACGATGCTGCGGCTGCATCCCGTGGAAGTCGTTTCCGCAGAAGCACTTCAGTTGCCGCTGTGGGGCGGCCTCGGTACCGATGACCGGATGCGAGCCCGTCGGGCGCTGGTCCGGGTGCAGGGACTGCTGGGTGCCGATGCCGTACAGGTGCCGGTACTCAGCGGCGGTCGGGTGCCCACCGAGCGGATCACCCTGACTCCGTTCGGTGACGAGCCGGTTCCCCGGGCCGCGCTCGATCGGCCCTGGCCAGGCCGGCTGCCGCAGCCCGCCCCGGCGGTGCTGCTCGATGAGCCAGTGGAACTTCTTGATTCCCAGGGCAATCCAGTCCGGATGACCGATCGCGGGATGTTCACCGGCGAGCCGGCCCGACTGTACGGCGCGGCCTCGCGCTACCGGGGTGAGCTGAGCTGGTGGGCCGGCCCCTGGCCGATCGGCGAGCAGACCGCATGTGCTCAGGTGTTGGTGGACGGCACCGCACTGCTGCTGTGCTACCGGGAACAAAGGTGGTACCTGCAGGGCGCCTATGAGTGAGCGGCCAGTTGATCCCGGAACCAGTCCGGCCACGGCTGCTTGGCAAATGTCACCGCATCCACGCAGACGTGGGTCATGGTCGCCTCGGCGATCAATTCAGTTCCGCGGTTAAAGGTGTAGCTGCTGCGCAGCGAGGTGTGCCCGGGCGGTTGGATCGCGACGTTCACAATCAGCTCGTCATTGAATCGCGCGGGCTGGCGGAACTGCAGTTCCGCCGCGACCACCACGAAGTCGATACCGCGTTCGGAAAACACCCCGAAGCTGCCGGCCACCGAGCTGAGTGCCTCGGTGTGGGCCATGTCGATCCACGTGAGGTAGTGGCCGTTGAACGCCCGCCCCTGCATATCGCACTCGGCATACCGCACCCGCAGCGGCATGGCGAAGTGAGCGTCAGTCGTCAATGGAGAAGTTGGTGATTCCGTCCCAGTCGACAACGGTCCAACCGTCCATCGGGTTACCGGTGAGCACAATTTGGGCTGTATTCGGCAGGGGATGATCCCGCAGCAGACTCGTCTTGCCGTTGCGAGCGTTCAGCAGCGTCCACACCATCATCGCCAATCCGCTGGAGAACGCGACCGGCTTCTTGTCGCCGCTGTCATATATTTTCTGAACGGCGGCGGTGAATTCTCCGTTGAACTGGTTTCCATCCACCGAACCTGGGATACCGAATCGACGATCACCTTTGAGCCAGGCCTCCGGCCCCAGGAGCAACGTGTCAGAGGTGTTCGTTATCGGTACGCCCTCATACCACCCCGCGGGGATCTCGTTGAGGCCCGGAAGAATCGTCACCTGCTTGCCCAACGCCTTCGCCAGCGGTGCGGCGGACTGCTGGGAGCGCACCATCTGCGAGGCGTAGACGCCGTCGTACTGGTTGCCTGATAAGCGGTTCGCCAGTGCGGCGGCCTGCTCCTGACCGGCCGCCGTCAGCGGGGGGCCGGGCACCGTGCTGGAAGCGAGGTTGGCCGCGTTGGCCTCCGACTCCGCATGTCGAATCAGCGTCAGCGTGACGTTGCGTTGCTGCGACTGTCCACTGCCACAGGCGGCCAGCGTGACCACCGCCAGCAGTGCCACGACCGTCGCGGAGAATTTTCGGGCGCGAGAAACATGCATACCGACAGGGTGCACTGTTCACGGCCCCTGCGGGGCGGAAATCGCGAGTGCGATTATGGAACCCCATCCACGAACAGGAGCGCGGCAATGGCAATCGACCCCTCGGCGATCGGTGCGGTGACCGAACCCAAGGTCTACGAGTGGACCGAACGCGACACCCTGCTCTATGCCCTGGGTGTCGGCGCCGGCACCGGTGACCTGGCCTACACCACCGAGAACAGCCACGATGTCCCTCAGCAGGTGCTACCCACCTTCGCGGTGATCTGCTGCATGGGCTTCGCCGCCACACCACTGGTCGGCTCGTTCAACTGGGGCATGCTGCTGCACGGCTCCCAGGAGATTCGGCTGTCCGCCCCCCTTCCGGCCGCCGGGGCATTGTCGGTGGTGGCCGAGGTCGCCGACATCCAGGACAAGGGCGAAGGCAAGAACGCCATCATCATCCTGCGGGCCCGCGGCACCGATCCGGCCACCGGAGCCCACGTCGCCGAAACGCTGACCACCCTGGTGATCCGCGGCGACGGCGGATTCGGTGGACAACCCGGCCAGCGCGCGGCGGCACCGGAGTTCCCCGACCGCGAACCCGATGCCCGGATCGCCCTGCCGACCAGAGAGGACCAGGCTCTGATCTACCGGCTCTCCGGGGATCGCAACCCATTGCACAGCGATCCCTGGTTCGCTCGGGAGTTGGCCGGCTTCCCCACGCCGATCCTGCACGGGTTGTGCACCTACGGCTTCGCAGGCCGGGCGCTGCTGGGCGAATTGGCCGGCGGGCAGGCCGCCAAGCTCACCGCGGTGGCGGCGCGGTTCTCCGCGCCGGTGTTCCCGGGCGAAACACTGACGACGTCGATCTGGCGCACCGGGTCCGGTCGCGCGGTCTACCGCACCGAGGCCAGCGGTGCGGATGGATCAAATGCCCGGATCGTGCTCGACGACGGCGTCGCCGAGTACACGGACTGAACAGGGAGAAGCCACATGTGCACCGGGATCCGACTCACGGCCGACAACGGCGACATCGTCTACGCCAGGACAATGGAATTCGACACGCCACTGCCGGAGTGCATCGGCTACTTCCCCCGCGGGCAGAAGTTCGTCGGTGACACCAGCTCGGGAACCGACGGGATGGCATGGACCAATAGGTACGCATTCGGCGGCAACGTGACGATCGTGGGTGGTACGCATTCGCTGGGCTCCGATGGAATGAACGAGAAAGGGCTTGTGGCAGGCGTTTTCAATCTCCCCGGGTTCACCGAGTTCTCACCGGTGTCGGACGACAATCGCGATAAGGCAATCGCCAGCTGGCAGGTTGTGCTCTTTGTCCTGAGCAATTACGCAACGACTGAGGAAGCCGAGGCGGCTCTACTGTCCGGTGACGTCATCGTCGTCGATACCGATTTCCCGTTCACGTCCACAACCAAAGGTCAGCTGCCGATCCACCTGCGCATCGGCGATCCCAGCGGAAAGACGCTCGTCGTCGAATGGCACACCCCCAACCAGCCGCCAACAATCATCGAGTCACCGGGCGGTTGTGTGACGAACCTGCCGCGTTTCGAGTTTCACCTGGACAACTGGGAGCACTACAAGTCGCTGTCCCCGTACAACCCGGCCGGCCCGATCACGGCCGGGGGCTCCCAGAATTACAAGATCACGATGGGTAATGGCTACGTGGGCATGCCGGGCGGCAGCAACTCGCCCGATCGCTTCATTCGCGCCAGCCTGTACGCGCGCGACTCATACACGGATAAGACCGGCGCCGACGCGGTCTGGACGGCATGGCACGTGATGAACAACTTCGATCTGCCGCGGGGGATTCTGCGCAACGTGACCGACAAGGGCGTGGAGTCGACGGAATACACGCTCTGGACCAGCGTCGCCGATACCAAGAACCTGAAGTACTACTACCGCGTGCACGAGAACCCGGCAATCTACGAGCTGGATTTGGGCGATCAGGACCCGACCGGCACGACGTTCCTGATCGACAACAGGCCCTCCAACGCACCGATCGTGACGGTTCCAGCCGAGTTCTGAGTAAACGCGGCCCGATTCGGCTAGACGACCCCGCCGACGAGACGGCCGATTGCGTAGGTGACCACCATCGCAATCGCACCACCGATGACCACCCGCCGGGTGGCCAGCTTCGGGTCGGCGCCGCCGAGGCGTGCGCTCATCCACCCGGTGATGCCCAGTGCCAGCAGAACTGCCGCGAAGGTAATCGGGATGCGCATCGACGGGGGCGGCAGCAGAATCGCCAGCAGCGGCAGCAGCGCCCCGATGGTGAAGGCGATCGCCGAGGAGATCGC
>JBMOKE010000041.1:0-17601 GCA_049315425.1 Mycobacterium sp. | reverse complement strand
GACCCGTACTGGACGGAATTCTTCACCGCGACGTTCCCCTCCGATCCGCCCACCACCGTCAGGTACGGGCCACAAACGCTGGGTCTGATTCCCGATGACGTCAACCTGTTCTCGACCAGTGCGCTGAGCGCGGTGATCTTCAACCTGTCGAATTACGGCTTTGCCGTCGGCGAAGGCGCACTGGCCCTCGGCACCGGTGCGGCGGCTGCGGTGTGGAATACCCCGGCCGCAGTGGCCACCGCCGTCGGATATGCGGCCGCCGGCAATACCGCGGCCGCGCTCGCCGAGTTGCAGACACAGATCCTGGCCCCCCTGCAGGCGGGCATCCAGTTGGCAACTGACGCTATCTCCTACATCACCTCAAACCTCACCCGCAATACTCAAACGATCCTGACCGCCACCCTGCCGAAACTGCTGGGCGGGCTCGCCAGGGCGACGGTAGGCGGTCTCACCTACCTGACCCAGTCAGCGATCGCGACCGCCACCCAGGTGATCACCGACCTCGCCACCCTGAACGTCGAAGCTGCATGGAACGACTCGGTCAACGGCTTTCTCAGCGACATCGGCACGCTCGGCCAGCTCACCTGGCTGACCGTCGCACCCATCGGCTTCCCGAATCCGGCGGACTTGACGACCGGCAATCCGTGGGTTTCGCCGAGCCTGCGCAATGTCATCACTGCGGTGGCGCAGCAGACCGGTGGCTCCGCCATTCTCAATGATGTTTTGGGTACCGCCGGTATCCGCAACGAACCGTTTTATCCGAGCGCACTACCTGCCGCCTCGGTCCCGTCGCGGTCGACAAAAGCCGCGCGATCCGCGGCGTCGGTAAGGTCGGCGGCTGCACCCGCGGCAGACGCGGGTGCTGGGCATCGGGCAGCCCGCAAGGCAGCCGCAGCGCGCTAGGCGCCCGCGGCCACGATCACGAAATCGGTGGCGAATCCGAGAGTCAGTCCGAGGAGCAGTCCCCAGAACATCAGCGTTCGGTGGCCGAGATTCTGCGCGACACGCAACAACTGAACGACCACGTACAGGATCGATCCTGCGGCCAGCGCCAGGAAAGCGACGGAGACAGTTTCATTTACGAATGACTGGCCGAGCAAGGTGCCCAGCAGCGTCGGGCCCCCGGCGATGAGGCCGAGCAAAGCCAGGAACCCCCAGCTGGGTCGGGTCGGCTCACCGGCCAGTGGAGCAACGATGCCGAAACCCTCCGTTGCGTTGTGCAATCCGAATCCGACGATCAGCGGAATCGCGAGACTGAGTTGCCCGGCAGCGGCGGACTGACCGATTGCCAGACCTTCGGAAAAGTTGTGCAGACCAATGCCCAGGGCGATCAAAATCGCCAACCGCCGCGCAGGTGACACCGTGGCGAAGGCGCGAGATTCGGTGAATTCAGCCACGCTTGCTGCACCCGGTCCGTGCGGCCGGGCGGTGCCCTTTGCGCCCACCATCCACTGCTCGTAGTAGACGAGAGTCATCAGGCCGAGGATCAAACCGGCCGTCAAGACCGCAGCCAGCGAGATGAACCCCATCCAGGTGCCAGTTCCATCCTGGCTGGCAGCGACGAGAGCGGTCTCGACGGGTTCGACGGCGTGAACGAGCACGTCCCAGAACAGAAACAGCAGCACACCGGTCGCTGTCGCGCTGAGCAGTGCCCGCGTCGCCGTCGGCAGACTCCGCACCCGGCCCACCGGAAGGCCAAGAAATATGGTGAAACCTGCAATAGCGCCCAGAAGCGCGATATCGAACGTGCTCACGGCCGCCTCCCTTTTCTATGCAAAGCCTAGCCTAACTTCCGCCACCGTACCCTACCGGTCGGTGGTTGCGTCAGGGGCCATGGTCACCTCTTCGTTCCGATCACACTCGGACCGCCTGGCCATGCCCGGCAAACAATCGCCATGCACCCGTCGGGAAGTCTCCGTACGGTTGCGGAGCCGTAGGAGCAGATGGCGTCGAAGGCCACCATCGGCGTAGTCCGGGGAAGCTAGATTCCGGAAAAACTTAACAGTTTTCTGGCAAAACATCTCAGAGACGCTTTAGCCCGCAAGGCCCCCGGCCTTAATTTCCATCCATATCGTGGCATTCATGTTGCTCGATATCCGATGGCTGCAATACCTGCTGAAGCGCACCGCCCGCTAATCCTCGCGGATCGGACTGCCCGCGTCCGTAACGTTCGCGAAGAGATCAGTCAGCAGCGCTTGGGCCGCTCGACGGCCGCTCACCAGAGCCCCCTGGATCGATGACGTATCGCGGTGATCGCCGGCGACGTACACACCGTCGGCCGTGCGCACCGGCCTCTGCAATTCGAAGGGCACCGGCATGGCCGGTAGCGCATAGGGAATCGGATAACTCGCCAGGAGTTCCCAGTCTCGCGTCGGTACGCCGTATAACCAGGCGAGGTGCTCGCGCACGGCGCTCTCATGCTCGGGCGAATCCCACACGCCAAGCGCCGACGCCGAAATCAGCGCGCTTCCCGATGGGGCGTAGTCGGGTGCGGCATGAGTGAGCACCACGGTGTTGACGAGTGGTCCGCGGCGATCGCCGTCGAGGATGAGCACCGCCTGCCCGTCGGCGAGATCCTCGGGCGCGCAGGTGGGTCGGTAGTACCAGGTTGTGACCGCACGCGCCGCAGGTGCGGAGATATCTGCGATGAGGCCGGCAGCCGTCGCCGGATCGGTCGCGATGATGACGGCCTCGGCGCGGTGCGCGTCGCCGCCGACGACATTGACCGTCCAACCCGAGACCGTCCGGGCCGAGGCCGACGCGACCCGATGGCCGAGTCGGATGTCGAGCCCGGCCGCAAGCTGTTCGGGAATCCGCACCATACCCAGTGCCGGTACGCCCGGAGTTCCCCGGACGAAAGACTTCAGCACTACGTCAAGGAAGCGCCGCGACGTCGTGAGTTCGGAATCGAGGAAGACGCCGGACAAAAACGGGCGCAGCACCCGCTCCATCAGTGAACGATCCGCACCTGCTCGGCGCAGCGCTTCCTCTGTCGTGACGTCGGGATCGCGGCTCAATGATTTAACCGACCGGACAGCGCGAGAGACCGCATAGGCGCCGAAGCGGGCCGTCGACACCGGTGAGCCGATGCGCGCCAGAAGTGACGGCATCAACCACGACGGTTCGCGGCGCGGATCAGCGACTCGCTCTACCTGACGGCGCCCGCTGCGGCTGATGACGATGCGCGCCCCTGCGATGAAGGGCCTCAGATCAAGTGCCCCATGGTCAAGAACGCGCGCACCCTCGGGGTAAGCGGGGTTGTACAACTGGAAGCCGCGGTCAAAGCGGAAGCCGTCGACCACATCGGTGCGTACGCGCCCGCCCACGCCGTCGGAGGCCTCGAGCACCGTGACCTCGACACCGTGGGCGGTGAGATGACGAGCGGCAGCCAGCCCGGCAAGCCCTGCTCCCACGACGACGACGGCCATGGCGGTCACGTTAGTCGCCCCGGACCGCGATACTGATGGGATGACAACGCGCTGGGCGGAAATCACATGACACCACAGCGCCTCCCCGATCCCCCGCCGCATGGTGACGTCCACGCCTGGGTGAATGACCATCTCGGGCATCTGTGCGAGCCCCAGTCATCGCCATCAGGTGGGTCCCCGAGCGGCGGACAGTTGGCGGCGGATGCGGCGCTACAGGCCTATGACGTGACCGGGTATGCGCGGCGGCGCAACAACGTCTGGCCGGCAGGCACGCGTGGATCGTCGCGACTGTCGCCCTACATCCGGCATGGGCTACTCACGCTGCGCGAGGTGTGGGATCACGTTGCCGGCGGTCCGCAGAGCGACGTGACAAAGTTTCGCGATGAGCTGCTCTGGCAGGAATACGCGCGACATCTCTACGCGCGCTTGGGAACTGCGTCCCGCCACTCGTTTCGATTCGCGGTCGAGGAGCGCACCGCAGCCACCGGTCCGGCACACACGAGTAATCCCTGGGCATCGTCGGCGCGATGCCTGGAATCATCTTGGTCGGAGCTGGTGTCCAGCGGTTGGCTCACCAATCAGACCCGCATGTGGCTCGCCTCGCAGTGGAGTGTCCGTGCAGAGCTGGGCTGGCGCGACGGCGAAGACCTGATGTATCGACACCTCATCGACGGCTCTCGGGCAGCCAACCGGTTGGGCTGGCAATGGACCGTCGGCGCACTCACCGGCAAGGCGTACGGGTTCTCCCGATGGCAGGTGGAGAAGCGGGCACCGGGTCTGTGCGCGACGTGCCCGCTGGAACGCAACTGTCCAATCACGGACTGGCCCGCCACCCAGGAGCGGGAGCCCCTGGCATTCAGCGATCCCCGACTGCGGCGCGACGACGATCTCGCGGGGACGTCCGGACCTGCGACGGCTCAGCAGTCGGCGATGCCGGAGGTCGTGTGGATGACCGCGGAGAGTCTCGGTGATCGCGACCCCGCAGCCGCGGCGCATCCGGATCTGCCCGTGGTGTTCGTGTTCGACGAGCCACTGCTGCGCCGGTTGCGGTTGTCGGTGAACCGGCTTGTCTTCCTTGCGCAGTCGGTCGCGGAGCTCTCGACGCGCAGAGACGTGGAGCTGTGGCTCGGTGACCCGGTGGAGGTGCTCCAAGGCCGGCGACTGGCCGCCACCTTTGCACCCGTCCCGGGCTGGAAGTCGAGGGCCTCCCACCTCGATGTGGTCGCGCTGCATCCGTGGCCGTGGCTACAGCGGCCGCGGGCAGGTTCGATCGGCTCGTACTCGGCGTGGAACAAAGGGCGCTGATGAATCGTCCTGTTAACTAGTCGAGTCCGGGTAGTCCATCGAGGCTCACGGCGTTGCTCTTGGCCCGGTACGCGGCGAGTCCCTTCGGTCCCTTTTTCTCCGCCCACAGGTCAAGGACGTCGCGGTCGGCCACGTAATCCATCCGCGGCACCGCGTAGCCACAGGAGTCGGAGATCCGGTCCACGTCAATGACGATGACTGATCGGGTGCCCGGATTCCGCGGGAACCGCTGCATAAGTTCCGCAAACTCCGCATCGTCAGGCACCACCACTCGACCACGCCCGTGCAGCCGAACGATCTGCGGTCGCCCGTCGAACGCCGTGAACATCAGCACAATTCGGCCGTTTTCACGCAGATGGGCGATCGTCTCCACCCCACTGCCGGTGAGATCGAGATACGCGACAGTCGTTGGCCCCAGCACCGTAAACGTTCCGCTCCCGCCCTTGGGTGATGCATTGATCAACCCGTCAGCGGCCAGCGGTGCGGTGGCGACCATGAAGATCGGCTGCGCAGTGAGCCACGCAGCCATCTGATCATTGATCTGTGCGAAGACCTTCGCCATGGGGCAAGGTTACAGCGGCTCTTTCGGGTCTGCCTGGCGCTTACGCGGGTCGAGGCTGTTCTCCAACCACGGAGTGCGGGGCTGATCCTGATATACGCCGATTACGTGAAGTTTGCGAGCACGCTCTCGGAGTCGGTGATCCCGATGAGTGGAGGCGCCCAGCCCGCCATTGTGTCGAGTGCACGCTGGTGGTTGGCATCCGTCGATCCCGCACACCCGTCGGCCACCACGCGCACGCGTACTCCGGCGTCGGCCGCCGCGAGCGCAGTCGAGAGAACGCAGCAGTCTGTCGCCACGCCCGTGAGGACCACCTCACAGCTGTCGGCGAAGGCCCGTTCCAGCCCCGCGCCCCACTTGCCGAACGTTGTCTCAGTGACTGTCGGATGGCCGGATTCCACAAACGGCGAGACCAGGTCGTAGATCGGGTCGGATTCGGTGACCAGGGCCCAAGGCCACTCCAAGTAGAAGGTCACCCACTCCCCTTCCGGCTGCGCGGGGGCGACAAACCGGGTCAGGATCACCCGCTCACCGAACGCCGGGAGCATGCGCTGGATGACGGCGGACGCGTCGGCGAACTTCGGCGTGAACCACTCACTCGACGGAGTTCCGAAAACGTTCTGCATGTCAATGACGACGAGTGTGGGTGCCCGGCCGCCGGCCCGCCGATCAGGTGCGCCGATTGTGGCGGCGAGACCGAGCGCGGTGGCGCCCACTGAACCGGCCGCAGGGAAACCGTCGAGCGCGTGCCGCGGCCGAAGGATTCGTCGAGCATCGCTGTCGTGCGGTGGATCGAACGGTCGGTCATCGCTCATGTGCCTACCCGGCGGATTTTCGGACCAGATCATCGAGTGTGAGTTTCGCCGATTTGGATCAGTTCCGTGACCACGTTGTATTCCTCACCCAGTTCATTTTCCCAATCCCACTCATGAGCACGACCATCGAGTTCAAGAGTTTCAACCGAGTCAGCAAATGATAGATCGATTGCCGCCGAGTGATGACCTGTCTTGCAGACAGCCACCGCGCCCTCAGTCAGACCGAAAATCACCGCGTGGTCGGCGCTGTAGACCCAGGTCGGCACACCATCGATGATCTGGGTGATCCCGACCCGAAATACGAACACCTTTGTGATCTGCTCACCGGCATGCTGGAAATAGATGTGGCCATTCGCTTGAGCCTCCGCCAGTCCCTTCGAGTCGGGGTACACCGCTAGCTGCGCATACTCCTCCGCATAGCCCTCGAAATCACTTTCGCTGAGGCTGGTGTTGATACGGAACTCGCCACGATCAGTCGCCACAATGACGTCGTTCCACGAGAAGTAATGTCGGGGCTTCTCTGCAAGTGGTTCCCCGGTTGCGAAACGCCAGTGGGAACCGTTGAAAGAGCACAGAATCCGAATGGATTCATCGCTCAGGTGGAATTTTGAGTGAGTGTTCATTTCGACTCCTACTTGGTGAAGTGGATTCGCTGGTAAGTCGCGATCCCAAGGCCCGGCGTGGCTACGTCGAGGGTGATTGCCGGGCTGTTGAATGTGCTTGTGAACGGCCTGAATACGGCGGTAGACCCGTCAGGGAACTTGATCTGCAACCCCTTACCGTTGTCCGTTTGGCTCTCTGTTAATTGACCCTTTAGGCGCTTCCAGAAATCTTCCGCGGCGCGATGTGGATCAGATGACGAGATGATCCGCACCTTCTTTCCTGCGCCCTTTCGGCCAAAGTAGCCCGCGCCCGAGAGTCGGTACTTTGACTGAAGTCGGTCGAGGCCGGCTCGGAGCGCCGCGTGGGCCGTGGCCGACGAACCTCCTCCGCCGCGCGCGCCCACCTATGCCGCCTTTCCCGCGCGGGCGCGCTCAGCTGGATAGTGAATAACTTCCACTCCCGAGCCCAGTTCACGGCGGATAAGCCGATCATCCGTCCCGTACAGGAAGACCGAGGGCGGCGAGAGGCGCTCAACCATCTCGCCGAGGCCCATGATGAAACCGTGGCGCAACCTACCCTTTCGCCACAGACCGTTGTTCGAGATCGCAACAACTGAACCGGGCGTGACTCCTAGGAAGCAATGGTCGTAGTCGCGCCGATCACACCATCTAATACTCGGGACAACACGTAAACCATGGTCAGCAAACATACGGCCGAGTGCCCTGTTAAGCCAGGTCGCCATCACACGAAAGTGTGGGGGCGCTTCATCCCAGACCGAAAAATCTGGCGAGGTGATACCCCACACTCCCTCGAGGCGGGTGATGAACCGTTCTGGATTGCGGATGAGTCTGCGCAGCTTGCGATCGTCAACATAGAAATTGATCAACGCCCGAGAGCGATCGGCCGCTCCGACGACTTTGTCGAAGGCCAGCATCTCGGATGGCGACTTATCCACCTCAACGAGGGGCAAGACTGGAATCTGATGCTCAGTCGCTACCTCAGCGCCAAGCGGATACCAGGACGGCCTGCCCATAACTAGGACTCGAAGAACATCTTCGAACGTGCGCTCTTCACTTCCGGCATCAGGACCGCGGGATAACATCAAACCGTCCCTTCCGTGCTTTGCCGCGCAGATCGGACTTCGTAGACGGTTGTAGCCGTCGAGATTGGCTGGGTGGGCGCTTGCAGGCGCCCACCCAGCGCTCATTTGTTGCCTGATTAATCACCGGATGCCTTTCGCTTTAAGCCGTTCCTACCGGGGCTAGCGTGGGTGGTCACTGGACGTCCACTGCCGACTCCAGTATGAAGCCGGGGTAGACAAGACTTGGGTCGACACGCCGTAAAAACACAACATATAGTGGCTACGAGTGCCACTTGGCACATTATATGGTGGCCATCTGTCGCGAGGAAACTCCGCGAGCCCACTCCGCCTTCAATCGCCGCGACGGGGCTTCAACGGCCATCCGTGTAAAGCATGCACTAGAGCACCGACACTTCGGTCGGACCGTTATCGGGCCCGCAGTCCCGGCAGATCGCTCTTCTTCCGGCGATCGCCGGTCGAGACCGAGTGCATCGGCCCTACAAGAGCCTTCCGTGGACATAAACGATGAATAAACGATGCCCCAGGGGCGCCAAGAGGCGTCCCACCCGGAAGAAACCGGATCTACCAGGAACTAGTAGGGCGGGCGGGGCTCGAACCCGCGACCAACGGATAATGGCGCACGCGAACCGCGCATTCGACTCTTGCGGGTCTGCCTGGCGCTTACGCGGGTTGGCCGTAGACGGCAACCACCACTGAGCGGTCGAGACTGTTCTCCGACCACACTCCGATGAAGGTGTTGGCGCAGTCGGACATGATTGCGAAGGACGTAGGGTCGTCGTACCACTGGTTGATGACATCGAGGTTGTTGATCGCCAAGGAGTTGTTGATTGCGACGGTCTGGACGGCCTTGCCGTTGAAACCCGCCGCTGTTGCGCGACTTTCGGGAGTCGAACCATCTGAGCCGAGGTCACCAGAGAGGGCACGGTTGTTGACTACGTCAACGGCATGCCACTGGGCGGCGAGGCGGAGTGCTGGGCTGATCCTGATGTCTGTCGAACAGCCCGCTTGATGCTGGACGGTAAAGACGTTGGCGACGACACCGCTATTGAGGCGCGCGTTATCGGCCGCAGCAACCGGTGCGGTCGTCGTAGCCACGACGAGCAAAGTGGTGACTACGGCACCACGTGACGGACCGAGAGTCATCAGTCTGGAGCCCCGCAAGAAATCAGGCCGAGACAAGCGAGCGGCGACTGACTGACCGGCGCAACGCGCCCAGCGGATCGGCGTACAGGCCGCTGAGCGAGACAACGCCGGCACCTGATTCCTGCACCCGGTTACCGAACCCCGTCACCTTGATCTGCCGCGGCGGCAGCAGGGACCGCTCGGCAAAAGCTGCGCGGAACTGCTTCATGCCCTCGGGGTACTCAGTGAACGCCTGCCCGCCCACCAAAACGTCGTCGGGGTTAAGCATGTCCCGCAGCAATGCGACCGCGCCACCGAGGACCCTGGCCCGCTCGGCAAACAACTCACGGGCATCCGCGGCTGCCGATCCGTCGTCCTGCCTCGCGATCCGGCGCAGCGAGGTAATCGACGAGTTGGGTCCATCCGCAGGCAGGATTCCGCTCTTGCGGGCCGCAGCCACAATGGCCTCATCACTGACCGTCGACTCCAATTGCCCTGTACCACCAAGTAGTTCGGACTGCACCGGCAGACCCGCGATGGTGCCCGGACCGCCAGACGGGGTGTGCACCCGCCCATCGATGACTTGGGCGAAACCGACCGTCTCACGGGCGTAGAAATACAGACCGCTCGACCCACTGCCCGACTGTTGATGCCCGAGCAGTAACTCGGCGCCGGCCATGGCGTCGACGTGCGGAGCCACCGAGACCGGCAGCCCCAGAGCGCGGGCCAACGCCGGGCCCACCGGTGCCTGCGACCAGCCCAACCGGGTGTGATCGACATGCCCGGTCGCGGTATCCACCACACCACCGATCGCCACCCCGATCCACAGCGGTCGTCGACGATGCCACCGGCTCAGATAGCGCCGAGCGCTGTCCGCCAGCGATGCCAGGCCGACCGCCTGGTCTCCGGTGGGTGTCGCGGTCTCCACCGCGTCAAGGGTGCGCCCGAACAAGTCGGCTGCCACGATGCTGGTGGTTCGCGCACCGATGTGCACACCCAGGGTCAGATACGGCTCGTGGTTAACCTCCACCGGGATACGGGGACGGCCGATCGCGCCTGGCACCGACAGGTCGGGACGCTCCCGCAGAAGGCGCGCATCCAGGAGTGCGCTGACCTGACGATTGACCGTGGCGATCGATAACCCACTGACGCTGGCGACGACATCACGGGCGACCGGTCCGCGGTGACGGACCGCTGCGAATACCGCGGCGGCGGCGCTCTCCGGCGCTCGAAGCGCGGGAGGGAAGACATGAGCGGTGACTCTGCGGCGGTTAGTCCGTGAGTGTGGGCCGATCGGGAGGGTGGTGACAGTCATGGGTGTCCTTCGAAAGTCGGGGCGGAGGAGGTTCTGCCGCGCCGACGATGTCGAGAAAGGACTGGTGTCCGGTTCGGATCAGGCGCAGCGAATAGCGCGACAACAACACGCGCAGCGCGAGACCAGACAGCTGGTCGACCCAATTCGTAACACCCCGAGAAGGTAGCACGCGATCCCGCGATCCCGAATCCCACAACCCTGAAGGCCCAGCGAGTTGGGCTCGAAGTTAAATTCGCGGTGATCCGATCTATCTGAACGAAACCCTAGACCAGCAGGCGAGCAGCAGATTCCACCGACCGCAGCGACGAAACGAACTCGCGGGGATCCAGTCCCCCTCGTAGCGTTTCGCGCAATCACCTCCACGACCACCGAATGAGGGACGTCCGTGGCACAGAGTTTCTCCACGTCGGGGTCCGTTCCGGGCTGGGCGAGACCGGCGGTAGCCGTCGGCGACTTCGTTGTGCTCGCCGGCGAGACATTCGCCGCGATCTTCCGTCGGCCATTCGCCTGGCGGGAACTGCTGGATCAGATCTGGTTCGTGGCGCGAGTCTCGATCGTGCCGACCATCATGCTGTCAATTCCCTACACGGTGCTGATCGTGTTCACCCTCAACGTGGTATTACTCGACGTCGGCGCCGGCGATCTGTCCGGTGCCGGCGCGGCACTGGCATCGGTCACCCAGGTGGGTCCGGTCGTGACGGCCATCGTGGTCTCCGGGGCCGGCGCCACCGCGATGTGCGCCGATCTCGGCGCCAGAACGATCCGCGACGAGATCGACGCGATGACGGTCATGGGCGTCAACCCGATTCAGGCACTGGTGGTCCCGCGCGTGATCGCCGCGACCTTCGTCGCGCTCATGCTCTACTCGGTGGTCGCCGTCGTCGGGTTGGCCGGAAGCTATGTGTTCGTGGTCTTCGTCCAACACGTCACCCCGGGAGCCTTCGTCGCCGGACTGACATTGCTCACTGGACTGCCGCAGGTCATCGTGTCCCTCGGCAAGGCATTGCTGTTTGGCCTTTCGGCCGGACTGATCGCCTGCTACAAGGGATTGTCGGTCGGCGGCGGCCCGACCTCGGTGGGCACCGCGGTCAACGAAACCGTGGTGTTCTCGTTCATGGCACTGTTCCTGATAAACATCCTGGCCACCGCGTTCGGCGTCAAGGTGGCGCCGTGACCACGGGGGCGCGTCCGAGAGGCACCGCCCTGAGCCGACTGGTCGCCGGAACACGCAAAATCGGCGAGCAGACGGCCTTCTACGGCACCGCGCTCGCCTCCACCGGCGACGCGGTGCGCCGCTACCCGGCCGAGGTGCTGCGATTGATCGCAGTCATGGGCATGGGCACCGGCGCGCTGGCGGTCATCGGCGGCACAGTGGTCATCATCGGATTCCTCACCCTGTCCACCGGAGCACTGATCGCCGTGCAGGGCTACAACACGCTGTCCAACGTTGGAATCGAGGCCCTGACGGGGTTCCTGTCAGCGTTCCTCAATGTCCGCTTCATCGCACCGTCAACCGCGGGTCTGGCACTGGCCGCGACAATCGGCGCCGGGGCCACCGCCCAGATCGGTGCTATGCGAATCAATGAGGAGATTGACGCCCTCGAGGTGATGAGCATCCGCGCGATCACCTACCTGGCCTCAACCCGAATCGTGGCCGGAGTATTGGTGGTGATTCCGCTCTACACCGTCGCGGTCCTGGCGTCCTTCCTGGCGACGCGTTTAGGCACGACGTTCGTCTACGGCCAGTCCCGCGGCGTCTACGACCATTACTTCTCCACCTTCCTGCAGCCAATGGATCTGATGTGGTCGTTCGTCGCCGCACTGGGCATGGCGGCTGCCGTGATGACGATTCACACCTACTACGGGTTCACCGCCACCGGCGGCCCGGCCGGCGTCGGCGAGGCGGTCGGTCGCGCGGTCCGCACCTCGGTGACCGCGACAGTATTCGTTCTACTGACCATCACGTTGGCCGTGTACGGGCAGTCCGGCAACTTCCACCTGTCCGGGTGACACCGGTGACCACACAGAAAGGCAATCCCCGCAGGCAGATTGACCCGATCTGGTGGGCGCCAGTGCTGTTCGCGGTGATCATCGGGATCGTCATCATGACCGCACTGCTCTTCAACGGAACGCTGCGCACAGTTGTACCGCTGACCCTGGTCTCCGACCGGGCCGGTCTGGTAATGGAGCCCGGCGCGAAGGTGAAATTGCGCGGGGTGGAGATCGGTCAGGTCGGCTCCATCGGAACCGATTCGGCCAACCGGTCAACGCTGAACCTGAAGATCGACCCGAAGCCCTTCCGATTCCTGCCGAGCAACGTCGAGGCCGAGATCAAGTCCAGTACCGCGTTCGGCGCGAAGTACGTCGACCTCGTGGTGCCCGACCCCGGAGCCAGTCCCGCAGCACTGAAACCGGGGGCAGTACTGCAGTCGCGCAATGTGACGGTCGAGGTCAATACCGTGTTCGAGAATCTGCAATCGGTCGTGACGTCGATCGACCCAGCCAAACTCAACGGAGTTCTGTCGGCACTGTCCGAGGCATTGCGAGGTAAGGGCGAGATCATCGGCGAGGCGATCACCGCATCCAATGACGTGCTGCTCGCCGTGAATCCACGGATGCCGACCATCACTCGGGACTGGCAGCTATTCGGCCAGACCATGAACATCTATTCGGGTGCGGCCCGAAACATCCTGTCCATCCTCGACTCGTTCTCCACCACCGCAACCACGATCAGCAATCAGGCCACCGCCCTCGACGGCGTGCTGCTTTCGGCGGTGGGATTCTCCCAATCGGGGATCACCTCGCTGGGTGCCAACCAGGAGAACCTGGTCCGATCGCTGAACACGCTGGCTCCCACCACTGGATTGCTGAACACCTACTCGCCGGCCTATACCTGCATGTTCCAGGGCGCGCAGTGGTTCCTGGAGAACGGTGGCCGGGATGCATTGGGCGGCAACGGCAAATCGGTGGTGATGGACGCCGCGCTTCTGTTCGGCGACGACCCATATCGCTTCCCCGACAATCTGCCTAGGGTCGCGGCCAAGGGCGGCCCGGGCGGACGGCCCAGTTGCGGTTCACTGCCCGATCCCACCAAGAACTTCCCGGTCAAGTACCTCGTCACCGACACCGGATTCGGCACCGGACTAGACGTGCGACCCAACCCCGGTATCGGCTTCCCCGGCTGGGCCAACTACTTCCCGGCGACCCGGGCCGTCCCGGAAGTGCCGAGCATCCGTTACCCCGGCCCGCCGGCGCCCGGACCATTGCCCGGGCCCGAACCCGCTCCCGGGGCGCCGGTAGTCGAAGAGGGACGGCCGTGAGGCGCCGCACCCTCGGCACCGCGGTCCGAGTGGCGCTGTTCACGACCATGTGCCTGGTCTTCGTATTCATTCTGGTGACGGTGTTCGGCCAATTCCGGTTCGACTCTCGGGTCGCCTACCGCGCGGAGTTCACGAATATCTCCGGACTCAAGGGTGGCAACTTCGTCCGAGTCGCCGGGGTGGAGGTGGGCAAGGTCACCGACCTCACCCTGCACAAGGACGGCACCGTGACAGTCGACTTCACCGTCGATAAAACACTGCCTCTCACCGAGGGCACCAAAGCCGCCGTGCGGTACGAAAACCTCGTGGGCGATCGTTACCTGTCACTGGAGGACGGCCCCGGCGCGGTGCGCAAGCTGGTGCCGGGAGCGACGATCCCGCTGGCACGGACATCGCCGGCCCTCGACGTCGACGCTCTCATCGGCGGATTCCGTCCGCTGTTCCGGGCGCTGGACCCCGATCAGGTCAACGCGCTCAGCGGGGAACTGCTCAAGGTATTCCAGGGCCAGGGCGCAACCGTCTCCTCGGTACTGGCCCAAACAACTGCGCTGACAACTACATTGGCCGGCCGCGACAAGCTCATCGGTGAAGTCATCGGCAACCTCAATACCGTGCTCGGCACGTTCGCGGCCCGCGATGACCAGTTCGGCACCGGGCTGGACACGTTGTCCCGGTTGGTCAAGGAACTCTCCGATCGACGCGGCGATATCGCCACGGGTGCGGCCTACATCAACGCCGCGGCGGCCTCGGTGACCGACCTGTTGACCGTCGCGCGCCAGCCGATCACAGACACCGTGACGCAGACCGACCGTGTCGCCGGCCAGATCATGGCCGATCACGACTACGTCGACGAACTCGTGCGAACGCTGCCCGATGCCTATCAGATCCTGGCCCGTCAGGGTCTGTTTGGCGATTACTTCGGCTTCTATCTCTGCGACGCGGTCCTCAAACTCAACGGCAAGGGTGGCCAACCGGTGTTCGTCAAAGTCGCCGCACAGGACACCGGACGGTGCACACCGAAATGAGCAGACTTGAGCGTCCGCGATTCAAGCCGCTGGCCGAACGCAACCGGGTGACCGTCGGCGCCATCGGTATCGCGGTCATCATCGGACTGATCATCACCGCGTTCTCCTACGACAAGCTGCCCTTCATCAAGGGCACCTCGGACTACTCGGCCTATTTCGCCGAGGCCGGCGGTATCAAAACCGGCAGCGACGTAAGGGTGTCCGGGATGAGTGTGGGCCGCGTCTCCGATATCCGGTTGGAGGGCAACAAGGTTCGGGTGGACTTCACTGTCCGCAACGGTGTGGAACTCGGCGAGCGCAGTGAGGCGGCCATCAAGACCGAGACCGTGCTGGGCACCAAGATGCTGGAACTGACCCCGCGCGGTGACGGCACACTGTCGGGCACGATCCCGCTCGAACGCACCAAATCCCCCTACGATCTGCCTTCCGCACTGGGCGATCTGACCACCACCATCAGCGGTCTGGACACCTACCAGCTGTCACAAGCACTGACGACGCTGTCGCAGACCTTCGCCGATACCCCGCCGGACCTGAAGACTGCGCTGCAGGGGGTGGCCCGGTTCTCAGACACCCTCAACACCCGCGACGATGCGCTGCGCAACCTGCTGGCTAACGCCAACAAGGTCACCTCGGTGCTGGCCAAGCGCAGCGATCAGATCGCCGCCCTGGTCGCCAACGCCAACGCGCTGCTGGCTGAGCTTGTGGCGCAACGCAATTCCATCGACACGCTGATGGTGAGCCTGACGAGAGCCACGGGCGAGATCTCCGGCCTGGTCGCCGACAACCGGACTCAGCTCAAGCCCGCGGTCGACAAGCTCAACGGGGTGCTCGGGATTCTGGACCACCGGAAGCAGGAATTGGAGCGCACTCTGTACCTGCTTCGCCGCTATGCGATGTCCTTCGGCGAGGTGCTCGGCTCGGGTCCGTTCTTCAAGGCGTCAGTGGTCAATCTCGCGCCGGGACAGTTCTCCCAGCCGTTCATCGACTCCGCCTTCTCCGATCTGGGCCTTGACCCGAATGTGCTGCTGCCGTCACAACTGGTGGATCCGCCGACCGGTCAGCCCGGCACGCCCCCGCTGCCCTCGCCGTATCCCCGCACCGGCCAGGGCGGGGAGCCGAATTTGACACTGCCCGATGCGATCACCGGCAACCCGGGAGATCCGCGCTACCCCTACCGGGAGCCGTTGCCGGCACCGCCACCTGGCGGTCCGCCTCCCGGTCCGCCCGCATCCGGCGGGCAGTGACAATGACACCGCAGAACCCCCGTCACAGCACGGCGTTGCGAATCGCCACCGCGCTCACCCTGATCGCCACCCTGATCGCCGGGATTGCACTCGCGAGCAACAGCTGGAACCCCAAACGCAACACCTTCGTCGCCTACTTCGCCAACACCAACGGTCTCTACACCGGCGATGAAGTGCGCATCCTCGGCGTCGCCGTCGGGACGGTGGACAGGATCGAACCTCAGCCCGCCACCGCGAAGGTCACCTTCTCGGTGGACGCGCAGTATCCGGTCCCCGCCGACGTCAAGGCGGCAATCCTGTCGCCGTCCCTGGTGAGCGCGCGGGCGGTGCAGTTGGTCCCGGCCTACTCGGGCGGACCAAAACTGGCTTCAGGACAGTCGATCCCGCAGGAACGGACCGCCGTCCCCGTCGAGTGGGATGACTTCCGAGCTCAACTGGAGAAGCTCACCGACTCGCTGCAACCCACCACACCGGGTGGGCAAAGTCCGCTGGGCGAGTTCATCAACACCGCCGCGGCGAACCTGCGCGGGCAGGGTGACACCGCGCGGGACACTGTGATCAAGTTATCCCAGGCGGCATCGGCCCTCGGCGACCACAGCACCGACATCTTCTCCACCGTCAAGAACCTCCAGTTGCTGGTCTCCGCTCTATCCTCCAGCAGCGACCTACTCGCCAACTTCAACACCAACCTGGCCGACGTGACCACCGTCCTATCGAACACCCCCGACGAGATCGCCGCCGCCACAAAGGGTCTCGACGGCGCTGTCGGTGAACTGCGAGAATTCGTTGCCGAAAACCGCGAAGGTGTCGGCGTCACCTTCGATCACCTCAACGCCATCACCACCGCACTGAACGACAACCGCGGCGATATCAAACAGGTCCTGCACATCACCCCGACGGTGTTCCAGAACTTCACCAACATCTATCAGCCCGCCCAGAGCGCCATCTCCGGCATCCTCGCCCCGGTCAACTTCGCCAACACCGTCGAGTTCATCTGCGGGGCGATCCAGGCCGCGTCCCGCAAAGGGTTCGAGCAGTCGTCAAAACTATGCGTTCAATACCTGGCGCCGATCATCAAGAATCGGCAGTACAACTACCCGCCCATCGGCGGCAACCCGTTCGTAGGCGCGTCGGCTCGACCCAATGAACTCACCTACAGCGAGGACTGGCTGCGCCCGGATGTGGCACCGCCGCCGGTAGAAGCGTCGGGATCGCCACTGCCGGCTGAAGCGGTGAGTGCGACCTCAACCGATCCGGGCCAAGGACTGGCTGGGCTCATGCTGCCGCCGGAGGGCACACCATGAGGCGCCTGCTGGTGGGTCTGCTCGCCATGGCGCTGTTGCTGAGCGGATGCGGTTGGCGGGGACTGAATTCGATGTCGCTGCCCGGTACGCAGGGCCGCGGCGACGGTTCTTACACCGTCCAGGCGCAACTGCCCGACGTGGTGACCATCCAGCAGAACACCCGGGTGCGCGTCGCCGACGTCACCGTCGGCAACGTCACCGGTATCGAGGTGCAGGACTGGCATGCACTGGTAACCATGCGCATTGACGGCGACGTACATCTGCCTGCCAATACGACCGCCCGGGTGGGCCAGACCAGCCTGCTGGGGTCGATGCACATCGAGTTGGCCCCGCCTACCGAAGAAGCCCCGCGCGGTGAACTCACCAACGGTTCGTTGATCCCGCTGTCGGCGTCCGGCACCTACCCGACCACCGAGCAGACCCTGGCCAGTGTGTCGGTTCTGCTCAACGGCGGCGGGC
>JBMOKE010000200.1:0-3954 GCA_049315425.1 Mycobacterium sp. | reverse complement strand
CCAGCTCAATACATTGGTCACCGAACTCGGCCCGACGCCCGGCCAGCCGAAGGGCCCGCTGGGCAATTTCGTCGAATCGCTGGCCGACGGCCTCAACGGCAAGGGCAAGCAGCTCAACACGACCTTCCGGGCACTCAGCGACGCCATGGGGGCACTGGGCGAGGGCCGGGGCGACCTCTTCGGGGTGACCAAGAGCCTGGCGCTGTTCGTCAACGCGCTGCACCAGAGCGATCAGCAGTTGGTCGCCCTGAACACCGGCCTGGCCACCTTCACGGGTTCGCTCACCAACTCCGATCAGGAGTTGGCCAACGCAGTCAGGGATATCGACACCCTGCTCAAGACCGCACGAAAGTTCGTCGACGACAACGGATCAGTGCTCGCCAAAGACATCAACAATCTGGCCAGTGTCACCAACACGCTGCTGCAGCCGGCGCCGCGAAACGGCATCGAGACGGCGCTGCACGTCTACCCGAACCTGGCCGCGAACATCAACATGATCTATCACCCGACACACGGCACCATCCAGGGAGTGCCGGCAATCGCCAGCTGGGCCAACCCGATCCAGTTCGTCTGCAGCGCGATCCAGTCGGCCAGTCGGCTCGGCTACCAGGATTCGGCGGAATTGTGCGCCCAGTATCTGGGACCGATCTTCGACGCCACCAAGTTCAACTTCGCACCGCTGAGTCTCAACCAGTTCTCCGGCGCCGAGACGCTTCCGAAATACGTCGCCTACTCCGAGGAGCGGCTGCGGCCGCCGTCCGGGTGGAAGGACACGACGGTGCCGGGTATCTGGTCGCGGGACACCCTGTTCTCGCACGGCAACTCCTCCACCGTCCCGTGGCAGGGTCCGTTGGGCGAGCCGGACTGGATCGTGGCTAAGGGGATGCAGGGTGTTGAGGTCGGACCCTTCACCGGTCCGATGCTGACCCCGGACTCACTCGCCGCACTCATGGGCGGACCCGACCCCGTCTCGATGCCGCCGGCCGGCCCGCCGGGCGGTGCGGTGCCGAATGCCTACGACCAGAACAACCCGCTGCCGCCGCCGTGGTATCCGGGTGCACCCCCGCCGCCGGCTCCCGGGGTCGATGTCGCGCCGGGTCCGCTGCCGGCCTCGGCGATGATCGGCCCGCCCGCACCTGCCGCGGCCGCGCCCGGACCGATGCTGCCTGCTGAGATGGGGGCCGGATAGTGACGTCATCGATGAACACCGCGTTCATGAAATCCGCTCGCCGGATCGGCTGGCGTGCTTCGGTACTGCTCGTCGCGGCGATGGTGCTGACCTCATGCGGGTGGCGCGGTATCGCCAACGTGGCGGTTCCGGTCGGACCTGGCACCGGCAAGGGCGGGACGACGGTGTACGTGCAGGTTGCCGACACGCTGGCGCTCAACACGAACAGTAGGGTCCGGGTAGCCGATGTCTTCGTGGGCACGGTCCGCGAGATCCAACTCAAGGACTGGGTTCCGACGCTGACTCTGTCGCTTGAGCCGGGAATCGAGCTGCCGGCCAACGCGACGGCCAAGATCGGGCAGAGCAGCATCCTGGGCACCCAGCATGTGGAGTTGGCCGCACCGGCTGACCCGTCGCCCCAACCTCTGCGCAACGGGTCGACGATCCCGCTCAAGAACTCCTCGTCATTCCCGACGATCGAGCGCACCCTGGCCAGTCTTGCCACCGTGCTGCGCGGCGGCGGTATCCCGAACCTGGAGATCATCCAGACCGAGGTCAGCAATCTGCTGAACGGCAATGCCGATCAGATCCGGGACTTTCTGAACAACCTGAACACCTTTACCGACCGGCTCAACCAACAGCGCGGTGACATCGCCCGGGCGATCGAATCGACCAACACACTGTTTGCCTACGTTGCCAGCCGCGACAGCACCCTTGACCAACTGCTGGTCGACCTGCCTCCGCTGGTGGACTACCTGGCCGGTGCCAAGGACCGGGTCACCGATGCGGTGCTGGCGCTCGGGCGCTTCAACAAGGTGACCGGCGAGGCGCTGGCGGCCGCCCAAACCGACCTGAACACCAACCTCGTGGCGTTGCAGCGACCGCTCAAGCAACTGGGCCGCGGTGCACCGTACTTCCTCGAGGCGATGAAGCTGATCGTCACCAACCCCTACCCGTTGGACAACATCCCGACGGTGATGCGAGGCGACTACATCAACCTCTCACTGACGGCGGACCTGACGCTCAGTTCCCTCGATAACGCGTTCCTGACCGGCACCGGCTTCTCGGGCATGCTGCGGGCACTGGAACAGTCCTGGGGCCGGGATCCGCAGACGATGATCCCGGATGTCCGGTTCACGCCGCACCCGAACATGACCGACGGCGGCGGACCGTTCGTCGAGCGTGGCGAGTGAGTGAGGGAATGAACCGATGCTGACCCGCTTCATTAAGTTCCAGTTGGTGACCTTCATCGTCCTGACCGTGCTGGCTCTGGTAGGCCTGAGCATTTACTATCTGCGCCTGCCCAGCCTCGCCGGAATCGGTGAGTACAGCCTCACCGTTGATCTGCCGTCCGCGGGCGGGCTGTACAAGACGTCGAACGTGACCTACCGGGGTGCCACGATCGGCCAGGTGACCGACCTCGAGCCCACCGAGAAGGGTGCCCGGGCCACCCTGCGCATCGCTGACAAGTTCAAGATCCCGGTGGATGCCAGTGCCAACGTGCATTCGGTGACGGCGATCGGCGAGCAGTATCTGGACCTGGTGTCGGATGGGAAGTCGAGCCAATACTTCAAGCCCGGCCAGACCATCACCAAGAGCACGGTCCCGCAACCGGTGGGTCCGGCCCTGGACGCGGCCTATAGGAACCTCGCCGCACTGCCGGTGGACAAAATTCCCACCCTGTTGGACGAGACGGCACAGGCCTTCGGCGGCCTGGGACCGACACTGCAGAAGCTGACCGAAAACACGTCGCTGTTCGTCGATGAACTCAATAACAACATCACGGATATCAACGACCTCGTGGACAATTCCCCGCCACTGCTGGACACCCAGATCCAGTCTGCGGACGCGATCTATCGGTGGGCAGCCAACCTGAACTCGCTGACGGCCCAGGGCAAGGCGCAGGACCCGGCGTTGCGCAGCAGTCTGCAGCAGGCCGCGCCGACCGCCGAGGCGCTCAACACCCTGTTCGTCGACGTCAAAGACGGCCTGCCGCAGACGCTGGCCAATCTCGAGATCATCATCGAGATGCTCAAGCGCTACAACAAGGGTGTTGAACAGACGCTGGTGTTGCTGCCGCAGGGTGCGGCCGCCGGACAAACGGTGGCCGGTTCCTACGAGAACCAGGCCTCACTGGACCTCGGCTTGTCGCTCAACCAGCCGCCGCCGTGCCTGACCGGGTTCCTGCCCGCCAGTCAATGGCGAGCACCAGCCGACACCAGCGTGAAACCGGTGGAGGACGGGCTCTACTGCAAGATCCCGAAAGACACGCCGGCCAACTCCGTTCGCGGCGCACGTAACTTCCCGTGCATGGACGTGCCAGGAAAGCGCGCCGCCACGCCCCTTGATTGCCGCAGCAATGAGCCGTACACACCGCTGGGCACCAACCCGTGGTACGGGGATCCGAATCAGATCGTCAACTGCCCGGCGCCGGGAGCGCGTTGCGATCAGCCGGTCAATCCCGGGACGGTGATTCCCGCGCCGAGTGTCAACAACGGAATGAACCCGCTCGCGTCCGAACTGCTGCCTCCGTCGGCACCGCCGGCTCAGGATCCGCTGTCCGCACCGGGTTCGGGTACCGTGCAGTGCAACGGCCAGCAGCCCAACCCATGCGACTACACCCCGACTGCTACTGCGGCGACGCAGACGTCGGCGGTCTATGACGCCAAGACCGGCGATATCGTCGGGCCGGATGGTACGACGTACACCGTCACGAACTCGACCAGTACAGGAGACGACGGATGGAAGGAGATGCTGGCTCCGGTCAGCTGACCCCAACCCCGCCA
>JBMOKE010000040.1:0-17802 GCA_049315425.1 Mycobacterium sp. | reverse complement strand
CCGACGCCATCAAGCTGTTCGGTCAGTTGCGTACCTTCGCCTACGGCGCTGCACCGAGGGTGAACGCCGCGGGCCCCAGCCACGAATACGGTTGGTGCGCAGCGGGTTTGCGGTGTCGCCCGCGGCGACGCCGTGAATGGGTGGGCATGTTGTGTGCGGCCATGGGTTCTGTCCCCCGTCGTGCATCTCACGTCAACAGCCGGCGTGGTCAGACCGGGATCAAGGCAGAAGGCCGGCACGGATTGGCCCCGATACCGCCCCCAGCCCCCGCATCGGCACAGTGCCAGGATGCTCACAGCCTAATCCCTAAATTGGCACCCGCGTAGGTTTGAAGAACAACTGGTCGATATCGGCTTGGCGCATCCACTTGGTCAGCGTCATCGGGTGGACACCGAAATCGGTGGCGATCTGTTCGATCGTCACACCGTCGTCGCGGTTGCGCGCAACCCGGACGACGTCGTCACGGAACTCACGGGGGTAGGGCCTGGGCACAAGGACATCCTTCCAGCCGACCCCAACGGGGCAAGCCAACTCAGATGTCACCTATTCGTGCAGCAGACCCATCTGTACGGCTCCAGTCCGCCATCGTTGCTTGCGACAACCTTGTGCTGTATCGCGCCGACAACGGCCTGATGAAGCCGCTGGAGACAGGAAGACGCGGGTTCGACCACCGACCCGTTCTCGCCGCCCTCGCAGACCAAGAGGATGCCGACCTGTTCCCGCTGTGCTTGGGGCAGCTCCAAGCTCTACCTCTGTGCCATCAAAGACGTCTACTCCAACCGCATCGTCGGCTACTCGATCGACTCACCGATAAAGCCCTCGCTGGCGGTGACGGCCCTGGATCATGCCGTGGCGTTGCGCTCACCCATCGCGACGATCGTCCATTCGGACAGAGGCACTCAATTTAGGTCACGAAAGTTCGTCAAGCACTGTTGCGCAACGGATTACATAGATCGATGGGCCGTGTCGGTGCGTGCGGGGACAACGCCGCCATGGAGTCGTTCTTCGCACTTCTGCAACGCAACGTGCTCGACCGGCGACGCTGGTCCATACGGGTCGAACTACGCCTGGCGATTGTGACCTGGATCGAGCGGACATACCACCGACGCCGGCCGACTACGCGCCCTCGGCAGGCTCCCCCGATAGAGTTCAAACTGCTAGCTTCAGGTGGTCGGGGAGCTCGGCGATGTCGTAACGGGCCGCACCTGAATTATGTAGCAAGTGTAGCGATTCAACGCGACAGTCACAGTCACAATCGCTACGTCACCGCCGCACGACAGACCGACCGCGGACAGCCTCGACGCGTTCATCGAAGGACCCCGTGACCTGTCCCCGGTCGCGGCGTACCCGCCACGAACGCCGAGCGGGAAGACGGATGGGGCTCATTACCGGCGCACTAAAGGTCCGATTCGACGAGCCGTCAGAAGAATTCGACCGTCGGATGGTGGCCGGCGCCATCGTCGGTGTGTTGATTGCCTCCTCCGATGGCACCCAGGTGCCCGAGCCCCGATCGAACGCGGGCTGACCTCCTGGAGGTCGGCATGCCGCTGCGCTAGCAGCTATTCTGGAGACCGGTCATGGGCGCCCGTTCACTGAACCGCGCCGACGAAGTCACGGTTGGCTTGGACCACCGACCAGATGTCTCCTGCAAGCACGTGGTGGTGAGCCAGTTCTACTGTAACGGTGGCGATTCTGGCAGCGACGTTGGAATCGCCGGTGCCCAGACCCGCTGCTCGGGCGGCGATCGTCACCGCGTGCTGCCGTGCCAGCCCCACCGGTAACCCGTTGTATTGCTGGCGGTGTCGACTCGCCCTAGCGGCGAGTCCAGCTCGGGCACGTTGACGCGGCAGAAGTTGATGTCGGAGAAGTCATTCGCCTCGTAGTGCTGGTTTAAGGCAAGGGCATTCGCGCCCTGAGGTCAGACATCGTGGCGACCGCAGCGTAATCAATCACGATTGCGCGTGCCTCGTCAGCTCCCGTCTGGGAGAACGTGAGTTGTGGCTCAAAGCTCACTTCGTTGATGAGATGAGCTGTAGTGCGGGCGATTTGCCGGATATCAACTGCGGGCCGGAACACACCGCGGTCTGCTCCGACTTCCAGCACCGTCTCGATCGTCGCACTGTAGCGATGCAACGAGGATGTGTGAAGAATTGCGTGCGGGACGCTGATTGTCGCGGTGAGTACCGCGTCGGCGAGCACCCGCAGAATCGGGTCGGGGGCAGTCGGTACGCCATGGTCGATGAGGGCGATCAGCCGGTCGCGGGGATCCCGGTAGCTCGACGCGGCACGCAAGATCCCCTCATGGTGCCGCTCGATGGCGATGTTGTGCGCATACAACACCAACCCGTCAATCGTTGGAAAGTAGTAGCCAACAGCTCCGGGGGTCATTCCTACAAGTTCGGCCACATCGGCGTAGCGCACTTTCCTGGCGCCGCGGTCGGCGATCAGTGTGAGCATCGCGTCAACGATCTCGCCTCGACGCTTGCCTTGGTCCTTCTTCCTCGCCACCGTTGCACATCCTATGGCCCGGGGGAATCGTTGCATCTTCCCGCTCAGCTCAACGTCGAATTATAGTTTTTGTTAATTCAACGATACACCTTGACATGCCTGGTGAGCACTACATATCGTGCCTGTAATTCTTTGGTTCACAATCACAAGAAAGCAGTTGATGGAAACTTTTCAGCCGATACTCAGCCGGGTCGCCACCGTCAACGAAGGCCAGCGTCTGACGAAGGAGCTGCTGCTCTCGTTGCGGACGCCCATCGACTGCGCCCTCGATCCCGCTGCGATCAGGGTTGCTTTCGGTCTACGCGGCGCCGCATCGGAGTGCGGGCCGATTTTGCCGAGCAAAATCTGGGTGGCGGCCGAAGGTGCGGCGCCCATTCAGGTGACGACCGGCAATGGTTGCGATCGGCTCCCACAGTGGTCACCGGACGGTGGTCGGCTCGCCTTCGCGTCAGATCGGGCCACGACTGGAATGTTCGCGCTCTTCGTCGCCGAGCCCGAACCGTCCTCGGCTGCAAGTCCGTTGGGTGACGTGCCGGGCTCGATCGAGCACATCGAATGGTCCCCGGACAGCTCCACCATCCTGGTGCTTGCGGCGGATGCCGGTTCCTACGGCGGCGACGCGGACGTCACCATCTCCGGCCCCGGTGGCGAGGACGATCCTCGGGTCTCTCGTCCTGCTACGGCTTTTCGTCGGCTCTTCCTCATTGATGTGGCAACAGGTTCGACCCGTGAAGTCGGGCCGAAGGGCCTGACCGTTTGGGAGGTGAGCTGGTGTGGCGGCGACGAGGCCGTAGCGGTGACATCAACTGATCCCACGGGCTCAGGCTGGTACCACACCACGATTGCCGTCCTCGACTTTCCGAATCGCTCCGCGCGGCACATCTACAAGCCGCGATGGACCATCGAGGGTGTGCGGCTATCACCAGACCGCTCCCGTGCCGCAGTCGTTGAGGGGTTCTCCAGCGACGCTGGCCTCCTTGCCGGATCTATCAAGGTCATCGACCTCGCCACGGGTGCAGCCCACGATCCCTCGCCCGGCCTGGAGTCCGTGAGCACCATCGATTGGGTAGATAGCGAACGTCTCTGGTACGTCGGCTGGAATGACACCGGCACCGCGATCGGCGAGGTACACCTCGTCGACGGGCTCGACGCGGTCTGGGCAGACGAGGTGATGATCGGCGACTCGGTCAAGCCGGGAATGGCCGTCGGCCTAGGGGCGGATGGTCTCACCGTGATTGTCGCCGCCACGAGGCAAGCTCACGGCGAACCGCCCGAGATCGCAGTCTTTGATCCACGCGGTTCCCGGACCTGGAAGCAGCTGACCGCGTTCAACGAGCACCTCACCCATGGGCTTGCCCTCCCAGTGCGCGAAAAGATCCGCTGGCAGTCGAGGGATGGATTGGAGATCTCGGGCCTGCTGTTTCACCCGTTGACTACGAATTCTCCCGGGGCGCTGGTGGTCGCGATTCATGGCGGCCCAACCTGGTGCTGGAACAGTTGCTTTGAGCTCGACGACAGCAACGCGCTGATGCTCGCGTCATCTGGCTACGCCGTGCTGCTGCCCAACCCGCGAGGCAGTAACGGCAGGACCAACGCCTTCGCCGAGGCCGTGATCGGAGACCCAGGGGGCGCTGACCTCGAAGACATCCTCACAGGTATTGAGCTGTGTATCGAGCGCGGTATCGCCCACCCAGACCGCATAGGCATCGCCGGCCTCAGCTATGGCGGGTTCATGTCGGCATGGGCACCTACCCAGACGGATCGATTCCGGGCCGCCGTCGCGGTGTCATGTGTGTCCGACTGGGTCAGCCACCACAACACCACCAGCATCGGCGGATTCGATACCTCCTTCTTGGTCGGGGACTGGCGCGATGACAACGGTCCGCACCGGCGTCTGTCGCCGATCATGCACAGCCACAAGTCGACCACGCCGACCCTGGTGATCCACGGCGAACTCGATACCTGCACCCCGGTCGGCCAGGCCGAAGAACTCTACGCGGCGCTGGCTGAAGCAGGTGTCGAGACCGAGCTTGTCATCTACCCCCGCGAAGGGCACGTCCCCGCCGAGTATCGGCACCAACTCGATTACCTGCAACGCAAGCTCGCCTGGTTCGACCGTCACCTGAACCCCTGACCCACGGCTAAGACTGAGAGAGACAGCGCATGAACCTCAATCACCTATCCAGACGGACCGTTCTTCGTGGCACCCTCGGAGGGGCGGTGCTCCTTGGACTTAGCGCCTGCGGCACCAGATCCGGTGAACCCGCGTCATCAGCCGACAATGGCACGCCAGTGCAGGGCGGCAACCTTCGCATCGGCGTGGTGGGTGGTGGAGCACAAGACTCCCTTGACCCCAAGAACATGCAGCAACCTGTCGACTTCGCCCGCAGTGCGGCGTTGTACGACCCTGTCGCCTTTTCCGATGTCGACTATCGGCGACAGTTCAGACTGGCCGAATCGATCGAGCCGGCCGACAAGAGCGGCACGGTGTGGGTGGTCCGACTCAAGCCGGGCGTTGAATTTCACAACGGCAAGTCGCTCGCGGCCGAGGATCTCATTTTCACGATCCAGCGCGGCCTGGACCCGAAGTCGCCCGGCCTTGCCGCGACGTTCCTAGCCGCGGTCAACGCAGATCAGCTCAAAGCCCTCGATGGGCGTACGGTGCAGATCCAGCTGTCGAGTCCGTCCTCGATCTTCCCGCTGCAGATCGGCACGGTCGGCGTCCCGGTCGTGCCGGTGGGCTTCGATCCTCAAAATCCAGTAGGGACCGGCCCTTTCAAGTTCCAGAGCTTTGCACCCGGTGACCGCTCGGTCATGGTCAGGAACCCCAACTACTGGAGCGATGTCGCCCACGTCGACCAACTCGAAATCATCAATGTCGCAGACCCGAGTGCGTCGTTGAACGGTTTGCAAGGTGGCCAGTTCGACGCGATCCCCGGAATCCAGTTCAGCCAAGCCGAGTTGGTTAAGAACGCCGGTGCGCGATTGGTCGTGAGCAACGACTCGACCGCGATGATGTTCGCCATGAACATGGCGGAGGAGCCGTTCAAGGATGTCCGGGTGCGCCAGGCGATCCGGCTGATCGTCGATCGTGAACAGGTGGTCCAGCAGGCACTCAACGGCTATGGCGAGATCGCCAACGATCTTTACGCCCGCTTCGACCCCGCATACCGCACCGATCTGCCGCAGCGAAAGCAAGATATCGCTGAGGCGAAGTCGCTCCTACAGTCGGCAGGTCATTCAGACTTGAATTTCGAGATCCCGGCCACCGACGGGTATTCGGGCTCGATCGAATCCGCGCAAGTGTTCGCCGAACAAGCCAAGGCGGCGGGCGTCAACGCCCATGTTGCCAAGTACGACAGCGACACCTATTACTCGCGCTACTACAAGCAGTCGTTGTTCGGTGTCGACCTCGCAGCACCCGAGAGCTATATGACCACCGCGTTGCAGTACTCCGTGCCCGGCGGTGAGTACAACTCGTCGAATCAGGATGACCCCGAGTATACGAGGATCCTCTCTGCGGCGTTTGCCGAAATGGACGAGACGAAGCGCAACGAGCGGCTTCGAGAACTCCAACAGATCGACTACGACCGCGGCGGGTATGTGATCTGGGGCTTCACCAAGAGCCTAGACGCGGCATCGACGAAGGTCGGCGGACTACGTGAAAACACGAAGTCGATCTTTGGTCTGAATAACTACGCATTCAACAAGATGTGGCTGACGTAGGTGACTGACACCCACCTGGACCCTGTCCAGCGGGAGCTTGCCGGAGCCTCACTCGGCCGGACTCCGGGGCCACACTGGCTGCGCTGGATCGCGGGCCGGATCGGCGTCGGCGTGGTCGTCGTCCTGGTCGTATCGGTGTTGGTGTTTGCCGCGACACAGGCGCTGCCAGCCGACCCGGCCCAGGCCATCCTGGGGCGGAACGCGACACCCGCACGACTAGCCGCCCTGCGGGAACAGTTGGGCCTCAACAGGTCCGTCGTGGATCAGTACTTCTCGTGGCTGCTGGGGTTATCCCGAGGAGACTTTGGCATGTCGCTCGCGGCGCGCAGGCCAGTCTCTGATCTCATCGGTGGGCGGCTGAATAACTCACTGATCTTGATGGCCAGCTCGGCGCTGGTCGCCCTGCCCCTGTCTGTGCTGCTCGGGATCGTCACCTCGGTCCGGCGTGATTCGGCCTTCGACCGCGGGCTGTTGTGGGTTGGAATGGTGCTGAACTCGTTGCCTGACTTCGTGATTGGGATGCTATTGGTGGTGATGTTTGCGACGACAGTGCTACCCGTGTTGCCCGCCGTGGCGATCTTCCCTGACGGATCGTCCCCACTCGCACAACCTGAAGTGCTCGTACTGCCGATCGCGACGCTGGTGCTGGCTGTGCTGCCGTACCTTTACCGCCTCGTCCGTGCGTCGATGGTCGACGCACTGGAGTCGGACTACATCCAAATGTCACGGCTCAAAGGACTGCCGCCACGGCTAGTGACCCGCCGCCACGCGCTGCCCAATGCGATGATTCCCGGTATCCAGGGTTCGGCGCTCGTTCTCACCGCGCTGCTCAGCGGAACCGTCGTGGTGGAGTATGTGTTCCGCTACCCGGGCCTGGGCACCGCGCTTGCCGACGCCGTCGCCAACCGTGACCTGCCAGTCATTCAGGTCATCGTGCTGATCTATGCGATAGGCACGGTGCTGTTCAATATAGGGGCCGACATCCTGACAGTATTGTTCTCACCCCGGCTGCGGACGGCCAACCGATGAGCACCCCCATACCGGTGCGGCCCTGGCTACTGACAGTGCGACGCATCCTGGTGCAGCCCCAGACCCGAATCGGCTTCTTTCTCACCATGCTGGTGTGCGCTTTCGCGCTGATCGGCCCGTTGTTGGCAGCGCACTCGCCAACCGAGTTCGTCGCCACGCCCTACCATCTACCTACCGGTGACGCTTGGCTGGGCACCGATGCCCTGGGCCGCGATGTGCTGTCACGCTTAATGTTCGGCGGCTGGAGCGTGGTGTGGATGTCAGTCGCCGCCACGGTTCTCGGTGTCGGCGGCGGCATCATCCTCGGCTTGTTGGCCGGCTATGTCCGTGGCGCGACGGACGGACTGATCATGCGCGCCCTCGACGTTGTCCTGGCGCTGCCACAGCTCGTCCTGGTGCTGCTCTTCGTTTCCCTGATAGGGCCAAAGCTCTGGCTCATCGTCCTGATGACCGCAGTCGCGTGGGTGCCCGGTGTCGCCCGCACGACCCGCGGTATGACGCTGGATATTTCGGAGCGAGAGTTCGTCCAAGCCGCCGAGGTGCTCGGAGTCTCGCGATGGTCGATCCTATTCCGCGAGATCCTGCCGAATCTGACCACACCGCTGTTTGTAGAGTTCGCTCTACGCCTCACCTGGTCGATAGCCCTGATCGCCGGGCTGAGCTTCATCGGCCTAGGCATCCAGCCCCCGGCTGCCGACTGGGGGCTGATGATCAACGAGAACCGCAACGGACTCGCGACCCAACCATGGGGTGTGCTCGGCCCGATCACCCTGATCGCCCTGTTCACGATCGGGACAAATCTGTTGGCCGAAGGCGTGAGCCGCACGATCGCCGGCGTGGACCGGCCGGGAGGATCCACGTGAGCGCCATCGATGTCCAGCGGCTTAGGGTCGGGTTGAACGGCACCACGATCGATATCGTCGATGATGTCACCTTCACAGTGGCCCCTGGGGAGGTGCTCGGAGTCGTCGGCGAGTCAGGCAGCGGTAAGACAACTTTGGCCACCGCCATGCTTGGTTACGCCCGGCGCGGCGCAGAGATCTCCGGCGGCGCGATCCACATCCGTGACGTCGACCTGCTGGGCCTGAGCGCCGACGAGTTGCGCGAATCGCGGGCCAAGACCGTCAGCTACATTCCACAGGATCCCGGCGCGGCGCTCAACCCGGCGCTTCGGATCAGACGCCAGCTCACGGAGCTGATCGAGGTGCACGAACCCGCTACCGGTAAGCCGACAACACTCGCCAGAGTGCGCAGCATGCTCGGCGCGGTCGACCTCCCGAGCGACGACGGTTTCCTGAGTCGTTTCCCCCATCAGCTGTCCGGCGGTCAGCAACAACGCATCTGCATCGCGATGGCCTTCCTGTTACGTCCGCGGCTCATCGTGCTCGACGAGCCGACCACGGGCCTCGACGTCACGACACAGGCCCGGGTGCTGGCGACGATCCGCGAACAGTGCGCCGCCAACGGCGCGTCGGCAATCTACGTGACGCATGACCTCGCGGTGGTGGCCAGCCTCGCCGACCGACTATTGGTAATGTACGCGGGACGCATCGTCGAGTCCGGTCCCTGCGCGCAGCTGCTGGCCAACCCGTCGCACCCTTACACCAAGGGGCTCATCGCGGCGATTCCCCACATCGCGCAGCGCCGGCGCCTGGTGCCAATACCCGGTCACGCCCCATCGCCGGGCGGACGCCCCGACGGGTGCTCATTCGAGCCCAGGTGTCTGTTGGCCGATACCGAGTGCGCCACCGAGCCGGCACTTCGGGAGACGGGGCCGTCACAGCTCGCCGCGTGCCACCATGCCGACCAGGTTCCCGGTATGCGACAGGATGTTGAATTAGTGGCGCTGCAGGCCAACATGAGTGACGCGCCGGTCCTTGAGGTGTCCGGTCTCAGTTGTGCATACGGGTCCAATACCGTCCTTGCCGACATATCTCTGGTCGTACGGGCCAATGAGTGTCTCGCTCTGGTCGGTCAGTCGGGCAGCGGCAAGACCACACTGGTGCGAGCGATCGCCGGGCTTGCCCCTCATCACGAGGGCACGATGACCGTCGCGGGTGTCGCGTTGCACAAGTCAGCACGCGAGCGCGGCCGCGAGCAGCGTCGCGGTATTCAATACGTCTTCCAAAACCCCTATGCCTCAATGAATCCGCGTAAGTCGATCCAGACGATCCTCGGGGTTCCGGTCAAGCAGCTCTTCGGTGAGAAGGGTAGCGCAGCGCGCGATCGCATCGCCTACGCACTCGAGCGGGTCTCACTACCGTCCCGGGTGATGAGTCAGTACCCGGATCAATTGTCGGGTGGCGAGCGTCAGCGCGTCGCGATCGCCCGAGCCATCGTGTCCGAGCCCAGGGTCATGATATGCGACGAAATCACCTCCGCACTGGACGTTTCGGTGCAGGCGGCGATCGTCGAGCTTCTCGGGAGCCTGCAACGAGATGAGGGGGTGAGCCTGTTGTTCGTCACGCACGACCTTGCGCTGGTGCGCAGTATCGCCGACCGGGTCATCGTGCTATCCGCGGGTCGCATCGTGGAGCAGAGGGCAACTGAAAGTCTGTTCTTAGAACCGCGTCATGAGTACACCCGGCAGCTGCTGAAGGACACCCCGGGTGGCTCCTACTAGCCAGGAGGCGACATTCGGTCCCAGAGGTCGGCACCGGTGACCATCGTTGCGTAGTCGACAACGATCGCGCGTGCCTCCTGGTGGCTCATCGCCGACAAGGCGATCTGCGTCTCGAATCCAACCTTGTCTATCAGGTGCGTCAGCGTGCGGGCAATCCGGCGCAGGTCGCCCTTCAGCTCGAAGACCTCCTGTGCCACACCGCGTTCCAGCACATCACAGAAGATCGCGGTTTGATGCTCAAGCAGTGAGGCCAGCAGTACCGCATGCGACACACTGGTCATGGCGGTCAACACGGCGTCCGCCAGGATCCGCCAGCCCGGATCCGGACCGTTCGGAACACGATGCTCGATGAGTCCGATGAGCTGGTCGCGAGGGTCTTTGAAGCGGGAAGCTACGACCAGTGTCGCGGCGGTCTCCTGTTCGATAGCAGCGCTGTGGGCCTGAAGGACCAGTTCGTCGAGGGACGGGAAGTAGTAGCCGATGGCACCCGGCGTCATGCCGACCTGCTTGGCCACATCGGCATAACTGATGTTGTGTGACTCGCGCTCGGCGAGCAGACCAACCATCGCATCGGCGATTTCGGCACGACGCTTCGCTTGATCCTTTTTCCTCGCCATCCTGCCCTAAACTGTAGTCGCGCTTACTCATCAGCAACACTCCTGAGTATGTCGCTCCCGTCCGGTTCTGGCGCATCGACTCTCCACCAGATGCGGACAGGCTGAGCAAACGCTGAATCACGGAGTGCAGTTTCGCGTGACTGGTGCACCACCCGCCATGAGACAGTGAGTTGTTAGGCGATTCCCGTCGGCGCCTGGCCGCCTGGGGTTGCGGAGCAACCTCCGACCAGCCTTCACGTGGCAGGAACCCATCGCGAAGAGTAGGTTACGGCCGCAAGCTCATCGGAGCGTCTAGGTCCAGGCGGTGGGATCTGCGAAGCAGAGCCCGCAAGCGGTGCCGATGGCGTCGTCGGGCGAGCCGCCCCCGATGCCGGTGGGTAGCAACGAGTACTCGTAGTGGCTCGATCGGCAGATCGCAAAGCCCCGTTGGCGTGCCGAACCGAACCACCGCTGTTAGCACGGGCGTTCGCCAGGCACGACATTGGTCTTTGTCGGCTATGCAGCGAACCGTGAAGGAGGTGCGGCTCGACGGGCGCGGGATGTTGACCGTCGGCAACCGCGCGGACCTGATCGAATACCGCGGGGACCTCGAGGACTTCGAACACTTTCAGCGATGTGTCACTATTCAATCAAAGTTGCTGTACGACACGGATTCCCGACTGAATCAGGGATCTAGGGCCGGTCACACTCAACCGAAGGGGTGGCACGCCCCGATCCGGCGCGTTGGGTCAGCTCCTGCAGTAGCGGATCTATTCGGTACGGCAACGGAGTTGTCAAGGCAAGCGTTGTGGTGGAGTGGCGGACTCCCCTCAGCGCGACCACACGTTCGATAAGTTGCTGCAAGCTCGATTGAGTGTCCGTGGCCACCCTCACGAGAAGGTCTTCACGGCCTGTTGTGGCATGCGCTTCCAACACCTCGGGCATGTCAGCCAGAGCGCGCACGATCGTCTGCAGGTGACCTTGATCGATCTCCAGCGCTAAAAACCCCTGAACATCAACGCCCACGGCCGCCAGATCAATGTCAGGGCGGTAGCCCCGCAACAGATTTGACTCGACCAGCCTGCGAAGCCGGGCTTGCACCGTGTTTCGGGCCACGCCCAGCGCTGTCGAGAGCTCGCCTACACCGAGACGGGCGTCGCGGGCGAGCATTCTGAGCAATCTGGCATCAAGCCTGTCGATGTTAAGCAAACAGATCACCTCATAACGTGATGGCTATCACCTGTTGATCAGAATGAAGAGTTGGGGCGCATCGAGCTGAGCAGATACTGCCACATAGCCACTATTGCAGCATCGTTTCGATCAATACGCCGCCGGGTAGATGAAGGGTTCAACACCGTGAGCCAGCACTTAAAAAGCTCCCCGTTGCCGACAAGCGGCTTGCACATCGACCGGTATCGCGTCGATTCCGGCCCCGTGTTGATGACCGGCGTCCAGGCGATCGCCCGACTACTCGTGGAGCTGCACACCCGCGACGGCAGGAACGGTCACCGGTCCGCCACATTTGTCTCCGGCTACCAGGGGAGCCCCCTGGCCGGCCTGGACACCCTTCTGGCCAAGACGTCGGTGCTCCGCACCGACCACGAGGTGCATCTGGTCCCCGGCCTCAATGAGGAGCTCGCGGCGACTTCGGTGTGGGGCAGCCAGATTGAGCTCCCCACCGGCAAACGAACCCATGACGGAATCATCGGCGTCTGGTACGGCAAGGGTCCCGGCCTCGATCGTGCCAGCGACGCGCTGCGCCACCTCGCCATGTACGGAGCACACCCACAAGGCGGCGTACTGGCGCTCGTCGGGGATGATCCGGCCGCGAAATCCTCCAGTGTCCCGGCAGCCAGCGAGCGTTCACTGGCCGCACTGAACATCCCAATAGTGTTCCCCCGCAACGCCGAAGAGATCGTGGAGTTCGGCCTATACGCTATCGCCCTGTCGCGAGCCTCCGGGTGCACGGTCGCCATGAAACTCGTCGCCGATGTTGCCGACGGGCTATGGACGTTCGATCGAAACTTCAACGACATGGACATCGTGGTGCCCGCGGTGACGTGGCAGGGCGCGCCATGGACCTACCGCCAACGTCTCATGGCAGCACCTCCCGACAGCATTCTGGCCGAGGCAGACCTCTACGGTCCGCGCTGGGAAATGGTGCACGCGTTCACCGCGGCCAACCATCTCGACCGCATCGAGGTCGACCCGCCCCGCGCCGCGGTAGGCATCATCGCCGTCGGCTCAGCCTACGACGCTGCACGCGGCGCACTCAGCGAACTAGGCCTCAACGAGCGCAGCCTCACCGCGAGCGGCATACGCCTGATGCGCGTCGGGATGCCCTACCCATTAGGCATCGAGAAAGTTCGGCACCTCGCCCGCGACGTCGATACCGTACTCGTCATCGAGGACAAAACCGCGTTCGTCGAAACACAGGTCAAGGAAGCCCTATACGGATCCCGCTCCGCTCCCGCAGTACTCGGAAAACGCGACAAGGCAGGCCGACCGCTGATTCCCACAGACGGCGAACTCACCGCGGCCCGCCTCATGACCCCCCTAAGGCGCATCCTCAAAGACCACGCGCAGCTCACACCACCCTCCAGCGTCACCACATCGCTTCCACTCCTGCCGACCCCCCGTTCCCCTTACTTCTGCTCCGGCTGCCCGCACAACAGGTCGACCGCCGTACCCGAAGACTCTCTGGCAGGCGGTGGTATCGGCTGCCACACCCTGGTCACCATGTCTGGCCGAACTGATTCCCAGGTCACCGGACTGACCCAGATGGGCGGCGAAGGCGCCCAGTGGATCGGCCAGTCCACTTTCACCGACATTCCGCACATCTTCCAGAACGTCGGCGACGGAACCTACTTTCACTCCGGCCAACTCGCGCTGCAAGCCTGCGTCGCGGCCGGAGTCAACATCACCTACAAAATTTTGTACAACTCCGCGGTCGCCATGACCGGCGCCCAAAGCGCCGAAGGCGCACTCTCAATACCAGAACTCACCCAGAAGCTCAGCGCCGAGGGCGTCACCCAGATCATCATCTGCGCCGAAGAACCGAACCGCCACGCCAGCGCAACATTCGCGCCCGGTGTCACCGTGTGGCACCGCGACCGCCTCGACGAAGCTCAACGCATCCTGCGAAGCACTGCCGGTGTGACGGTACTCATCTACGACCAGCAGTGCGCCGCCGACGCGAGACGAAAACGCAAGCGCGGCAGCCTGCCTGCCCGCCGCACCCGAGTGATCATCAACGAGGCGGTCTGCGAAGGCTGCGGCGACTGCGGCGTCAAGTCAAACTGCCTCTCGGTGCAGCCCGTCGACACTGAGTTCGGCCGAAAGACCCGCATTGACCAAACGACCTGTAACACCGACTACACCTGCCTCGACGGTGAATGCCCCTCCTTCGTCACGGTCGAAGTCGCCGAAAACGTCGTCACGACTGGCCACCAGATTCCTGAACCTCCAGAAGTGCCCACCCCTGCATACCGGCTTCCGGTCGCAGGATTCAATCTTTTCCTCGCTGGAATCGGCGGTACCGGAATCGTGACGGTCAATCAGGTCCTTGGCACCGCCGCCTTGCGCGCCGGTCTGCACGTCGAAGGACTCGATCAAACCGGCCTCAGCCAGAAGGCCGGACCCGTGACCTCACACCTGCGGCTCAGTGACACAGCCACGCACCGGTCCAATCGTGTCGGGCCGGGAGCCGCGGATTGTGTCCTGGCGTTCGATCTTCTCACCGCCACCGACACCAAAAACATTGCAGTTGCTGCTCAAAACCGGACCATCGCCATCGCTTCCACCAGTAAAACCCCCACCGGCGAAATGGTCTACAACCCCGCCGTCACCTACCCCGACACTAACGATCTCCTCGACCGCCTCAAGACCACCTCGCGCAGCGTCACCGCGTTCGACGCACTCGCTGCATCGCAGGCACTCTTCGGCAACACCACGGTAGCCAACCTGCTTCTCGTCGGGGCAGCCTTCCAACTCGGGGCAGTACCGATCCCCGAAGTTCGCATCCGAGAAGCCCTCCACCTCAACGGCGTTGCAGTCGACGCCAACCTGGCCGCCTTCCAATGGGGGCGCGTCGCCATCGCAGACCCCGCCAGGTTCCAGTCAGCCACGACACCGCCGCAGAAGGTCAGTCCAGTTCTGGCGCCCAATCATCCGCTGATGCGGCACAGTCGACTCCAGGGCCAGACTGCGCAGCTGGTGGCACGCCGCGGCGCCGACCTGATCGCATACCAAGGCGGGAAGGTCGCCGAACGCTACATCCAGATCGTCCACCTTGCCTGGGACGCTGAGCGCGCTATCGGTGACGACACTGCTTTCAGCGAAGCCGTCGCCCGCAACCTCCACAAACTCACCGCTTACAAGGACGAATACGAGGTCGCCCGACTCCTCACAGACCCAGAGTTCGTCAACGCAATACGGGCTGAGGTTCCCAGCGGCGGAAACCTGACCTATAAGCTGCAGCCGCCCACGCTCAAAGCGTTAGGACGCAATCGCAAGATCGGCCTGGGCCCCCGAACCCATGCTGCCCTGCATCTACTCAAACGCGGCAAGCGGTTGCGCGGTACCCGCCTCGACCCCTTCGGCTACACCACGATGCGCCGACTCGAACGCTCACTGCTGGCCCACTACGAAACACTAGTGCGCGACCTGACGGCTGGACTGCGCGCAGACAACTACACCCAGGCCACCACTGTCGCCCAAGCACCTGACCTCATCCGCGGATACGAAGACGTCAAACTTCGCAACATCGACCGCTACCGGTCACGCCTGCGTGAACTCGGCATCTCGGCCGACGACATCTGAAACACGAAAGGTAACCATCGGGACCGAGTTCGGCATTCGCGATCGAATGACACTGCGATTTGAGCACATAGCCAGCAGCGAGTGATCGTCGATTATCGACGCGATCTTGATAGCCCGGCCATCTCAAGGTCGACGTTCGTTCCACCGCAATGTGGAGGTCACCCTGAGCAAAGACAGAAGCCGGGACAAGTATTTGACCGTTCAACTTTCTGTAGAAAAGAGGCAAACGGGCGTGCGGTCCGTCAGGTAGCGTCCGCCGGGTAGCTATTAGTGGTGACGAAATAATTTCACTGAATGCGCGTGCTAGGACAGTGGGCGAGCGCATCGGATGGGAGCTGCGTTTTGAAGCGGACGGAGGACCCGGAGTTCGCCGGCCTGACCGCGGGCGTGGGAAGCCACTTCGTGGTGGGCCCGACACGACTGGCCGATCTCACAGCCGACGATATCGTCTCGATCCCGGAGGCGCTTACAATCGGTACACGCCGCATCGTTGACGACGACGTCCCTCGTTTAGCCTGAACTGCGCCTAACTGGTCGTTGCACAACCGAACTGCCCGTCAGATTCACTGCACTTCGGGACCGATCTTCGCCCCCGGCATCACCCGGGTGATCGATCGTCCGTGCAGGGTCCCTTTGACCGTGCCCCTGACCTCAAGGTAGCCGCCCTGGATTACCGGCGTCTCCGAGGCACATGCCCTTGAGCTTGGCGCTTCCGCCAGACTCCACCACGAGTCCGCTGACCGTTCCCCATATTCTGGCCTGACCGCCAGATTGGATGGTTAATGTGCCGTGCACAAACCCCCATAGTCTCAGCCGACCACCGGTGGCGACCGAAACATCGCCATGCATCTGGCCCCACTTGGTCTGAGCTTTTGAAATCACCGTTGTGAATCGTCCCGGGTTTGATGCAGCATCAAACCCGGGACGGTTCACACTTCGCGGCGCCACTCTCGATACGCACTATCTGCTTCCGCTTGCCATCTCGCAAACCCGAGAGAACACGTCCGCATTGACGTTGAGGAGTATTGCAAGATCAACCGAGTTCGGCGCTACGTGCAAGGTCGGGGAAAGATGCATCAGCCCGTCGGCGTCGGGTTGGCGTTGCCGAAGAGGCGCCGGCGAAACGGCAAAACTGGGCGGCTTCCTATAGGCGTCAACCAATGCCAACATCATCAAGCCCGTGGGCAGCACCGTATTATGGATGCGGCCAACTTGCTCGACTTGGAAGGGCACGCGGTGCATCTGCGGCTGGAGACCGCGAGGTGGCGGGTGCGCGCCACCGCTTAGCCCCCGGACCACCAAACCCGAGCTGTTGCTCGCGGGTTTCGGTGTGAGTTCGAGGAGCCCGTCAGCCGATCTTCCGCCAGGGTTGGCAGGACTGAGATGCGAAGGCAACGTCGCTCGGCTCGATGGTCACGAATCCCGGTCCCGACTCAATGCCGTTCTTGATAATCGCGTCCGTGTCAGTGATGCCGGCTAACTGGTTGAGGCGGGCCCAACTGCAGAACGACGAGCCGCCCGCTGGGCCAGCTGTCTTGTAGGTGCCAGGTGCCACGTCGGTGTTGACGACGAATGTACCGTCTCGGGAGATGGTGGTTGCCGGCCCAACTGGTTCAGGGGGCTCAGTCGAGGTGGGTATTGGTGCCTCGGCAGTTGCGGTGATCGTCACCAGTTGGGTGATCGTTGTCGTCTTGGTAGCAGTCATCGCGCCCCCCGCGCACGATGAAACCGCAAAGACGGCGACAAGACTCAACACAGAATTGACCAACGTGCGAAATTCCACCATGGACAGATAGTAGGGCGAAATCGAATCCTGTTGGCCCCAAGATAGGAATGTACCCGCTGCGGCCTGATGCGACGGTATTACGAGCGGAGAACCGGGGCGAATTCCGGTACCGGAGATGTCCCGTCATCTGAGCTGACGAAAAGCTTCCGAGCTGCACGGGTCACTCGTAGGTGCTGGGTTCAATGCTATTGCTGCTGAACAACCTGCGCAGATCGGTCGCAGCGGGGCGGTCGGTTTTGATGCATCGTAACCATCGCGAACTTCAAGACCAAGATCGCCGACTACGCCCGGTGGGCCCGTGAAGCTTACGACCTGCAGGGGCTCGACGATGCCGCCGCGCTCAAGGCGTGGCAGAAGCTCTTCGGTCCCGAATTCGCCGCCGACGAGGTGAAGGCCGCACGCGCCGCAATCGTGGCGTCCCGAGTCGAACGCGACCTCAGGCAGCGTACGGTGAGCGCGCTGACAGCCGAGGTGGCTCCCCACGAGCAGTTCGTCGAAGACCGATGCGCCACAGCACCGCCGCGCTACAGCGCCATCTAGCCGAGGCAAGCGTAGCCACGGCATATATGTCTGTACAGACCTTTGACCCGCGTGCCCGAACCATCCCCCGACCTCGTCCCGACGTGGCACCCTATCTTTTATGCAGCAGCCTGAAGACCCACGATTCCTCGACGACCGTCCGGCCTACTGGGCCAAGACCACACCCGATGGCG
>JBMOKE010000199.1:0-4001 GCA_049315425.1 Mycobacterium sp. | reverse complement strand
CGGCCCAGACCTCGGATCTGACCGCCTCCAACGTGCCCGGGGTGCCGGTGCCGGTATGGCTGGCCGGCGCCAAGATCGAGCGGATGTACCCCTTGGTCGGCACCATCGGAGCGGCGATCAACGTCACCATGCTGACCTACGAGGGCACCGCGAGTGTCGGGGTCAGCACCGATGACGCGGCGGTCGAGGACCGCGAGGAGCTGATCGCCAGCCTTCGCTCGGGTTTTGGTGAGGTCATCGGATCTGCGGTTCTGGCCGGGGATCCGTTGACGCGCTAATGGTCGCCCTTCATGTCGAGCGGACGATCGCAGCGCCACCGGATCGGGTGTTCGCGTGGCTGGCCGACCCGGCAAACCTGATCGTCGCTCCGATGGTCGTGCGCACCGGATGGGCGAAGGACTCTGCGGCGCCCGGCGTCGGCGCGGTCCGAGAGGTGATCGCAACCGGCATGTGGTTTCGCGAGGAGATCACCGCCTACGACCCGCCGCGAAGCTACAGCTATCGGATCGTCAAAGCCGTGCCTGCCTTCAACAACCACGGCGGCACACTGACCTTCACCCCATCCGGCGACGGCACCCACGTCGACTGGATCATTTCCTACACCCATCCGATTCACGCCGGCGGAAAAGCCATGGAGGCGGTCAGTGCGCGGCTGCTGCCATGGAATTTCCGCGCAATCCTCGCCGGGTGCGCAAAGGCTTTGGAGCGCTGAGGGTTTCCCGCGATCACGACAGCGAGTGCAGGCCGATCATGTTTCCCTCGGTATCAGTCACCAGTGCGATCGCACCGTAGGGTCCGATGGATGTTTTCGGCTTGACGATCTGCCCGCCGGCGACTTCGACCCGGGCCGCTTCCACGGCGCAGTCGTCGCAGGAGAAGTACACCAGCACGGCGTTTCCGCCCGGCTCGAAGCCAGCCATGCGCACCAACGCTCCGGACGCACCGAACGCGTCGCCGTCCATATCGAACACCAGCATCTCGGGGCTGTCCGGTCCGGCGGGCTCCGGTAGTTGATGCAGCGTCCGGCCTAACAGGGACTCGTAGAACGCTTTGGCGCGGGACATATCGCGCACATAGATCTTGAACCATCCGACGGGGTTGTTCATGACTTCAGAGTCTGCGCGGATGGAGTGACGACCGCAATGGATCCGGTGTGCGCAGGGGTATGCCATTTCCGCATTTAATACCAACGAGCGTTGCGCCCGGTCTTATCTTGCGGCGTCCATGGCTCGGGTGCTGGTTTCTGCCATCCCTATTTTGAATCAACTTTTGCAACAGATTGAGCTGGGCTTCTCTGTAGCGCATAGGGACTCGCCACTCAGTGTCCGAAACTAAAGAATTGCGACAGTTCGAACGATTGCGGTGACAAGTACTACGGAGTGTTACACGCCGTTATGGCCGCCCGTTGGCGGCCCCTCCGCCGAGACCGGCCGCTTGGTAGATTGGCAATTTCCTCGCGGTAACACGTCCTTGGCGAGGTCGGTCGTAGGTGTAGTCGCGGCGGCTCTGGCGAAGTCAAAGAAATCGATGACCACCGGACTGCGAGTCGCCAAAGAAGTCGCTGCCGTCTGCAACTCTGATGATCGACGCCGTCTGCTCGTCAGTTAGTGCGGCGTGGGGGTCCATTGAGTGCATCCCGACCAACGTGGCGATTTCCATCGGTTGCACGCCGTAGCCCGCGGCAATCTGGGCAAGAGTATGAACTTGCATACCGTTACTCGCTGTTCTTGCCGTCGGTGTCGAACCCAACGGTGTAGGCGGCGTGTTGCTCTTCGGACTGTGGTGCGTCGGCCAGGACTGTGTGGACCTCGCTGGTGCTGGTTTGGTCGGACGCCTCCTCCACGATGTGGGTGAGTGCGATGCCGGATTCCGGAACGACGTTGACCTCACGGTAGGCGTTGTCGAGGATTGTAGGTATGGATTGCAGGCTGCCATGAATCTCTGATAGTTGTTCCAGGATGGAAATGCGCTTTTCTGCGATCTCATCCAGGGCGCGGCGAGCCTCTTGGAGGCGGCGGTCGATTTGCTCGTTGGCGACACGCAATCTGCGTTCCGCCTCGGCCTTGGAGTCAAGTATCCTGAATTCGCACTCCTGCGCGGTAGCGCGGATTTGTTCCTCGACCTTGGTCTCCGTCTCACGGCGAAGCCTGGTCAACTCTGTGTTGAGTTCGGTCTCAGCCTGATCTCGACGGAGGCTCTCCAACTCCCGCATACGTTCCGACTCGCTGACGGCCTGAGCGACAATCCGAGCAGCTTCTTCCCGTGCGCGGTTCATCACCTCGGCATATTCGGTCTCCATAGCACGCTGACGAGCCGCCAACTCCGCTAGCTGCTGCCGATGCTTCGCCTGGGACGCCTCAGCCTCGGCCTGCGCGTTAACGATCATCGACTCGGCTTCTAACCTGGCGTCGTACTGCATCTCCGAAACTTCATCAACTGCGACCCGAAGCATTTTGGCAATCCGGTCGGTCATCGCCTGCGGCGATGTTGAGGTCGTCGCGAGCTGCGCAGTCTCGGTTCGGAGGCTATCTACCTCGGCTGACGATTCCGCCAACCGAGAACGTAGGTTAAGTACCTCCGTCTCGAGGGCCTGCTGCATGTACGCCTGCTCGTTGATGAAATCGTCAACGACGTGAGGGTCGTACCCATTTCTAGCGCGCCTAAAACTAGGTGCGAGATTGACCATCCTTGACGTCCTCTGGTTCTGAGTTAGTCCCCGATGATATCCACACGTCTAGAAACGCGGATAAGAACCCCCGCCTGCGCAGCCTAATTAACGCGCTGCCCCCAAAGAGAAGGCCTGATGCAGGCCTCCCGAAGGAGCAGGGGGTGGGTGAAATCCCTGCCGTGAAGCCACCCCGCAACTCCGGCAGTTTGGCCGCGACTTTCGAGAAACTCACAACGAAAGAATTGCGACAGGTGGCAAGGGCGCGACGAGAAGCCCCCAAGCGCGTTACACCCTGTTGCCACCACTGGTGCCATTAGAGCCAGCGGTGCCGCCGGGGCTACCGGCAGCTCCGCCCTTCCCGCCGAGACCGGTCGTGCCGCCGTTGCCGCCGTTACCGCCGTTACCGCCGTTGCCGCCGGGGGCGACGGCGGCCTGGGAGATGGACAAGCCGCCGCCGACGAAGTTCCGAGTATTAGGGTTATAAGTCGGGTTCGTAGCGGCGTAGATGGTGGCGGTTGGGCCGCTGCCCACCGCATACACCCCGCGCACGGTGTTGGAACCGAGTCCGCCGTTGGTGGAGGTGGTGGTGTAGTTGGTCCAGGTCGCGCCGCCGTTTGCCGAGATGGATAAGCCACCGTCGGTGGCGGCGTAGATGGTGGCGGTCTGGCCGCTGCCCACCGCGTACACCCCGCGCACGGTGTTGGAGCCGAGTCCGCCGTTGGTGGTGGCGGTGGTGTAGTTGGTCCAGGTCGCGCCGCCGTCGCCGGAGACGGACAAGCCACCGCCGGTGGCGGCGTAGATGGTGGCGGTCTGACCGCTGCCCACCGCGTATACCCCACTCACAGCGTAGGAGCCGATTCCGTATCTGGTGTTGCCGGGGTTGTAGGTGGTCCAGTTCGCGCCGCCGTCGCCGGAGACCGACAGGCCACCGCCGGTGGCAGCGTAGATGTCGGCGGTGTCGCCGCTGCCCACCGCGTACACCCCGTTCACGTAGTCGGAGCCGAGTCCGCCGCCGGGGCTGGCGGTGGTGTAGGTGGTCCAGGTTGAGCCGCCGTCGCCGGAGACCGACAGGCCACCGCCACCGGTGGCGGCGTAGATGTCGGCGGACTGGCCGCTGCCCACCGCATACACCCCGTTCACGTAGTCGGAGCCGAGTCCGCCGCCGGGGCTGGCGGTGGTGTAGGTGGTCCAGGTTGAGCCGCCGTCGGGGGAGACCGACAGGCCGCCACCGTTGGTGGCGGCGTAGATATTGGCGGTGAGGCCGCTGCCCACCGCATACACGAGCAATTGTCAATACCTGTGGATCGGGGTGTTTCAGGCGACCTCAGTACCG